>VEXD01000005.1 GCA_009391235.1 SAR202 cluster bacterium AC-409-J13_OGT_754m
TGGGTACGATGCAGATTCTGCTGCTCATGGTGGTGGAAATGCTTCTGTTATAGGTAATGATGGAGGCAATGAACAGGAAGAATACGATGGTGGTATAGGTGATCAGTTTATGGATGTGACACGAAGTGCAGGAGTGACACTGCAGCATCAATTAATAACTACCGATATTCTGGACTTTGGAGCGGGCGTTGTTGTTTTTGATTATGATAATGATGGATATGATGATTTTTATGTTACAAATTCTAAGGGGCCTAATGCTCTTTACCGGAATTTAAGTGATGCAACATTTGAGGATGTTGCAGATATTTCTGGCGTCGCTGATCCTTTAGGTGTGGCTAATGGAGGATGTGCGGCAGATTACGATAATGATGGCAATAAAGACTTATTTGTGACTAACTATGGAGTCAGCAAATTGTTCCGCAATGTTGGCGGAGGACAGTTTGAAGATGTCACAGATCATAGATTTAGTGGTTCTCATGGTTCTCATAGATCCATGGGATGTGCATGGGGTGATTTTGATCTAGACGGATTTGTTGACCTAGTAATAGTAAGGCATATGAACACAGAAGGGGCTATAGACTGGGGCCCGCATGTGTTTGGAGATTTAGTGGACCATTTGGTTTTGTACCACAACAATGGAGATGGATATTTCGAGGATGTGACAAGACTGTTGGGAGATCCGTTAACTAAGCGGGAAAAGATGCCAGTGGGCAATATATGGGGAGCTGGTTTTCAACCTGCATGGATTGATTTTGATAACGATGGTGATCTTGATCTCTATGTTGTGAATGATTTCGGATATCAGTTACAACCCAATGTGTTATGGAGAAATGATGGGCCTTTAGTTGATGGCTCATGGGAATTTACTGATGTATCAGCAAAAACAAAAGCAGATGTAGGATTAAATGGGATGGGCTTAGCAGTTGGTGACTACGACCTTGATGGATTCCTTGATTTTTATATGACCAATATTGATGTCAATTATCTCTTAAAATACGATAGTGGAAGAAGCTTGTTTAACGATGTAACTGTTTCTTCTAACACCGATTTGAGCGGAGGAAGTACGTCGCAAGTGTTTTGGGGCACTATGTTTTTAGACTACGATAATGATGGGGATGAGGATCTCTATGTTGTTTCCGGTTATCTGAAACAAGAAAACTTTGATAATCCTAGAGAACAACGTAATGTTTTATTGAGAAATGACGGAAATGGCAAATTTAGTGATGTTTCTAAAAACAGTGGCGCAGATGACTTAGGAATTGGAAGAGGAGCCGCTTTTTTGGATTTTAATAACGATGGATGTGTAGATATTCTTGTTCATAATTTGTCTCAGAAGCCAAGGCTTTTGCAAAACCTATGTACTTCGGGCAATGGTTGGCTTAAGGTTAAATTACGTGGCTCAGAATCCAATATGGATGGTATTGGAGCCAGGATTGAAATTGTTGTCGATAATATAAGGCAAATAAGAGAAATATCAGCAGGTTCGAGTCAGATGAGTCAAAATATGGTAGAAGCTCATTTCGGGGTTGGCAGTGTAAGGAGAATAAACTCTGTAATAGTCCGGTGGCCTAGCGGAAATGTCGATGTAATTGAGGATGTAGATGCCAACCAGAGTTTAGTTATCGTTGAATCTGACTAGTTTGCCACTTATTGGCACCTTGAGTAAGGATTTTTGTTTAAAAAGACTAGCGTGTATGTTTTAAGCAATAAACAATATGCCTTTGCCGAATTCCACTTTTAACATATTGCTAACTAATTGCAATTGTCTTGGTATGAATATTTAACCTGCCATCATTTAAGCTAGATGAAGTATTCTTAAAATTCGTATTAATAGGTCTGGGATGGGTGTAAGTTTAAGCAAAATTAAACTGCTGATATATGATGCTACAATGCCTATGCTGGCACCTGCTGCTATATCCGAAAGATAGGATACTCCAGCGACCATCCTTGACATGCTCCAAAGCAAAGCAAGTATTAGAGTTATTGTTCCCACCATTTTCTTTTCTCGTAAGATTGAGAAAGCTATAGCGATAGACGCAGCAGTTGGATTAGCCGGAAAAGATGAATCAGTAGGTAAATAAAATAGTAGGGTTAATTCAATTTCATCAAATGGGCGAGCTCTGAAGTAGAAGTCGTTTATTATTAATACGGTAAGATTGGCTATACCTAACGCGGTTACGGCAGTAAGGATGATGGTTTGATTACGTTTTCTGGCATATCTATTATCACCGGAAAACCATAAGGCAAGTAATATTAATCCAAGAATCAGAGGTATCAAATAATCGCTTGTGATAAGTTTGAGGATTGTATCAGTGGCAACATATTGTCCTGACAATATGTTGGCCCATTCCACTAATTGTAGGTCTAAAAGCTTTAGCGGTTCCATAAGAGGTTTAAATATTTCCGAGTCGATGAGTAAAACGAGTGAGAATTCAAAGACTCAAGACCAGGCTCCGAAAGCAAAAAAATTCTATTGTTTGAATTATTGTGTAAGGACGAAATCAGAACAGTGAATATAGTGGCCATGCAAGCTCCAAAAATAAAAAAGAGAGCCTGCTGGTTTCCATTTAGTCCATCAGATGAATCAGGTATGTTCCGTGGTTCAGAAATAAAGAACCACGTAAAAGATATAGAGATTAACAATAATCCGAATACCTTGTTTGGGAATGGGGATTTGATAAACCTCAAGCCGTATAAAGGTCCTTGGCTTACGGCTAATTGGATAGAGCCACACGAAGAAAAAAAGACCAACAGAAGGTAGTCTAATTCAAACGACATTTGTCTTTATTTTATTGGATCTGCTGGTGTGCACCAGTCTATGTATTTAGAGTGGTTGCCTTTTACTATTTCGAAGTACAGTTCTCTAATTGATTTAGAGATTGGGCCTACTAGGCCTTTACCTATTTTGCGATTATCTAATTCGACGACAGCGGTAACGTGAGCAGCTGTTCCAGTTAGTAGACATTCATCGGCTGTATATAATTCTGTTCGATTTATATGAGCTTCCTCTACTTCTAGTCCTAATTCCTCTTTTGCGATTTGGATAACGGTGCCTCTCGTTATGCCTGGCAAAAGATTATCAATCAGGGGTGGTGTAAATAACTTGCCTTTTTTAACCATAAATAAATTCTCACCCGCACCTTCTGATACATTGCCATCCTTATTCAAAAGTATTGCCTCGTCGAAACCGGCAAGGATTGCTTCGGTTTTTGCTAGAACACTATTAATATACCCTCCAGTGAATTTGAAACGAGGAGGTATTGTGGTGTCGGTCGTACGTTGCCATGAAGATGTACAGCACCTTAGAGAATCACTTTCGAGATAGTTTCCGAATGGTACTATGATAATACAGAGGTCACTAGAAAGTTCATGTAATTTAAGATTAGCTACTTGATTGGCACTTTTGTATGCGAGTGGTCTTATATAAATATCGGACCTATAGCCGCACTTTTCCACTAGGTCTACAGTGATTGCACAAAGCTCATCCACGGAGTAAGGGATATCCAACATCAACAATTTGCATCCGTTAATTAGTCTTTCATAATGGTCTCTTAATTTGAATATATATGTAATTGCCCTTTCTTCATTCCAGTTCCCCCTTATGCCTTCAAAAGCACCAGTACCGTAGTGAAGAGCGTGAGTGGTAATATTGATATTAGCTTCTTCTAAAGGAACGATGTGTCCTTGAAAAAAGGCATATGCATTGGGTTTCAATGTCTTATCTCTTCATATTAGGATGTGTTAAATTAATTATAGAGATCCTGTTCGTTTAACACAACGCCGGTGGGTTTTCTAAATCTTGATTCGTCTGACCTTAACTTTGACTCGGTAAAACTTAAGGTAATTAATACACTAATTGATTTTAAGTGTAAGTCTAAGCTAATGAAATTTTAGTGAATCTTCACCAATTCCACAGTTTTCCCTTATTATATTCTGATAATCTAATTTGGGAATCTAAAGGTTTCTAGATGGACGTATATATAATAATCTTAATATAATGACGAGCAGCTTTTGTAATTTGGAGGGTTTTTGAAAAGAATTGATGGAAGGTCCAATTTAGACATTCGAGATACTAAATTCAGTGTAGGATATCAGTCATTTGCTGAAGGGTCCGTATTGGTTGAAATGGGTGATACCAAGGTTATATGTGCGGCGAGTATTGAGGAAAAAGTACCTGGTTGGTTAAGAGGTGAGGATAAAGGGTGGGTTACTGCTGAATATTCTATGTTGCCTAGATCTACCATTTCCCGAACTAATCGTGAAAGCAGGGGGGGGTCTGTTAAGGGCAGATATCAAGAAATACAACGTTTAATTGGTCGTTCTATGAGGGCTATAACGGATCTAAAAGGATTAGGATCCAGGACAGTAGTAATTGATTGCGATGTTTTGCAAGCGGATGGTGGAACAAGGACTGCTGCCATTAATGGTTCTTTTGTGGCTTTGTATCAAGCTGTTTGGAGTTTAGTTAGCAAAGGAGTTTTGCCACGAGTTCCAATAATTGGTGCTGTAGGTGCTGTAAGCGTGGGTTTGATAAATAATGAACTATTGTTGGATATTTGTTATGAAGAAGATTTTAGAGCCCAAGTAGATTTTAACATCGCAATGACTGATGAAGGTAAAATGGTGGAATTGCAAGCCTCTGCGGAAGGCAAAGCATTCGACAAAAATCTGATTAGTGAAGCTGTGGATTTGGCTCAATCTGGGATAGAAGAAATAATTAGAATTCAGCAGGCATCTATAGAGTCAATTACAAATTAAGATTGGAGGGTTTCTAGTAGTGGTCAGGTTAATCACCGTGATTATTTGTTTGTGCATAGCTTTGGTTTCAATCGGGTGTAGTTCTTCAACATCCTCTGTTCCATGGGTTGAAGAAAACGGATTGGAGAATGATTATTCGACTGATGATGACAGTGTTATTCATAAGACTGAGACTAATAAATTGGAATATACTGCTGAGGTTAGCATTTTAAATTTGCCTTTGGTGATAGAAAACGTCAGAGAAGCTGTCGTGTCTGTAGTTGCTGAGAAAATGACTGTGGGGATATGGGGGGAGGAACAAGGATCAAATAGTGGTTCCGGAGTGTTCTTTCGGAACGATGGGTATATCTTAACTAATAACCATGTTATAGAGGGAGCGACTAAGGTTCTTGTCACGGTTGGTGAAGGGGATCCTTTGGAAGCCGCCGTCGTGGGTGTGGACTATGATACAGATTTAGCAGTGTTGAAAATTGATGAATGGGGCAACCAAATTACGTATCTGGACTTTGCCGATCCGGAGACTATAAAGGTTGGTCAATGGGTTATAGCAATAGGTAACGCATTGGCTTTACCTGGAGGACCTTCAGTCACATTGGGTATTGTAAGTGCATTGGATCGTTCTTTGGAGATGAGTCACAATCGTACTCTTTATGATCTTATACAGACAGATACTATTATTAACCCTGGTAACAGTGGAGGACCCCTTTTAAATATGGCGGGGCAAATCGTGGGGATCAATACGGCTGGGATTAGAGGAGAACGTGTGGAGGGTATTGGATTTGCCGTAAGTGGAGAGACCGCTTTGCTTGTCGCTAAGGAGTTAATAGACTTTGGGAAAGTAAGATGGCCTTGGTTGGGTATTGGAATTAAGGAAATGGATGCTCAACAAATAGCTGATATGGATCGCGTTCTGAAACGTGGTGTTTTTATCGTTAACGTAATGAGAAGCAGTCCGGCTTCGGATGCTGGGCTTAGGCCCCAAGATGTGATTTTGGCTTTAGATGGTGAGCAAGTGTCAGCTATAAAAGATCTTACTCGGGTTCTGAGGTCCAAGTTCGGATCTACTGATAAGATTGGAATTGAGATTTGGCGTGACGGCAAGGTCATGCAATTGGATGTCATTCTTGGTGAAAGGCCGTCCGATTAAGTTATAAGGTTGGAATATCAAACGATTGGCATTCTTTTGCGGTTACATTAACTCGACAGTTCTACCCCAAGCGTTATTTCCATGTTGTCTAGATTCTGAGTTTCGTAGATAGCAAGATCATCAGCAATTTTTTCAATTATATTGTTGGATAATGTTTCTATTTTAATAGCGTCTCCGAATTTACCAATCACATCAGAAATAACTTTAGGCCCTTGCAGATAGCAATTAATTCTATCGGTTACTTGGAAATCAGCATTTCGGCGCATATTTTGTATCCGGTGGATCAATTCTCTTGCCAATCCTTCTTCGGCTAGTTCGTCCGTAATATTTGTATCTATTGCTACCATGTATCCGCTATCAAATACTACCTGATAGTTATTAGTTAATATACTTGTAGCACCTGCAGCAGTTTGATGTGCATCCTGGTAGAAAGAATCTTTTTCGTATATCAAGATTAGTTGTTTAATGTTCAATTCTTCTAAAACTTGTGTTTTGATGTCATTTAGATATTGTTCTTCATCTGCACTACTGGTTTTAACCATTAAGGTATTTAACGGCAATCGTACTTTTTTGCCAGCTCTTGAGCGAGCATCACGACCCATGCTGCATAATTTCATTGCTAATCGCGTAGCTCGCATTAGTGGTTCGTCTACAAGCAAATTGTTGTAGTCAGGGAAAGTAGTAAGGTGGACACTTGTTTCTGCACTATTATCAGATGATACCACTAGATTTTGGTAGAGTTCTTCAGAAAGAAATGGTGTATATGGAGCCATTAACTTTGCTAAGGTAACTAGACATGAGTAGAGGGTAGAATAGGCGGAAAGTTTGTCAGTATCGTTCTCGCTTTTCCAAAATCTCCGTCGACTTCGACGTACGTACCAATTAGAAAGCAAATCTACGAATTCTTGTATTTTTCTTCCTCCATTTGTAGGGTCGTAGGAGTTTAGGCATTGATCTACTTGCTGAATTAAAGTATTTAGTTCGGATATGATCCATCGGTCTAATTCAGATGTTGGCTTTATTCCTTTTGTGGAGGTTATTGGATCAAACTTGTCGATATTAGCGTAGGTGACAAAGAAGGAATATACGTTCCAAAGAGTTAGCACGAATTTTCTGACAACTTCACCAACCAATTTTTGTGAAAACCTTCGTGATTCCCCTGGCTGTGTTGCTGTAAACAAGTACCATCGTGTTGCATCAGCTCCGTGGATGTCTAGTATCTCCCAAGGGTTAACCACATTACCAATAGATTTACTCATTTTGCGGCCCTTTTCATCCAATATTAGACCAAGGCATATGACGTTCTTGTAACTTGATTTTCCGGTAAGGAGCGTTGAGATGGCCAATAGACTGTAGAACCATCCTCTGGTTTGATCCACCGCTTCGCATATATATTCTGCCGGAAATGGGCCGGTTTTTAGTAAACTTTGTAGTTCTGTATCAGATTTAATATTCCATTGGGCGAACGGCATAGCTCCAGAGTCAAACCATGCGTCCATTACCTCAGGGATACGGTACATTTTATTGGCACAATGTGTACAATTGATGGATATTTGGTCTATATAAGGCCTATGTAAGTCGAGCTTATTGATATCGCCTATTTGATTGGATCCGGATTTACTTTTCAGGTCACTGATGTTTCCTATGCATGTATAGTTGGCACAAACGGTACATTGCCAAATGGGTATGGGTGTACCCCAATAGCGTTCTCTTGATATTGCCCAATCCACTCCGTTTCGTAACCATTCGCCAAATCTTCCTTCTTTTATATATTCAGGGTACCAATTAATTTTCTGATTTTCTGATAGTAATTGTTCTTTTAGAGCTGTAGTCTGAATGTACCACGATTCTTTGGTGTAATAGAGCAAGGGAGTTTTGCAACGCCAGCAGAAAGGATATGTGTGATAGTAGGTTGAATGAGACAATAAAAGATTGCGTTGTTCTAAATCGTTGATAATGTCCGTATCAGCCTGTTTAACAAATTTCCCTTTAAATGGAAAATCTCCTACGAAACATCCCTGCATATCCACAGGCTGCAGATAATTAAGTTGGTTTTGTTTTCCTACAGACAAGTCTTCATCACCGAAAGCAGGAGCTATATGGACTATTCCAGTTCCATCATCTAGGGAGACAAAATCTCCTAGAATAACTTTTGTTTCGAACGTAGACGTAGAATGTATGATAGATGGAGTACCGTTAGGTTCCTTTGAAGAAATCCCAAACTTTTTGATTTCCAGGCCAAATTCTTGGGGATGATACAAGGGTTTGTAAAGGCATCCTTTTAAATCGGATCCTTTTATTAATCCTACTACTGTATGTGGTTCAGGGATTACTTTGCTCACTAATTGTTCAGCTAATATTAGTCTTTCTATGGTATTTGCATCATCAGAAATTTCTACGATCGCGTAGCTCGCATCTGCATTTACGGCTAGTCCAGTATTAGAAGGCAGAGTCCATGGAGTAGTTGTCCATGATAGGAAATAAGTGGTCATTTTTGATTGCGTTGAAGTAGTTAAGTCGTCCCATTTATTAAGGAAGGCCAAATTATCTTTCGTATCTAATAGGGGGAATTTTACGTATACGGATGGGTCAGGAGTATTCTCTTGATAACCTAGAGCTAGTTCATGTGAACTGAGTGATGTGACACATCTTGGGCAATGGGGAGTTGCTTTCAAACCCTTGTAAACTAAACCGTTATCCCAAAGATTCTTAAATATCCACCATCCGGTTTCAATATATGAGTTTTCCATGGTTACATAGGGCTTTTCCATATCGACCCAGAATCCGATGCGATCTGTTAAACGTTCCCATTCCTTAACATAACGAAAAACACTTTCTTGGCATTTTTGATTGAACTTTTCTATACCATACTGTTCAATATCTCGTTTTGACTTCAACCCCAACTCTCGTTCTATCTCTAATTCGACTGGAAGACCATGTGTATCCCAACCACCTTTACGCAAAGGTCTAAATCCCTTCATGGTTTTGTATCGACATATAATGTCTTTGAATACTCTTGCGAGGACGTGATGTATCCCGGGGCTACCATTGGCAGTAGGGGGGCCTTCGTAGAGTATGAATGGAGGCTTAGTTTGATCATTCCCAGTTTTGGAAAAAATATCTGCTTCCTTCCAAAACTTTAAGATTTCCTCTTCCATTGTTGGGAAATTGACTCGATTAATGACCTTTTTGAACATATACTGATACTACTCCTATTAGGGTAGGACTTAATTTAATAGATCCACTGGCTCAACTGCCATGTTGGGGAATTGATTCATACGGTTTATAACATCTGCTCTGTTTGGAATGGATATATGTCCAGACCCTTCTGCGCATAAGCTACCGGCGCAACTAGCAAATAATGCAGCTTGTAACGGGTCGTTGGTTTCATTGTATCGTATCAGATAGGCAGCCATGAATACATCCCCGCATCCGGTTGGGTCAACTTCAATTGTAGGATACGGTGGAATATGAAACCAATTGTTTTCCCATCGCAGATAAGCTCCTTCACTTCCTAGTGTTATGATTAAAACTGAACAGTTAAAATTATCTGAATATCCAGTCTCATATTTGGGAATATCCATATTCGAAAATACTACGACTTGGGTATTATCTAAAAAAGAAATTCTAGTGCCCCATTTGGATTGCTGTATTATCCCATCATTTTTCCATTTTCGCATCCAGCCTTGGGGGCTAATAGCAAGTGAAGAATTGTAGAACAAATCCATGATTTCTGGTCTTATTTCATTCGCTACAGGTGATAATAATACTGTAGGTATGTCACGCCATGTATGTGGCACATCTAGTTTTGTTATTTCTGAGGCGACTGAATGTATTTTTTGCAGCCTCGTTCCGTCCGAATTCCAATTCTCAAATGTGGTTGTGGCTTGTGATGGCACATTAACTACTTCCAGTTGGTCTAAGTGCATATTGAATTCAGAAGTGATACCCGACGTCAAAAGGGCCACTCTACGACCCATTTTGGATAGAGTTAGCGATGAATAGAACCCCGGTCCGCCCAGGGATATCCCGTCAGGAGTTAGGTCAAATGTCACGTGACCTATAACAAGGTATTCAGGGGTAGAAGTCACAATCTTAGTGTTCTAGAACTAAGAAAAATTCCCTATTTCCTTTGGCACCAGTTATTGGGGACGGAATTAGGTTTTGTATTGTCAGTTTAGATAAAGCGGCCCAGCGAATTATATCACCTAGAACTTTTGCGTGAATCTTAGGGTCCTTAATGATGCCTTTCTTTCCAACGTCACTCTGCATGGCTTCAAACTGTGGTTTAACTAAGACTAGCATAATACTTGGTCTTTCTAAGTGAGCAAGAACGTTTGGTATGATTTTGGTAATGGAAATAAAAGAGACATCAATGGTCACGATATTGACTTTTGCTGGCAACTTGAATGGGTAGTGTGCATTCACTCGATCGAGAACTACTACTCTGGAGTCCTCCCGCAATTTATTGGCTATCTGCCCATACCCTACATCCAGTGCAAAAATTTGTTTAGCGCCTTTCTGCAACATGCAGTCCGTGAACCCTCCAGTTGAGGCTCCAACGTCAAGGATCCTCATTCCACTTAGATCTAGCCCCAAATATTCGATTACATGTTCTAGCTTTATTCCTCCCCTGCTTACGAAAGGATCTTGAGACATTAACTCGATGGGTATGTCATTAGGGACCGATGTTCCTGCTTTTGTTAACTTTTGACCATTGGATATTATATGGCCCGCCATTATAAGGGATTTAGCCTTTTCTCTTGTTTCTGCTAACCCTCTTTCTACCAATAAGTTGTCCAATCGTATTTTATGTATTGTTTTGTTTTTAATCATAGCCCTACTAAATTGACACTGAATTTCTAAATAAATTATAATACGCATCTCATGGAGACTTAAAGGGTATGCCAAAACGCACTTATCAACCAAATGTACGTCGCAGAAAAAGAGTCCACGGATTCTTCCGTAGGATGCTTTCTAAGGGTGGACGTCTAGTATTAAGACGGAGACGCCTCAAGGGTCGCCATCGCTTGACAGTCTAATATACTGTCGAATTATATGCGGCGAGATCTACGGTTAAGAAGAAATAAGGAATTCCAAAATGTATTTGATGAAGGCCGAGGCTGGGCGAATCGACTTCTCGTTTTGAAGGCCGTACATAATGGATGTGCAAATACACGGGTTGGCTTAATTACGTCACGTAGAATTGGAAATGCTGTAGTTAGGAATAAAGCCAGGCGACGACTACGGGAAATATTGAAAAGTATACATATTGAAGACGGCTGGGACCTAGTTTTAATTGTACGTAAGAATAGATTGACTTCTGAATATAATCAACTGAAATTGGCTGTACAGGATCTCTTGTCTAGAAGTAATCTTATCGAGAGGGCTCTGTTTACTGGGAGTGGCAATATTTGAAAACTGGAAGTCTCTTTCTAATAATAGTTTATCAGAAAGTAATTGCCCGATGGCTACCTACTACCTGTAGGTTCCAACCGAGTTGTTCTCAATATTGCTACCAGGCCATAGCTAAATATGGATTTGTGAAGGGTATGTTCTTTTTTGGGCGTAGGATTGTTCGCTGTCATCCATTTGGAAATATGGGATACGATCCGGTTCCGTAATTGAACATTGTTAAACTTAAATTTAGCACCAATCACTGTCTACTCATTGCTAGCATCGTTAGATGTTAGGGATAACTTGAATCGTTTGATGATAAACAGGCAAGCAAAATGAAAATGACATTATTTTTTACCAGCGCATTGTTGTCATTATTGGTGTTGTCTGGATGTACAGGACGTGATGTTATTGGAAGAGCGCAGGGGTGGACTCCCGTAGCTATCTCTGAATCAACTATTTATGTTGCTTCAAGTGATGGAAGTGTTGTGGCACTTGATTCTAGCGCCCTAGATAGAGATGAACGTGCTATTCCAGTATGGGAATATAAACCACCAGTAGAAAGAGGTTTGGGTGGAGTATTCAATCCTCCAGCAATTGGAAAACGTTTTGTCTTCATTGGGGGGTCGGTAAATAATGATGATAATGGCAGATTAGTTGCACTTAGAAAAGATAGAAGAAATAGTGGCAGATTAGAAGAGGACGAATGGGAGGAAAATCTACCTGGGGCTATTATTGGAAGTCCTGTAGTTGCAAATGGAATGGTTATTGTGGGATCGGAGGATGGCAATCTGTATGCATTTAACGAGGATGATGGATCTCGCCTTTGGATATTTCCTACAGATGGGTTAAGACAAGGTAAAGAAAAAGATAAAAGGATTTGGTCTACCCCAGTTGTTGAAGATGGAGTTGCGTATTTTGGTGCGATGGATGATTACCTCTATGCTATAGCAATTGATGAAGGACTTACTGCTGATGAGAGAACGCTGTGGAAATTTAAAACCAGTGGAGCAATTGTTACGAAGCCAATTGTTATAGATGAAACAGTTATATTTGGTTCGTTTGATCGGAAAGTCTACGCCCTAGATATTAGTGAACCTAATAGTAATGGGAAGGAAAGACTATTGTGGTCATATCAAGGGGATAATTGGTATTGGGCTGGTGTTGTCACTGATGGGTCAAACGTGTATGTTGCGTCTATGGATGGAAAAGTAAATGCTTTGCCAATAGACAGAAGAGAAGAAGATTTACCCTTGTGGCAAATACAATTAAACGATTCCATATCGTCTACTCCATTCTTAGCGGGTAATGATTTAATTGTAGCAACTGATCAGGGAAACATTTCTTTGATTGATTCAGATAGTGGTACAGTAGTTGAGGTGCCAATTGATATTGATAGTGAAATTAGGGCTCCCTTGGTTGGTACAGGTATAGGAGAGACTGCAATAGTGTATGTGGGAGATAAAAACGGTGTGGTGCGGGCTATTGATGTGGATAGATGGCGAGTTCGATGGGATTTTGAGACTAAGGAATAGGCTGTGCTGGATGGAATAATATTTATTTGGAACCAAGGCATATTGAGGCCTATGATCAACAGCCTGGTCTTATTGTACTCTTTGTTGTTCAACAATATGGGATTATCAATTATTGCCTTTACTATTTTCGTTAGGGTTGCTACGACACCATTGACGCTTAGACAAGTCCGGCAGATGAGGTCTATGACGAAGTTGCAACCGCAAATGCAGGCTATAAGAGATAAATATAAGGCTGATTCAAAGAGGGTTTCACAGGAAACCATGAAACTCTACAAAGAGGCTGGAGTAAGCCCATTAGGTTGCTTGGGGCCTCTAGCCATTCAATTCCCTATTTGGATAGGTCTTTTCCAAGCTTTAATTCGTACTTTGCCAACGAATCCTGATCGATTAGTATCCTTGTCCGGAAATTTGTATTCATGGGTGCCTTTTGTTCATGAAGCTATACCACTCAGTAGTTCATTCTTATGGTTGAATCTAGCTGAGCCAGATCCAACTAAACTTATTATGCCTATTTTGGTTGGAGCCTCAACTTGGGTGCAGCAAAAGATGACTAGTGCACCATCCACTGATCCGAAGCAACAATCGACTAATACGATGATGCTTTGGATGATGCCCATAATGCTTGGATTCCTCACTATGACATTCCCGAGCGGCCTCGCTTTGTATTGGGTAGTGTCTAATGTTGTCGGAGTATTTACGCAATATTTTATTACTGGATGGAGTCCATTATTTACCAGAGCAGCACCTAATACCCCTAAGGTGCCTGAGGTACCTGAGGCGTCTGAAGTGTCTGAAGACGATTCTAAGGAGGAAACGTCAGTCAATGGAGAACCAATTAATACGCGAAATAACAGCCAAGAGCGTCGAAGAAGCCATCGAGGTCGCAATGCACGAACTCGACGTAGGCAGAGACGAAATTGAAATAGAAATTCTAAATTCGGGACGGACGGGTTTTCTGGGAATTGGTTCTGAATTAGCGAAAATTCGCGCGCGTAAGCTTTCAGCCCATGAGGACGCTGGAGCTCGGGCGATGGAGGTCGTATCAAGAATCTTGGGCTTTCTAAGCACGTCTGCTACATGTACTCTAAAAAGCGCACACAATGAGGAAAGTGGAGGGCCATTGATAGATATTGATGGGGAAGATTCGGCACTCCTTATAGGTCGTAGAGGAGAAACATTACGTGCTCTCCAGATGTTTGTTAACATAATAGTAAATAAGCAACGTGATAAATTGGTGCGGATACAACTTGACGTTCAAGATTACAGGAAGCGAAAGGACACTGCCTTGAGCGAAATGGCACGCAGGGTAGCTGATAAAGTAACAGCAACAGGTAGGTCTATAACTTTAGAGCCTATGGGGGCAGCAGAGAGGCGAATAGTTCATGTGACGTTGGCAGATGATCCTAAGATTACTACTCTCAGTGATGGCTCTGGAAATGATAGGAGAGTAGCAATAAACCCAAAGCGAGATTGATAGGAATTGATTGCCTATACTGCAACCGATATAATGCCGGAGTGAATGAATTGGATGCTAACATAGATAGCCATCTGATTGACGATAAACCTCATGATGAGTGTGGGGTAGTTGGGGTATTTAAGAAAGAATCTAAAGCCGCTCAAATAGCGGCATTCGCATTATATGCACTACAGCATAGAGGTCAAGAATCGGCAGGAATAGCTTCGTCTGATGGTGAGTCACTGTATATACAGACAGGGATGGGATTGGTATCAAATGTTTTCACACCTGAAAGTCTGTCCGGCTTGCTTGGCGAGATGGCTGTAGGCCACACACGTTATTCTACCACGGGTTCTAGCAGACTAATTAACGCCCAACCATTTTGGGTAACCGGTGCTAATGGTGATTTGGCTCTGGCTCACAATGGCAATTTGATTAATGCAGTTGAATTGCGCGACAACTTGGAAAACAATTGGGATACTTCCTTTTCCTCTAGCACAGACTCCGAAGTTCTTGCGTACACATTGGCTAATGCGCCAGGCAAAAACTGGGAAGAGCGAATGTCACATTGTATGCGTAATCTAAAGGGGGCGTTCTCTGTAGTTGTGCAAACGAAAGACGCCTTACTAGCATTCAAAGATCCATTGGGAATTCGCCCGCTGTGTTTAGGGAAATTAGACGAAGGATGGATGGTAGCTTCGGAAAGTGCGGCTATAGATCTTGTGGGTGGTGAGTTTATCAGAGAATTGAAAGCCGGAGAGACCGTTATCATAGACGATCATGGAGTCCATTCATTTATATGGCCCGGTAGAGATGATAGAGAAGCCCTGTGTGTCTTTGAACTGATATATTTTTCAAGGCCTGACAGTATTCTAGCTGGCTCCCGCATTTATTTGCAAAGACGATCTATGGGGGCACGCCTAGCTAGAGAATACCCCGTAGAGGCTGATTTGGTTATAGGTATCCCGGATTCTGCTACCGCCGCCGCCATGGGGTACTCAGAAGAATCTGGCATTCCTTATAGTGATGGACTGATAAGGAATCGCTACGTAGGGCGTACTTTTATAGAACCGGATCAAAAGACTCGAGAAGCGGATGTAAAAATTAAATTTAATACTTTGCCTGAAATGATAAAAGGCAAGCGACTTGTAGTTGTGGATGATAGCATTGTTAGGGCTACGACTACGCCATTGGTTATAGATATGCTAAGGAGGGCTGGAGCAAAGGAAATTCACATGCGAGTATGTGCTCCACCTATCAGGTGGCCGTGCCACTTTGGTGTGGATATGGCTACGCGCAAGGAACTTGTGGCTGCAAATCATTCTGAGGAATCAATATGTGAATTAATAGGTGCTGATAGTTTGGGATACCTTAGTATAAAGGGTTTGCTAGAAGTGAATGCGGATAAAGGGGAGGGGTTTTGCCACGCATGTTTTTCGGGTGATTATCCTATCCCGATTCAACTTGAATTAGACAAGATGACCTTGGAGGATCGTAAACCTAGAGGTGGCCATTTCTGATTCGTGTTTTTAATATAGTGACGCAATCAAAACTGTATTAGTTTATTAGTTTGTAGGTTAACCCTATTTATGTGGAGGTAAAGGTGATTCCTTACTCGTACAAATCTGCTGGCATAGATCGTATTGAGACAGAAGACCTTAAGGATAAGATAGCGAGCTTTGCTTCTATAACGCATGATAATAATGTGGTTAAGAGCGGCAGCTCGTTTGCGGGGATTTACCGTTTAAGTGGATACACCAAGCCAATGTTAATTTCCAGCACTGATGGCGTAGGAAGCAAGTTGAACATTGCTACCCTTTTAGATCATTATGAATCGATAGGAGTGGACTTGGTGAATCTTAACGTCAACGACATAATCACATGTGGTGCAAAACCTCTGTTTCTCCTTGATTACATATCGATTGGGAAACTAGATCATCAGGTTATTGAGCCATTAATGCGAGGCATGGCTTGGGCTTGTAGAGCGGTTGAATGTTCGATAATCGGAGGTGAGACGGCTCAGGCACCAGATTTATATAGAGGTAATAATTTCGATATAGCGGGAACGATTGTTGGTGTAGTTGAGGAAGACGCTATTATAGACTTCAACGAAGTGAATAAAGGAGATGTGTTGCTAGGAATTCCATCTAGCGGGGTTCATACTAATGGCTTTACGTTGATACGTAGCGTTTTTGATATTGATAATAAACCGTCCGCACTCTTTGATCATTACATGGAATTAGGCCACACGTTAGGGGAAGAACTGCTTGTTCCCCATCGCAACTATTATTTGTTATTAGAACCACACTTCAATAATCTTAAGGCGATTGCACATATTACTGGTGGCGGCCTGATTGGTAATTTGCCTAGAGTATTACCTCCAGGGCTTGCTGCTGTAATTAACACCGATTCTTGGGATTCTCAACCTATTTTTTCGATGATACAAGCAAAAGGAGTAGATATAGTAGAAATGTATCATGTATTTAATATGGGACTAGGAATGGTTTTAATATGTGAACCTAGCAAAGCAGATGAATTGCAGGGTGCTATGCAGAGTGCGAGGATTATTGGAGAAGTCGTTTCTCAAATTGATGATCGACGAGTTATGTTTAATCCGGCGATAGATTGAGTGTGTATTCAGAAAAGGTATAAGGATATGAGAGCTCTTTTAAGTGTTTCAGATAAAACGGGACTATTAGATTTTGCTAAGAAGTTGGTTGCAAATGGCGTATCTTTGGTCAGCACAGGCGGCACATACCAAATGCTTACAACTCATTCCCAACTACCGGTGCAAAAAATTTCAGATATGACTGGATATCCTGAAATATTGGAAGGCCGAGTTAAAACATTACATCCTAAAGTCCATGGTGGGCTATTAGCTCGTAGAGACAAACCCGACCACATGGATCAACTTAATAGAGCGGGAATCGAAACGATAGATCTAGTTGTCTGCAATTTATATCCATTCGCTGAAACCATATCACGGGCAACAGTTACTCTGGACGAAGCTTTGGAGAATATTGATATAGGTGGGCCTACTTTGTTAAGGGCAGGTGCAAAGAATTTTCCATTTGTCATTGTGGTTACTGATCCAGACGATTATGTCTGGGTTGGCCAGGAATTGTCTAACAATAATGTAACGCAGGAAATGCGGCAGATGTTAGCTCACAAGGCTTTTAAGCATGTCTCTCAATATGATTCTAACGTTGCCTCCTATCTTTCTAGCAAGAAGGATCTGAAATTAGATTCAATGATAAGCGTTAATTATAAAAAGATTTTTGATTTGAGATATGGGGAAAACCCTCATCAGAACGGAGCGGCATATGGTTTTGACGCAGATTCAAAAGGGGTTTTACAGGCTGATCTACTACATGGTAAAGAACTATCTTTTAACAACTTACTAGATGCTGATGCGGCTTGGCGTATCGTGACTGAATTTGATGAACAGACCGTTGCAGTCATAAAGCATTCTAATCCTTGTGGGCTTGCGAGTCATAAAGATCAACGAGAGGCTTACAATCGTGCCTTTGAAGGAGATTCAGTGTCTGCTTATGGAGGAATTCTCGGGTTTAATCGTCCTGTTACTCTTGAAACTGTAAAAGCAATGAAAGGTGTATTTTATGAGGTAATAGTTGCTCCAGATTATATTCCGGATGCCTTAGATCTATTGAAGAAGCGTCGAAACCTCCGGATTATTCGTATGCCATCACTAAATTACCAAGTGGGTGGATATGACATTAGGTCTGTGAGTGGAGGTGTTTTGATTCAAAATCCAGATCTGATAATGGATAACTCGCAAGAATGGGAAACGGTTACCGAGATTCAACCAGATGATAGACAATTTAAAGACCTCGAATTTGCTTGGAAGGCAGTAAAACATATCAAATCTAATGCGATTGTATTGGTTAAAGATTTATGTTTAATTGGTATGGGAGCGGGTCAACCTAACCGTGTGACTAGTGTTGATCTTGCTGCTCGGGTTGCCAAGAACAAGTGTGAAGGTTCTGTACTGGCCTCTGATGCATTGCTACCTTTTTCTGATAATGTAGATTTGGCTGCCAAGATCGGCGTGGCCGCTATCATTCAACCAGGGGGTTCTATTAGAGATCAAGAATGCATAGATGCTGCTAATGCACACAAAGTCTCTATGGTTATGACAGGGAAGAGACATTTTAGGCACTAATAGTAGGCTTTTTAATATGGAGACGTTTGCTGAAAAATTAGATAGGATCACAAATAAGAAACGAAGTTTTCTTTGTGTAGGACTTGACCCCGATCCGAAAAGGATGCCTATATCGGATTTATTAGAATTTAATAAATCCATCGTTGATTCTACAATAGATCTGGTCGCAGCTTACAAACCAAACTTGGCATTTTACGAGGCCCTTGGGTTGAAGGGATTGGATGAACTAAGACGCACCATAGATTACATAAGAACACTATCTAGCGAAGTGTTAATTATTGGTGATGGCAAGCGAGGAGATATAGGGCATACGAGTGAAGCGTACGCTAAGGCACTGTTCTCTGAGTGGCAGTTTGATGCAGCTACTGTTAATGCCTATGCCGGATTAGATTCTATCGATCCATTCCTTTCGTATAAAGATAAGGGAGTCTTTATTTGGTGCAGGTCTTCTAATCCAGGTGCAGTTGAATTACAGGACTTAAAGATTGCAAATGGTGAACAGGAAAAACCTTTATATGAGTATATGGCTTCTCATTACTATCGCTATAACCTTAATGGGAATATGGGATTAGTTGTAGGTGCTACTTATGGGGATGAGATAAAAATTGTGCGGACGGCATGCCCGGATGTCCCATTCCTTTTGCCTGGTGTGGGAGCCCAAAAAGGTGATATGGAAGAAGCTTTACGTTCCGGTATAGACCAATACGGACGGGGACTCCTTATTAATTCTTCTAGAAGCATAATTTATGCTTCTAGTGGTCTTGATTTTGCAGAAGAGGCTCGCATACAAGCTTTAGATTTCAACAAGACGATAGATTTTAACCTGGGTCTTTTGGGTAAGGAATGGAGTCATATTTGAGAAATAGTAACATTAATTCTGTACTTGGAAATGAGTTGCTTAAAGTAACACAGGCAGCGGCTATTTCTGCTGTCAGATATAAGGGAATGGGTGATAAGGAATTGGTAGATCAAGCGGCTGTTGATGCTATGAGATCTACTTTAGCTAATGTAGATATGGATGGGATAGTTGTTATAGGAGAGGGAGAGAAAGATGAGGCTCCCATGTTGTATATAGGCGAAAGACTTGGTAATGGTTTTGGACCTGTGGTGGATGTAGCTGTAGATCCTATAGACGGAACCACCTTATTATCGAAGGGTTTGCCAGGTGCTATATCGGTTATGGCTGTTTGCAGTAGAGGTGAGATGAACTGCCCAAAGTCACATGCTTATATGTATAAAATTATAGTAGGAAAGAAAGCAAAGAGCGCCATAGACATCGACGACCCGGTGGCTGTTAACCTTAGTAATATTGCAGAGGCACTAAATAAAGATATAACAGATCTTACAGTAGTTGTATTAGATAGACCAAGGCATAAAGATTTACTTTTAGATATTAAGAATGCGGGAGCTAAAATCAAGTTGATTTTTGATGGTGACGTTATGGCAGGCTTGCAAGCTGCTTTACCAAACTCTGGAGTGGATGTTTTAATGGGCATAGGTGGTACTCCTGAGGGTGTGCTTACGGCAGCCGCTTTAAGGTGTATAGGTGGAGAAATTATATGTAGAGCTTGGTCTAAAAATGACGAAGAGAAACAACTTGCAGTACAAAATGGAATAGATCTAGACATTGTCTACTCAACTGAAGATCTAGTAGGGAAAGGTGATGTAGTCTTTGTATGCACTGGTGCAAGCAATGGAGATCTGGTGAGCGGTGTAGAATTAGATAATGGTGGTGCTTTAACCCATTCGGTTTACATGGGCACTGATGTAGGGGGAATAAACCGAGTTGAAATGTACTATGATAAGCTCCAAATAGATAAGCTTCTCTATGCTTAAGATAATTGCCTGAGTTGAATGAAAGGGGTATTAAATGGATAGTTATGTTCTTAATCATATTGCGAAAGCCTTAGTTGGTCCATCAGTTGGAATATTGGCTGCGGATGAAAGTACCGGTACGATTGGGAAGAGATTTCAAGCTATTGGCGTTCAATCGACAGAGGAAAACAGACGCAACTATAGGGAGATGCTAGTTGCTACGGAGGGCATTTCACAATATATTAGTGGAGTGATTCTTTATGATGAGACCATAAAGCAAAGTTCCTCAGAAGGACTTCGTCTAGTTGATGTGATCATTTCAAAAGGTTTGATTCCAGGTATAAAAGTGGATACAGGGGCAAAACCACTAGCTGGAACTAAAGATGAGTTGGTTACAGAGGGATTAGATGGGCTACGACAGAGACTTGCGGAATATAGGGAGCTAGGCGCTCGATTTACCAAATGGCGAGCTGTAATTACGATAGGGAATGATATTCCAAGCTCTTATTGTATCCATGTAAACGCTCATGCTTTAGGGCGTTTCGCGGCTCTGACTCAGGAGGCTGGAATGGTGCCAATTGTAGAGCCAGAGGTATTAATGGATGGAACTCACAGCATAGATGTATGTCATGATGTAACCAGGACAACCCTTAAGCAGGTATTTTACGAATTGAATTCTCAGGGAGTGGATCTGACAGGAATGCTACTCAAACCCAATATGATACTTCCTGGCAAAGCTGGCTCTATAAAAGCGGAACCTTCAGAGATAGCTGAAAGAACTATTGATTGTTTTCAAGATTCGATTCCTGAAAGCGTTCCTGGGATTGTTTTTTTATCTGGTGGGCAGAGTGATGACGAAGCTACAGCTAATTTAGATGCTATTAATAGGAAAGCACAAGAAATTGGAGTATCATGGGAGTTGAGTTTTTCGTATGGTAGGGGCTTACAATCGGCTCCCCTCGAGATCTGGAAGGGTGATAATGTTAATAGAAGTAGAGCCCAACAGGCATTTTATAATAGAGCATATTTAACCAGCGCAGCTCGACAAGGAAAATATGATAAGGTAATGGAGACTAATCTTCTAGAAATCTGAAGGAAAAGATTTGGTCTGAACCGTCCTGGTTCATAATAGCTCACCTGTATGAAGAAACTATTAGTTGCGACAAAAAATCAGGGAAAACTTAATGAATTTGTGACTCTTTTAGCTGAGCTTCCTTATAAATTGGTGTCTTTGAATACGTTGGGTATTACAGAAGTAGTAGAGGAAA
This sequence comes from SAR202 cluster bacterium AC-409-J13_OGT_754m, assembly GCA_009391235.1. Lineage (GTDB taxonomy): Bacteria > Chloroflexota > Dehalococcoidia > Lucifugimonadales > VEXD01. The sequence goes on from VEXD01000005.1 coordinate 21,560, forward strand.
CTGGGTCTACGTTTTATGAAAATGCCTTAATTAAAGCTAAAACTTATTCTCGGTTAAGCAAAATGGATTCACTGGCAGATGATTCAGGGCTAGAAGTTGATGCTTTAGATGGCAGACCAGGAGTTTGGTCTTCCAGATATGGTTCTGAGAGCATGTCGGATGAAGATCGGGTTCAACTGCTGTTAAGTGAATTACAGGGAGTACCCTGGGATAAAAGAACTGCTAGGTTTAAATGTGTTATTGTTTTGGCTACTACCCTTGGTTGTATTACTACGGTAGAATCATCAATTGAAGGGTTCATACAGTGCAAGGCACAGGGTTCTAATGGGTTTGGATATGACCCCATTTTTTATTTGCCTGAAAGCGATTGCACAAGTGCCGAGTTGGCTACTAGAGATAAGAATGATATAAGTCACAGGGGTAAAGCAGCTAAACAGTTAATTAAAGTTTTCAAATGAACATGATTTCAATTGTTGATAAATATAGAAGGCCTATAAAGGACTTAAGGATTTCAGTTACCGACCGGTGTAATTTCCGTTGTCCTTATTGTATGCCTGCCGAAATATTCGGTGAGAGCTATTCGTTTTTGGATAAGGCAACAATCTTATCGTTTGAGGAAATAGTAAGATTAGCTAAGATATTTGTTTCGCTTGGAGTGAAGAAAATTTGTTTGACTGGCGGAGAACCTTTGATCAGGCGTGATTTGCAAGATTTGATATCTATGCTATCTGAAATTCCAGGTATAGAGGATTTAACACTTACTACCAACGGTTATTTTTTGGCCCAAAAAGCTGAAGCTTTGAAGGAAGCTGGGTTACATAGAGTAACTGTTAGTCTTGATAGTATTGACGATGAAGTGTTTCAACAAATGAATGGCCGCGGTTATAAGATAAAACGTGTATTGGAGGGCATCGAAAAAGCCGCTTCTGTTGGATTGAGTCCTATTAAGATAAATGTAGTAGTCCAAAAGGGAATAAACGATTCTACTATTGTAGATATGGCTCGCCATTTCAAAGAATCTGGCTATATTGTGCGATTCATAGAATATATGGACGTAGGTAATATTAATGGTTGGCAATTGGATGATGTAGTAACTGCTCGACAGATTTTAGATATGATTCATTCTGAAATGCCTCTTCAACCCTTGGATAAGAATCACCCAGGGGAGGTTGCTGAACGATATATGTACAAAGATGGTATAGGGGAAATTGGCATTATAGCATCAGTGTCTAAACCGTTTTGCAGGGATTGTTCCAGAACGCGTATATCAAGTGATGGGAAATTCTACACATGCTTATATGCAGGATTGGGGCATAATTTACGAGATCTGATGCGTTCTGGCATATCTGATGATGAGTTGAGAAATGTGATATCAGGTGTCTGGACAGGAAGAGTGGATCGGTATTCTGAAGATAGAAATGTTGGACTTGGATCTACCTCTAAGAAAATAGAGATGTATCAAATAGGTGGGTAGAGCTTTTTTACAGGAATATTTAGATTTTATATGATAAATATTTATACGGATGGTTCATGTGATGGAAATCCTGGAAGAGGTGGATGGGCAGCTATAATAATAAAGGGTGATAAGAGGGCTGTCATTTCCGGGGAAGAAGGTCACACTACGAATAATAGAATGGAGCTCACGGCAGCTATAAAGGGATTGGAATCTTCTCCCAAAGGGTCTGAGGTTACTGTTTTTAGCGATAGCCTATATGTGGTCAATACGATGAATAAAAATTGGAAACGCAAAGTGAACAATGACCTATGGGAACAATTAGACATGCTCGCAACGGCTCGTAATATAAAATGGAAATGGATCAAAGGTCATTCTGGTCACCCAGAAAATGAGGAAGCTAACAGAATTGCAGGACTTCAGTCTGGGGTCATAGGACGTGCGGACTATTCAGATTTAACAATTGAAGGCTTAACTCATTTGGATGAACATGGACAAGTGAGAATGGTCGATGTTGGGAACAAAAGCATTTCTAGTCGTTCGGCAATTGCAAAAGCATTTGTCAGGATGGAATCTGGAATTATAAGGATGATATTGGATGGTGAGATTCCAAAAGGAGATGTTTTAGCTTGTGCAAGACTAGCGGGAATAATGGCCGCTAAACAAACTTCTAGCTTGATTCCTCTTTGTCATCCTATAGAGTTAAATCAAGTGAAGATTGATTTAGATTGTGATGAATTACGGCATGGTATAGTAGTCAGAGCTACGGTAAGTACTAATGCTCGTACAGGAGTGGAGATGGAAGCTCTGACTGCTGTAACTATCTCCTCGTTGACCATATACGATATGTGTAAGTCATTAGATAAAAGCATTTCCATTGAGGAAATAATATTGATTAGCAAACGTGGCGGCAAAAGTGGTGATTATCAACGAGATGAGTAATTCATTCGTCAAAAGTTGGTTAAAAAATGGTCCAGATTAAGTCCTAATACGAATGGTTTGGTTTGCAGTTACCTCAAATAATTGACATGATTAGCTGACCGTGACTATATTAGCCTTTGGATCTTATTAGGCGACTGGCTTATAGGTCCAATAGGTGGCAACGTAGCTCAGTGGTTAGAGCGGGCGCTTCATAAGCGCTAGGTCACTGGTTCGAACCCAGTCGTTGCCACCAATTACCTTAGCTTTTGATATGTTGCGGGTATTTGTAAAACGCGGATCTCTGAATCACGGCTTTGGGATAAACTTTCCTTTTCAGAATTGCAATCGTTCAGAAAACCAATTAATTAATCTAGTATCATAGTCGACTCGATTTGAAGGTCTGCCGTTCTGTCTAAACCCATGATGTTCCCCAGGATATCGAACTAGTTCGGTTTCATTGCCCATGTATTTCAAAGCTGTGAAGAATTCATCGGCTTGGGCTGGGTTACATCTAAGGTCGGCTTCACCATGCAGCATTAAAAGAGGTGTATTAACATTTTGCACATAGCTAATAGGAGATAGTTCAACGTAGCGTTTTCTATTTTCCCAAGGGGATCCCCCCATTTCTGGATACCGTGGTGATGTATTATCAGTGTAGGCATAATGTGTGTATAAATTGGCTACCCCTGCTCCCCAAACAGCTGCCTTAAACATATTGGTTTGAGTTATAGCCCAAGCAGTCATGAATCCTCCATATGAATATCCAGTTATTCCCAATCTATTAGTATCTATCCATCCTTCCGTAGATACATATTCGATTGCTTGAAGTAATTCTGGAAAATCTCTTTTTCCACGACCATCTCCTAGATATCTGGAAAACTGTTCTCCCCAGCCGGTGCTACCCCTTGGGTTCATTTGTAGAACCGCACATCCCATGCTTGCCAATGTCATCGGATAGGATCCGCGAAAGGCATTCATGAAAGCAGCGTGAGGTCCGCCATGGACGTCGAGGACCAAGGGGTATTTCTTGTTAGGGTTAAAATTCAGTGGTTTAATAATCCATCCAAAAATGTGGATATCTCTAGTCAATTCTACTTTTACATCATGAATCTGTGGTGATTTGATCTTGCTAAACAATTTATCATTCAGATGACTTACCTGTAGCAATTTATTATTTTCCCATAAAAATACTTCGGGTGGTTTGTTCTGATTTGTTATCAAACATGCAATAGTTTCGATATTAGATAGTGAAAATGCTTCAATACATTGTTTTGCTTCTATAATTGGGGACTCTAAATCCCCGTTTATAGGGAATCGGTAAAGGTGGAGATTTGGGCCGTCCTGGACTCGCGCGATTAGTGCTTTTCCATCAGGTGTCCAAGAAAACCTGGAAGGGACGGCCCCGGGCATAGCTGAGCCAGACGCTACACTTCTATCAAGTGTTGGCGATAGGGCCTTTGGTTTTCCTTCTGTACTTGGTAAAACCCATAATTTAGATATTCTACCGGCTGAATCATCCGGGTGATCGTGCCCACTAAATGCTATAGATTGTCCATCAGGTGAAAAAATAGGAGCTTCAACTACTCCAAATCGTTTGGTTAGGCAAGTTGGATTTCCACCTTTGGTGGGTATTATCCAGAGATCTTGTGCAATATCTACGTCTCTAGTTTCATGTCTTGAGGATACGAAACATATCATTTTCCCGTCTGGAGAACAGTCTATTTGACTATTATCCCAGTTTCCTTCTGTAATTTGTTTCGGCTTTTTACCATCGGTTGGAACGACAAAAATCTGGACATGACTTCCATCAAAGAAACCTTGACCATTATGTTTATGCTTTAGGTGCCTTATAACTATTGGATCATTATTAGACTTGTTTTGGCCTTTGTTTATCCTGGAAGTTGCCATTATTGCTTTTCCTGATGGGGACCAAATTATTTCTAGAGCACCTTTTTGGAAAGTGGAAAGCTTTCTGATCTTGTTGCTTCCCATAGATATGACATGGATTTGTGCAGAGTCTCCGTCTCGGTCGGAGAGAAAAGCTATGGAATTTCCATCTGAAGACCAGCGAGGTTGAGTTTCCTTAGCGGAATCTGCGGTAATTCTAGAAGGTCGACCGTGTTTGTTTTTTAACCAAATTGCGGAATTGTAATTATTTGCCCTACGATTGATGGTAGTTACAACATAGGCTATTGCATCTCCATCAGGACTAATTTGCGGGTCAGAAACAGTTTTAATGGAATATACATCATTGGTTTGGTATCCACGTAAGTTACCCATTATTTTAACTCCTGTTTTTGGATTATATTAATATAGGGACGGCTACTTTACATAAACCTGTTTGCCATTTGTCCGTATTGGTTTAGCCTAAAAGCTTTAATTCAATGATTCCTAAGTTGCCAAAATCCGATTCTATTATGTCTCCGGCTTCGACTGGGATTGGTTTAGTGCATGTACCTGTTGTAATTATTTCACCATTGATAATGGGAGTATTCATTTTCGAAAGGTGGTTCACCGTCCATTCTAGAACAGATAACGGGCCTCCTATAACATTCGAACCCTGGCCTGAAGTCATTAAGACCCCGTTCTTATATAAAGAGACTCTATGATTGTTTAGGTTTAAGTGAGTCCATTCAGTTGTTGGGGTTCCCGCAACGAATGCTATATTTCCGACCATATCACTTATTAACCGAAGCGCTCCGACATGAGAGAGCCCTCCGGCAAACCTAGAACCAACCAGTTCTAGAGCTGGGCACACTGCATCTACAGCGTCAATTATCTCATCTAAATGGTAGGATTGTTTTCTTGGCAGCAAATCATGTTTCATTCGGAAGGAGAATTCGCTTTCAACCAGTGGATTGTGTTCTGGGAATATGATTAAGTCCGCCGGGTTTTCAAAGGAATAGGATTGAAGAATTGGTGCAGACGCAGGCTCATCAATTTGTAGCATCACTTGGATGTCCTTGTTGGTGGCTCCTACTTTCCATCCAGCCCTTGGAATGTTTGATAATTGTTCTATTTTACTCTGAACCATATATGATTCATTAATATTTTGTAACCAGGAACCTTCTGAATATGGGATGGAATGACCGTAAATACGAGCATTCCAAAGTAGGCGGCTCAAAGTATCTATTTGAGTTTCACGGTTATTTGAAAACGATTCTAGTTTTGACATGTTTCCCTACCTTTAGGTTGTTATATATTAACATAATCGCAATAATTGATTTATCCAAGCTGCATAACCGAATTGTTTAAGATAGAACAGATGAAAGCAAAGAAGTTAGTAATTGTTGTTATACTTCTGACTAATTGATTACAATCATAATTATGCAAATTCATAAAATTGGAATAGAGATAAAATAGATTTAGTATATTTATAAATATATTAAATCTATTTGCCCGCAGTAATTGAGTTGCTATTATCCGATTGGGTGCAGTTTGTTAATTGGACGGGGGTTTGATGATATTTGGATACTTGAGGAAAGTTTTGCGTACCACCAAGTCTTTACTGCCAGGTCTTATCCTAGGCGAACTTAATTATTTCGTGGGTTTGATTGTAATGAGCGCTGGTATAGTTGCACTTGCAGTTATGATTTTAAAATTGCTCGTAGGTGTGGGTAGATGACAAACCAATAAGCTTCTCTAGACCTTAGGGGAGAGAGCAATTCGGTTTCAATGAAGTGTTTTTGTTGAGGGGTCCAGAATAAAACATTGGTTATTATTTTGAAGCCCTAAAAGATTTCTAGCAGATATCATCGAACGTATTGCCTGAGGAGCTGTTGAGAATCCATGTTCTGTCATAAGGGCAATTAAATTATTGCCCATCGCAGCTATATCTGGGCATCTACCTTCGTATACAACTTCCAGTCTTAGCCACTGTTCTCGAGTTAATAAATAGTATAATTCTGCAAATCTGCAGGACCATGTGATCCACCAAAGAGTTCCCATCTGAGGGATCGGACTTTCTTCAAGACCTTTTCGTGCTCCTTCAAATAAGTGTTGCCTTATATGTGTTTGATCAAAAGCATAGGGTAAAAGTATATCTTCTAGTCCGGGATGAAGTATCATTTCTTGAAGATCACTACCTACCCTAGCTTGTGGTGAATCGATATTATAATGAGGACCCCTAACTGTTGAAGGAAATCCTCTTTTGGTCATTATTTTGTGGGTTAATTCGTGTGCAACATGGTAGCTCAATGCACCGTCTGGCAAGTTCATCCAATATGGAGTTAGCTCCTTACCTCTATGAGTTTGTTTTGGACCGAATATAGAGGAGTCCGCTTTGTTGATCATCTCCAAACATAAATCTAATTCCGCTGAATGATTTGCCCAAAAGCTAGGGAATGGAGTGATTAGATTTCTGCCTAATATGTGCATTGATTAGTTGGTAATCCATAATTGGCTCATTGATGGATAATAATATATTTTGTTATAACATGCCAAAAAGAAAACCTGAATTGTATTCATATGGATGTTTTTATGTATTTTCCATCAAAATGATTTCTTATGACCGTTGAATGTAACTTTACTTTTGGTTGATTACATCCAATATAAGAATATGGCATATGGAGAAATACAGGAGCAGTTGACTGATTGTATCCTAGCCAGTATAAAATCTAGTTGTAGTTATAAAGAAAAAGTTATTGTTTAACCAAGGAGGACGGATGTATCTAGTTAGAAGAATTTTTAAGATGAAGCCGGGTATGGCTAGGAAAGGGGCAGAGATAATTTATAAGATGGGCAAACAATATGAGAACGCTGGACAAAGGACTCCATGCAGAACATATATAACTGGGAATACCGTTCCTGGTCCGCTACATACTGTATATATGGATTGGATTGAAGAGGCATTAAAGAATCCATATAGAAAAGATAATCCTAAAATACCTTCTGTAAAAGGAGAAGTGTCTTTGTGGGGTCAGCTTTCGCCTATGCTGGAAGAAACCTGGATCGAGTTTTATGAAATGTATGTACCTGATTAGAAAAAACTAGTCGGTTGAGGAGGGAAAGGTGTCTGTTACTGAAGAGCAAATAGATAAAGCAATGAGATTTATGGCGCAAGTCGTAGTTTGCTTTCATTGCGCAACTAGAATCAGGTTTGGTGATTATGAATGTCCGCACTGTGGCGCAGACCTTGAAGAAGATCTAAGGGCATGGGCGATGGGCCTATTACAAACGATAAAGCAATGAAAAACTACAGAATTGCTTAAGTCTACATAAAGTTAAGGTAGTAGAGATACTGATTGACATGATACAAGCCACACATGCAAAATAACCAATGGGTATGAGACGATAAGGTAAGTGAAGTAGTTCAGATAGAGAGTTTTGTTTATTCGTTCAATTCGGTGAGTAAAGGAAAATAAATCAAGGTACAGCAAATGAGTAGATTATTAACCGCGCTTGAAAAGTTAAGTAAAGAATCGAGAACTAGTATTGGATTTAGTGCCAGTTCTAAGACTTCTAAAACCCCCGCTATGGCTTTAGTGGGATTGATTGAAAATAACCATGTCCAGGCAGCTACTCGGTTATCTCGTATCAATCCAGATGGAGTTTTTTTAGGGGGCACATACACTAAGGATCAGTTAAGTGTTATTGCGAAAACACTCAACGGTGTTCCATTTGGTGTGATTTTCGGGGAAACCTATCCTTTTGAGGATAAGCCGGTGGGTAAAGATTATGATTTTTACTTAGTACGACTTGGGACTATGCCTGTTCAATCCATGAATGATGATAATGCAGCCTATGTTTTAAATATACCTTTGGATACTGAAGATAGAGTACTTAGAACAATCGGTGCCCTGCCGGTGGATGCAGTATTCGTCTGTTTAGAAATTAAAGACGCCCCCATGACTTTGGGGCATTTGTCCTGCATAGGTTCTATTCGAACTATGATTGATAAATATTTGATGGTAAGAGTTCCTGTTACCATTTCACCTAAAGAAGTGGAATGTTTGCGAGATATTGGGGTAGATGTTTTGGTGTTGGATGTAGGACGTTCCTCGATTAAGATATTGGATGATTTTAAAGAAATGCTGAATAATATTCCTCGACAACGTAAATCTAGAAAAGAGAGCACTGTTGGAACCTCATTACGCCAAGGACCACATCCATTGACTACAGCTTTATTAGACTAAGGTAAAGCATGTTTATTAATCCATACCTGTTTACCCAGATCTTATAAAACAGTTAAGTTTCAAGGGGATAATTTATTAATATAAAAGAGGTGTAGTGTGGACCGTATAACAATTATCGGTACTGGACTAATAGGTAGCTCAATTGGATTGGCGTTAAAAGGGTTAAGGTTGAAAAATACGGAAGTCGTAGGCGTTGATTTAGAACGTTCTGTGGTGAACAAATCCAAAAAAATTGGTGCCATAGATAAAATAGAAAAAAACCTTATTAATGCAGTCGCTGATGCCAGTATTGTTTTTATATCAACTCCGGTGATGGCTGTAAAAGAGATCATGGAGATTATTGGGCCTAGATTAAACCAGGGCGCCTTAGTAACGGATACAGGGAGCACTAAGCGAGAGGTCATGAATTGGGCCAGGGAATTTATTACTCCGTATGCAGATTTTATTGGTGGTCATCCAATGGCTGGGAAAGAAAGTTCAGGACCTGAAGAAGCTGGCGCGGACCTTTTTGAAGGTAAACCTTATTGCCTGGTCCCAGATGGAAAAGCTAGCACTTCCAATGTTGAAATATTGGTGGGTTTAATAACTGCTATGGGTGCCAACCCATATTTTATTGACGAAAGTGAACATGATAGTTTCGTTGCTGCAGTTAGTCATGTGCCATTCGTGTTATCTGCTGCTCTTGTAAGTTGTGTAGCTAGAAGCCCTCAATGGAATGACATAAGTAGATTAGCTTCTAGTGGCTTCAGGGATGTTTCCAGATTAGCTTCTGGGAATCCTATTATGCATCGGGATATATGTGTTACCAATAGGGATTACATTGGTTATTGGATGGACGCATTTATCGCTGAATTACTACTTATAAAAAATACAATCATGGATAAAGATGCATCCGATAGCCTAACAGAATTATTTGCTGACTCTCTTTTGAATAGAGAAAATTGGCTTTCTGGTTCTGTAGCTCCTTCCGGAAGAACTGACTATAAACGTCCAAATGTTCCCTCATTGGCCGGAATAATGTTTGGGGAAAAAATGACGGAACTGGTGTTTGGCTCTGAAAATGATAAAAATAAAAAACAAATCCGATAATAATCTGTTCTGTCGTGCATCAATTAGTTAATAGACCCAAAAGCTTAATAGGGAAAGTAGATGTTCCTGGAGATAAATCTATTGCCCACCGGGCGCTGATTCTGAATTCCTTAGCAAAGGGCATATCCATTGTAAGAGGCCTTCCTGTTGGTGAGGACGTCAAAGCTACTGAGCTATGTTTGAAGGATTTAGGAGTTCGTATAGAGAAGGTTAACTCTAGCGGTGATCTGCGAATTTATGGCAGTGAAGGGGCATTAAGAAAAAGCCTTGGTAATTTAGATGCTCGTAACAGTGGCACTACTATGAGACTTCTTTCTGGTGCATTAGCTAGTCAATCATTTACTTCTGTGATTACAGGGGATTACTCTTTGCTTTCAAGGCCTATGGATAGAATTATTAAACCTTTGAATTTGATGGGAGCTTGTGTTTCTGGAGCTATGGAGGACAGCCTCCCTCCCATAACCATAAAGGGGGGGGATCTTCATGGTATTGAATATACGTTACCTGTAGCTAGTGCTCAGGTTAAATCATGTATTATGTTAGCTGCTCTTAGGGCTAGCACTCCTACGATCATTCATCAACCTGCTTTGTCCCGTGATCATACTGAACGGATGTTGGATAGCATGGGAGCCAAAGTAATTCGTCGAGGTTTCCAATTGGAAATATTTCCTGGTGTTTTAAAGAGTTTTGATTTAAGTATACCTGGTGATATTAGTGCCGCATCATTCTGGATGGTTGCGGGCATATGTCATGCTAATGCACAACTTAAAATAAACAATATAGGTATAAATCCAGGTCGAATTGGAATTATAGAAGCCTTGAAATCTATGGGGGCTAACTTATTTTTGGAAAAACAGCATGTTGAAGCTGGGGAGCCGTGCGCTGATATATTGATAGAGTCGAGTTCTCTTGTTGGAGTGGAGATAGGGGGTGACCTGATTCCCAGGTTAATAGATGAAATTCCTGTTCTTGCTGTAGCAGCCTGTTTTGCCAAAGGTACTACAGTTATAAAGGATGCTTCTGAATTACGGGTAAAAGAGTCTGACAGAATTAGCACTATAGTCAGAGAGCTGACCAAGATGGGTGCCTCCATAGAAGAGCGTTCAGATGGCATGGTGATTCATGGGAAAGGCAAACTTGAAGGAGCTGAAGTAGGAAGTTACGGTGATCACAGATTAGCTATGGCCCTTGGGGTGGCAGGTTTAGTGGCTGATAACGATACGATTATAGATGGGTCTGATGCTGTAGGCGTATCTTATCCGCAATTTTGGGATCAAATTGATTTATTTACAAAAGAATAGATATGATTGAATTAGCTAAATACCGTAAAACAGATGGTCCTTTATTGGTAGTTGTTTCCGGGCCTTCGGGAGTTGGAAAGGATTCAGTTTTCCGTTATTTAAAAACTCTGGGAAAGAATTGGTATTTCGTGATTACTGTGACGACACGGACTCGCCGTGAAGATGAAACCAATGGAGTTGATTATGTTTTCGTTGATAAAAAAGAATTTAGTAAATTGAAAGAAAGTGGGCAATTATTGGAATTTGCACGTGTATATGGTAATTGGTATGGTACCCCTAAAGAACCTATAGAAGTAGCTTTATCAAAAGGCATGGATGTTTTGATGAAAACTGATGTTCAAGGAGCTTCGACTATAAAAAGATTGATCCCTGAGTCGGTATTGATATTCTTGACGCCACCGTCTGTTAGTGAATTGAGTCGTCGTTTGCTTTTACGCCAAAGTGAGTCTAAGGAGACTCTTCGCATAAGAATTGAGGCCGCAGAAAATGAAATGGCTTGCGCGGATAATTTTAATTATAGTGTTGTTAATGAAACCGGGAGGCTTGATTTGGCGGGGCAACATATAGAATCAATTATCATTGCTGAAAAGAATTGCATCTCGTTGGATAAAAATAGTTAAATTGTTGATTGAATGGTATGCAAGAAAGGTTATAAAGAGTTTAATTGTATAAGGACCTATGAGTGAATTGAATAAAAATAGACTTCCTGCTTGGCTAAAAGTTCCTATGCCCGGAGGCAAGAATTACCTAGAGCTAAAAAAGTTGATGCGTAGCTCTGCGTTGCATACAGTATGTGAAGAAGCCATGTGCCCGAATATAGGAGACTGCTGGGAACGTAGGAGTGCGACTTTCATGATATTAGGTGATATTTGTACAAGGAGCTGTCGTTATTGTGCTGTAACTACAGGTAAGCCCGTGGGGTTAGATATAGGAGAACCGTATAGGCTTGCTCGTACGGTTAGTGAAATGAGGCTAAAATATTGCGTTATCACATCTGTAAATCGGGATGACCTAGCTGATGGCGGTGCTTTTATATTTTCTCAATGTATTAAACGTATAAGGCAACTTGTTCCTGACTGCAAGGTGGAAGTTTTAATACCTGATTTCCAAGGGTCTGAAGTAGGTATAAATACCGTAATAGAAGCTAGGCCAGACGTGTTAAATCATAACATAGAATCTAGTAAACGGATCTTTCGTAAAGTGCGACCTAAAGGGGATTACACGCGATCCTTGGAATTGCTTGCTTACGTAAAACAGGTTAATCCTGCAATTCCTACCAAGTCTGGGATTATTGTAGGAATGGGAGAGGAATGGGATGAGATAATAGAGACGATGCGTGACTTGCGGTCCGTAGGCTGTGATTTGCTAACCATCGGACAATATCTAAGACCCTCAGAGAAACATCTACCTATCTCAAGATTTTTCAAACCAAGTGAGTTTGAAATGTTAAAGGTTATTGGTATGGAACTTGGTTTTAAACACGTAGCTTCGGGTCCATTGGTTAGAAGCTCTTATCATGCTGATGAACAACTTTTAGCTACTCAAGGAAGAGTATAAGATTCGGTTGTAGAGGATAATTGCACCTAACATAGGGATCTCAATTCCTAGTTAGGCGATTTCGTATGTTCCTAGTCGGAAAGTTAAAAATTGAAGATGATTTTATTGTCATCAATGGGAACGAGATTTTGAGAGTTGGCAGGACTGATATGGTTTTATCTTCGTCTTTCCATAACAAATTCTACTAGTTTTTCAAGTGATGTAAGGGCATCAGATTTGGGAAAGTTACGTAGTGACGTTTTAGCTTTATAGCAATATCTTTGCGCCTCTGAGTAACACCGCTCAATTATGTCTGACGATTGTATTCGACTAATTATTTGCTTTAGGTGTTCTGGGTTTCCTTTTGAACCAAAGAATTTGGCTATTGAATCGTCGTTTGGATTTTCTTCCAGGAAAATAATTGTTGGCAAAGTCAGCACTCCTTGGAGTAAATCATTGCCGACAGATTTTCCCATCTCTTTTTCAGTTGCTTCTACATCTAAAATATCGTCAACGATTTGGAAGGCCATTCCAAGGTTATATCCGTAATCTACTAAATGTTTGAGAGCACTTTCGGGTGCCTCAGATAACAAAGCTCCAGTTTCGAGTGCAGTACGAAACAAGGACGCGGTTTTCAAGTATATACGGGTTAGATATTCTTCGCGATTTGGAGTTGGATCATGTGATTTAAGATATTCCATAAGTTGACCACTTGATAGTTCCATTATTGTCTCTGAGAATCTGTGTACAACTCGTAGATTTCCTGTAGTGCAAACAATGGTGGCAGAAGTTGCAAATACGTAGTCTCCAACTAGTATTGCTATGTTTGAGTCCCAGCGTTTGCTTATAGTTTGTTTGCCACGTCTTATGGACGAATCGTCAATTGTGTCGTCATGCACCAATGTGGCTATGTGAAGCAATTCAACAGCAGTGGCCATCGTAACAGCATTATGATTTACTTTATTATTGAACAATTTTGATGACAGTAGTGTTAACGCTGGGCGTAACCCCTTTCCCCCTCTGTCAAACAAATAACCTAAAAGATGCTTAATATGTTGGCTTTCGGACCCTCCCAAATTCCTGAGGCTTTGATCAACCTGACCCAATTCACTCTGAATTGGTTGATAAATTATGTCTATTTTGGATCTAGTTGTTGGCAATTGGCTTAACCTCGTTGGATTTTGCATCTAAAAGGTCCAGTTCTTCAGTGGCAATAGAATCATCCAATTTAGAGAAAAGAGGTTTTGGTTGCGGAAAAGGCTTATTGGGGATTATTTCTTTAATTGACCAGCCGGCATCTTTGACGCTTCCTGTGTCACCGAGCATTTCATGGAGTTTTTGAGCACTAAATGGGAGGAAGGGATAGGATATTGTACGTAAGCATGAAATTATACTTAAACATACCCAAAGGGTAGTTGCCGTTCGTGACACATCAGTTTTGGCGGTTTTCCAGGGGGCTTTTGCGTCAATATAACGGTTCCCTTCTTGAGCCAATGACATTATCAAATTTAACGCCTGGCGAAATTTACACTGAGATATTTCCTTGCCAGTATTGTTAACAACTTTGGGTATTAATTGTAGTATTTCCTGGTCTGATTCATCAAAGGATCCAGGCGTTGGAAACGATCCATTAAATATGCGATGGGTTAGGGTAAGTGTTCGATGAACTAGATTTCCATAGGTTGCAACGAGCTCCTGATTGTTACGTCTAATGTAATCATTCCATGAAAAATGCGAATCGCTAGTCTCAGGCATAGTAGCGGATAACACATATCTAAGAGGGTCTGGGTCATATTTGGAAAGATAATCTGGAAGCCAGACAGCCCAATTGCGACTAGTCGAAATCTTTGAATCTTCTAAATTCAGGAACTCATTTGCCGGAACGTCGTATGGCAATATCATGGAACCTTCACCCATCAACATAGCAGGCCATATGATAGTATGAAATGGAATGTTGTCTTTCCCCAGGAAGTGATATGCTTTAGTTTGTTTATCTTTATAGAATCCTTCCCAAGCTTGAGGTTTATTTTGCGCCTTTGCCCATTCTATAGCCGCAGAAAGATAACCAGTTACTGCTTCGAACCAAACGTATATGCGTTTACTAGAGTATCCTTTTAATGGTATTGTGACTCCCCAATTAATGTCACGGGTTATAGCGCGATCTTTAAGTCCATCCTGAATATATCTTAGGGTAAAATTTAATACGTTAGGTTTCCAATGCCTTTGCTTTTTCACCCATTCTAGAAGAGGCTTTTGGAAAGCCGAAAGGCGTAGAAAAAAATGATTTGATTCTAGGAATTCTGGAGATGATAGACATACTCGGCATTTAGGTTCCAGCATTTCTTCTGGATGTGATGTTCTCCCACAATTATCGCATTGGTCTCCTCTTGCTCCGTCATATTTACAGTAATTGCAAATGCCCTCTATGTAGCGGTCTGGGCGGAATCGTTTGCAGTTGGAGCAATAGGGTAGTTTCATTGAATCCTCATATATGTACCCTTTCTTCAACAACTTGAGGAACAATTCATGAACCACCTTTTTATGATTTTCGGTAGTTGTATTAGTGAATAGATCGAAATCAATTCCCATTCTGCTCCATGAATCTAGGAATTCTAAATGATATTTGTCAACAACTTGTTGAGGTGATATTGATTCTTGTTCTGCGCGTATGGTTATGGGTGTCCCATGCTGGTCACTTCCAGAAACCATCAAGACTTGGTTTCCTATCATACGGTGGTATTTGGCAAAAATGTCGGCAGGCAGATAACATCCAGCTATATGGCCTAAATGCAAAGATCCATTGGCATAAGGCCAGGCTACTCCAATAAATATTCGTTCTGACAGGTTTTTCATCTTTAGTAGTTATTGGTATATGTTCGGCTTAATTACAAGTGAATATCAAATATAGCATAAATCGTTATTAGCCAATATAGGAATAGATGATTCCTATATTGTAATCAGTCTGCATGATTTGAGAGCCACATCTCATAAATAAATCGTTTGGAATGTCCTGATAGGCTTGCAAGTAATTCGACTGCTTCTTTCGCTCTATATTCTTGGGTTTTGAGTTTAAGTAATTCTGTTTGTAGTTCAACTTTACTCCACGTTTCTTTTTCGCCTTTATTACCCTCGACCACTAAAGTGAATTCCCCGCGAGGGTTTGCAAAATGCGAAATCGCTTCAATTAAGCTTCCTCTATATATCTCCTCGTATAATTTGGTCAGTTCTCTACATATCGATATATTTCTTTCTCCCCAGAATAGTGTGAGCTCATTCAAAGTTTTGAGTAGCCTATGTGGTGCTTCAAATAGGATTATTGTTCTATGATAAGATATTAATGAACTCAGCAGGTTATGTCGTTCTTTTTTGCGACGTGGTAAGAAACCAAGAAACAAGAAACTGCCGCCGTCAAATCCGGAAGCAGAGAGTGCGGCAGCTAGCGCAGTCGGTCCGGGTATAGGTATTACACGGATGCCAAGCGAATGAATCTCAGCAATCAATCTTTGGCCTGGGTCACTGATTGTTGGTACCCCAGCATCGCTAACAAGCGCTACATCACCTTTCATCAAAGCGTCTATAGCGAATGGGGTCCTTTTTCTTTGATTGTGTTCGTTGAAACTTATAAGAGATTTCTTGATCCCGTAGTGATTAAGAAGTTTTCTAGTGGTTCTTGTGTCTTCGGCTAATATTAAATCCACTTTCTGTAAAGTGACCAAAGCTCTGGCACTAATGTCATCTAAGTTACCAATAGGTGTAGCGACTATGTATAAATTAGACACAGGAGCCTCAACAATTATACTTTTAACAACAGCTTAGCCTTAGAGTAGTTACTGTTGCAACAAAATGACATATCAAAATATTTGATGAGTTGGCAATTACCTATTCTAATTTTTCGAGAAAATATGATATAATTCAATCCGAAAAGAGAAAAAAGGAAAGAAAATAGATAATTGGACACGCAACAGAAATCGGCGGTAGTTAAAGAGTATGGTCAGAATTCAGTTGATACTGGCTCAGTAGAGGTCCAGGTCGCTCTTCTTACTGCAAGAATAAGTGAGCTGACAGGCCACCTTCAAGTACACAAAAAAGACACTCATACCCGTGTTGGTCTGCTTAAACTAGTAGGACGCCGAAGAAGACTACTAAACTACGTATCCAAAAAAAGCGTAGACAGATATAAGTCTCTTATTGGGCGGCTCGGTCTCCGAAGATAATTTCCCCTTAAGACATTTGCGCTTTCGTTATTCCGAACCTTCTTCCTCTTTATTATTTTTAGGATGTGTTTGTTTGTTAGATGGAATATAAATTAGAAAAATTAATTGGAAATCAAAAACTTGTTTTTGAAGTAGGGAAGTTAGCTGGTCAGTCAAGTGGTGCTGTTTTAGTGACATATGGAGACACTGTTGTATTAGTTACTGCTGTAATGTCTAGTGAGCCCAGGTCTGACATCGATTTTCTACCTCTGACCGTTGAATTTGAGGAGAAACTTTATGCTATAGGTAAGGTGCCGGGTAGCTTTTTCAGGAGAGAAGGAAGACCTAGCTCTGAAGCAATTCTTAGTGCTCGATTAATAGATCGACCTCTAAGACCACAATTCCCGAAAGGATTACATAACAGTATTCAGATTGTAGCTATGGTTTTGTCTGCTGATAGAGAAAACCCACCAGACATCCTGGGTATTATTGGGGCATCTGCTGCTGTTTCGATATCAGAAATCCCCTTTAATGGACCGGTTGGGGCTACGAGGGTAGCTTTTAAGGATGGCAACTATATCATTAATCCTACCTTTGAAGAAATTGAAGAAAGTCAATTGAATGTAGCGGTAGCCGGCGTAAGAGGTGCTATTGTAATGGTTGAAGCCGGCTCGGAAGAAGTCTCTGAGGCAATTGTGCTAGAAGCTATAAGAAAAGCTCAGGATGTCAATGACGAGATAATAGATATGATTGAAGAAATGGTAAGAGAGATAGGCAAAACCAAGGTGGAGTTTGTCCCAACTTCTGCTGGTGATGAAGTTGCAGTTCGCATAGAAGACATGGTCAAAGGACGATTAGCTCAAGCAATGGAACTAAGTTCGGATAACCCAGGGAAAGCAGAAGCTATAAAGACTTTGGAAGATGAAACGATTAAGAGTCTATCTGGTGACTATGATGCTAAACTTGTAGCCGACGGGTTCCATTCCTTGCAAAAGCGATTGATTAGACAACGTATATTAGATGATGGAATTCGGCCAGATGGTAGAGGGTTAACAGATATACGCAAAGTATCGTCGGAAGTAGGGGTATTGCCTAGGGCTCATGGAACTGGTTTGTTTAATAGAGGGCAGACACAAGTATTGAGTGTGACTACATTGGCCTCTCTTGGCATGAAACAAAGAATGGATACGTTAGGTCTGGAAGAAGCAAAGAGATTCATGCATCATTACAACTTTCCTCCTTTTTCTGTTGGGGAAACAGGTAGAATGTTTACCGGGAGAAGGGAAATTGGGCATGGAGCTTTGGCTGAAAGGGCTATTATTCCGGCTCTTCCAAATGAAGAGGAATTCCCATATGCCATAAGAGTTGTTTCAGAGGTTCTTAGTTCTAATGGTAGTACATCAATGGCTAGTGTTTGTGGAGCCAGCCTTTCACTGATGGATGCTGGTGTTCCAATAAAGTCTCCTGTAGCTGGAGTGGCAATGGGATTGATCATGGGTGATGATGGGAATTATTCTGTTTTAACAGATATACAGGGCATGGAAGACTTCTTAGGGGATATGGATTTCAAAGTAGCTGGAACAGAAAAGGGAATAAATGCCTTGCAAATGGATATCAAGATCGAAGGTCTTACATACGAGATTTTGCAAATAGCGTTAGAACAGGCACGTGTAGGTCGTTTATATATATTAGATAAAATGTCTGAAACAATTCGTGCTTCTCGGGAAACATTGAGCCCGTTCGCACCTAAGATGCTGCGCATAATGATTCCGGTGGAGAAAATTGGCATGGTAATCGGGCCTGGAGGCCGCAACATTCGTGCCATTATTGAGGAAACAGGGGCTACTGTAGATATAGACGATAAGGGTGTTGTCATGCTTGGGGCTAATGAGGATGAGAAGATAGAGAATGCCAGACAATGGATAGAAGGAATGACTCGGGATTTGGTTGTGGGTGACATTCTCACTGGAAAAGTCTCTCGATTGACTTCATTCGGATCATTTGTCCAATTATTGGGTGGAAAAGAAGGACTTTTAAGAAATGACGAGAAAGCTTCTATGGATGGGGAATTCAGTATGGGGGAAGAACTTACAGTATCAGTTCATGAAATTGATTCTATGGGTAGACTTAACTTGTCAAGAAGACCTTTATTTGGAGAAGAGAGCCCTCCGAAAAGACAGTTTGATTCTAGACGGAGCAATGGTCCTCGAGATGGAGGGTTTAGGAGAGATAGGCAAGGACCTGATAGAGGGCGATATCGTTAAATCTGTCATTAGACTTAGTTGAACACGACTAAATAAGTCGGAAGCTGCGGCGATTCCAGGGCGCAAATATTTCTTTAGTGGATAATTCTATGTCTCCGCGTTAAACTGTAACTATTCTTATAGAGGCAAAGTTTTAGTGAAAACCATAAGAGTTATAGTGCATGGTGCTACTGGTAAAATGGGGCGGGAAGTTGTTGCTGCGGTATCTAAAGCTTCAGACATGTCTCTCGTAGGTGCGGTTTGCAATAGACCTAGAAGTGGAACCCTAGACTTACCAGGAGATCTGGGCTCCATACCAATGTCTACCGATCTTTCACAAGTTATTAATGATACACATCCAGATGTTGTGGTAGATTTTACGAATTCAGACGCCTGCATTCAGGCAGCCAACAAAACTTTATTTTCTAAGGTCCATTTTGTTACTGGCAGTACTGGTTTAACTGAAAATTGCCTGAAGTTATTACATGATTCTGCAACAGAGAATAACGTGGGGGTCATAGTGGCGTCCAATTTCGCTATGGGGGCTGTTCTGCTTATGGACCTAGCAAAGAGAGCAGCAGCGTTTTTTGATTACGTTGATATAATTGAGAGCCATCATGAAGAGAAACTAGATGCACCATCAGGTACTTCGTTATCCTTAGCTAGGACAATTTCTGAGAACAAGCTATTTAAAAGAAATACATCTCGTACGATAGCACTTAAGGGTACTACAGGAGGTGATTTCAATGGAATCGGAGTTCATAGTCTGCGGCAGCCTGGACGACTTGCACATCATGAGGTTATATTTGGCTCTTCTGGCGAAACTCTCACTATGAGACATGATACATTGGACCGTGGCTGTTGTATGCCAGGAGTGATATTAGCGATTCGTAAAGTCCAGGATACTCATGGACTTCTAATAGGTTTGGATAAAATTATGGAGCTTTAATAAGGGTGGCCAATAAATTTAATGTAGCCGTTGTTGGAGCCACAGGTGCCGTAGGACGAGTTTTTTTAACTATGCTCGAAGAACGCTCGTTTCCGGTAGGGAAATTGAAATTACTTGCGTCTAAAAGGTCTGAAGGGAAGCATATTTCATTCTTGGGACAACAAGTTGAAGTACATGAGACGACCGCAAGTTCATTTGATGATATTGATTTCGCATTTATTTCTGTGAGTGCGGATATTAGTAGACAATTTGCTCCAATCGCCGTTGAGAGCGGTGCATTGGTGATCGATGATAGTTCTGCTTTCCGAATGCTTCCGAACGTTCCGTTAGTAGTGCCAGAAATCAATGGAAGTGATGTTGAATGGCATGATGGAATTATATCTATACCTAATTGTTCTACGATTCAAATGGTTATGGTTTTATATCCATTGCATAAGGTTAACCCTATTAAGAGGGTCGTAGTAGACACTTTTCAAGCTGTCTCAGGGGCTGGAACATCGGCAGCTATGGAACTCACCCAACAAACGGCAGATTGGTACGAAGAAAAGCCAATAAAGCATGAGGCATTTAGCGAGCAAATAGCGTTTAATGTCTTACCATTTATAGGTGAACTACTTTCATCCGGTTATACGGAGGAAGAAGAGAAAATGATATTCGAGACTCAAAAAATATTACATGATAAATCCATATCTGTATCTGCCACCTGTGTTAGAGTGCCGGTCCATTCTGCGCACAGTGAAGCTATACATATTGAAATGGAAAACCCTATGGATCTGAGAGAGGTTAGGCAAATTCTTGCTGCTGCACCAGGAGTAGAGATTCTGGACGAATATAAAGATGGTTCATATAAATTGCCTACTCCCCTTAGAATTGAAGGAACTGATGAAGTATACGTGGGTCGTATTAGAAGAGACTCATCTGTTCCTAATGGAATAGCCATGTGGACTGTGGCTGATAATCTTAGGAAGGGGGCGGCATTAAATGCTTTGCAAATCGCGGAAGAAGTAATACGGAGAGACTGCAGATAGGTTTGTTTGTCTCTGTTAACACATTCGTTATGGAGCAGGATGATATAAGCGAGCGGTTCCTAGGCACTATATGGCATGGCGTGGTAGTATGTGCTACCCAATTAGTCACGCACCGATTATGTAGGAGGCACTGATTTGGTTGACATAGGAAGGATGCTTACAGCAATGGTAACCCCGTTTGATGATGATGGTAGAGTAGATTGGGTTCAGACAAGGCGACTTGCGGAAGCTTTAATTGAAAGTGGTAGCGATGGTTTAGTTGTAGGTGCAACTACAGGCGAAGGTCCTACACTCAGTATGGATGAGAAAGTGCAATTATGGACTGAAACAAAGTCTGCTATAGGAACAACTGGACTAATATTTGCTAATACCGGGAACTATTCGACTCATGAAAGCATCGAAATGACAAAACTAGCAGAGGAATCTGGAGTTGATGGTTTGCTTCTGACGGTACCCTACTATAACAAACCTCCACAGGAAGGCATATACGAACATTTCAAAGCAATTTCTGGAGCAACTGATTTGCCTTGTATTTTGTACAATATTCCTGGGCGCACAGGGGTTAAAATGTCAGCTGAAACGACAATTCGGTTAAGTCAAATAGATAACATTGTGGGTGTTAAGGATGCAACAGAAGATTTCGAGCTCATAACAAAAACTGTTAGTTCATCTAGAGATGGATTTCATATATGGAGCGGGAATGATGGAGATACATTTCCAATTATGTGTCTCGGAGGGTATGGTGTAATCTGCGTCATATCTAATCTTTTTGGTAAGCAAATGCGTCGGCTTATAGATTTAATAGTTGATAATCAATTTGACGCTGCTAATTTGGAACATATGAGACTTTTACCATTGGCTAAAGGCATGACCGGGATTGCTTCTAACCCTATACCAATTAAGTACGCGATGAATAAAGTTGGTTTTAGAGTTGGTAAGCCTAGATTACCATTGATAGAGGCGGACAGTGAAATGATGGGGATGGTGGATAGTTTGCTTGATCAATACTCTATTGATCTGTTGGTCTAAGCCATAAAACGGGTTAGTCCACTAATCTAGTATAGGGGCTCTATATGAATAGTTTCTTCTCTATTCGGCCCTGTGGAAATTAGCCGGATTGGGCATTCTATTAGTTCTTCTAATCTGTTGACATAACGCATCGCTTCTTTAGGCAATTGAGAAAGTTTCGTTGCCCCGGCTGTAGGGTCATTCCACCCATCCATATCTTCATATATAGGTTCACATTGCTCAAAAAGTGTAGTATTGGAAGGGAAGTGATTAACTATTTCACCGTTGATCTTGTAACCAACACAGATTCTAACTTTAGGTATACCGTCTAATACGTCTAAGCGTGTTAATACTGCAGAATTAAAACCATTGATTTTGGAACTATACTTACCAACAACAGCGTCAAACCATCCGATTCGCCTTGCCCTTCCCGTAGTTGTTCCATATTCCCACGCTCTTTCCCTTATGTCCACTCCAATATCAGTAGGCATTTCGGTTGGTATTGGGCCACTACCTACCCTGGTACAGTAAGCCTTGAATACGCCGATTACAGCAGCAACGTCACGTGGGGGTATTCCCAATCCGCCTGATATTCCTGCTACAGATGAAGATGATGAAGTAACATAAGGATAGGTTCCGTGGTCCAAGTCTAATAGAGTGCCTTGGGCTCCTTCTATAAGTATATTTTCACCACGGGCTATGGCTTGCTGTAATAACAATTCGGTTGGTCTTAGAAACTCCTTAAGTTGTTTGCCCCATTCGACACACTGGGCGAAGACAGACTCGATATCAAAGGGTTCAGAGTTATATATTTTGGTCAATATGGAATTTTTGTATTGAAGAACTTGTTGTAGTCTTGGTCTTAGGGATGTAGGGTCGAGAAGTTCGCCAGCTCTGATGCCAACCCTAGCTGTTTTGTCCATGTATGCCGGGCCTACTCCCTTGCCAGTAGTGCCTATAGCAAGACCACCTTTTGCAGACTCTTCTAGTTGGTCTAACAAAATATGGTATGGCATGATCACATGCGCGCGGTCACTGATGAACAGACGACTTATATCGACACCACGGGATCTTAGGTCAGAAATTTCGGCAAGGAATACTGCCGGATCAAGTACTACCCCGTTGCCAATCATACAGGTTGTTTCAGGATGAAATATTCCAGAGGGTACTAAATGGAGAGAAAAGGTTCCCATTTGGTTAATAACGGTGTGCCCTGCATTGTTTCCGCCAGCGTACCGT
>VEXD01000006.1 GCA_009391235.1 SAR202 cluster bacterium AC-409-J13_OGT_754m
ATTCCTTAACCCTGCGTTCTAAATTCCATGTTAAAAGGACTCCCGAAAACATAACTATACCTGTAAGCAATAACATAGCTGTCGAAATTCCATCTATGCCAAGGCTAAAGTTGATGTTGATGGGTTGAGTCAACCAATTAGAGGAGCTTTCAAATTGGAATCCGCCTTTCTCGTAGTCGTAGAGAGAAAATATATATAAAGTAAGGGCCAGGGTAACGCCGGATATTACAGCAGAGAACCATTTTATCTGCGAGCCCCAATTTTTGGGAAAGAAAATTAGTAGCGTCCCTGCCCCAGCTGGCAAGAAAATTGTCAACAACAAAGCTATAACTTTAAAGTCTTCCATCAATTAACCCTTTACCGCCACAGCCCACCATGCGGCTGCTAAAGCTATGGCTCCAACAACCATAACAAAAGCGTAGTTGTACATAAGCCCTGTAACATGATGTCTTAAAGTAAAAGCAGACCGCTTTACCGATTCAGCAACCCCATTAACTGCGACATCATTTACAAAAACTCTATCAAATTTAGCTACTAAGGCACTAAACACCAATACGACTCTGTCTATAAACCCTTGATACATAGAATCGAGGTAATACTTCCTCTCAGCCATACTAATTATGGGAGCAAAGGTTCGCTTAAACGGGCTAATCGGCACACTCCCTTTTACATAAATCAACCACGCTATAATGAACGCAGACGCAGCCAAAATTGCAGATCCTAAACCTAGAATTAGGTTGAATTCAAACCCATGCCCTTCGTGCACAAAAATAAAAGATCCTATCCCATGGAAGGAGTCTGTCCATTCCAAAGCAAGCAATCCAAATGTGACTGCTAAAATGGACAGCAGAATCATAGGTATTGCCATAAGAGCCGGGGCTTCATGCCCTTCTCGATTTTCATCGCTAAGTTCACCCATGAAAGCAACAAAAAAGGCCCTAGCCATGTAGAGGGCACTAAGAAATACTGCCACAAGAACTAATATCATAAATATTGGATGCCTATGATCTAATACAGATAACAATATCTCATCCTTGCTCCAGAATCCTGCAAAGATTGGTATTCCCCCAAGGGACACTGCTCCAATCCCGAAAGCTAATGCGGTAAGAGGCATAACTTTGATTAGTCCACCCATTTGTCGTATGTCTGTCCGTCCAATGCCATGCATAACACTTCCGGCAGCCAAAAACAGAAGAGCCTTTGAAAAACCATGTGTCATAAGATGAAATATGGCAGCGGTGTACCCAAATGAACCCAAAGAAAGCATCATCAGCCCCAAATGACTTATGGTGGAGTAAGCTAATATTTGTTTGAGATCAGTCATAACAAGTGCCATAGAAGCCGCCATCAGAGTAGTCAAAAGACCCACTATTGCTACTATAAGAAGAGAATCAGGAGCAGCTTCAAATATCACGAATGTTCTAGCCACCAAGTAAATTCCGGCTGCTACCATTGTCGCCGCATGAATCAAGGCGCTAACCGGAGTAGGACCCTCCATTGCGTCAGGCAGCCATACATGGAATGGAACCTGAGCAGATTTACCCATAGCACCAACGAAAATTAGTAGGGCAGCAATTAAAGTGGTCCCGCTGCTTAGAGCGCTGTTAGCTCCCGCCATAAGTAATTCTGCTTGTTCAAATGTCTCGGACATACTGAAGCTGCCAACCTGCTTAAACAAAAGGAGTATTCCTACTAACAAAGCCACATCAGCCAAACGAGTCGTTATAAAAGCCTTTTTTGCAGCTTCCACTGCAGGCTTTCGTTCATACCAAAATCCTATAAGCAAGTATGAACACAAACCAACCAATTCCCAAGCGATATAAAGCAATAAGAAATTATCTGCCAAAACTAAAGTCAGCATTGAGCCAGCAAAGAAGGCCTGGATCCCGAAGTACCAATTGAAACGAGGATCATCTTTCATGTAAGACACAGAATAAATCTGCACCATCAATGCAACAAATGTCACTAACCCTAGAATGCTTACACTTAGCGGATCTATTATGAACCCCCAGGTAAGCTCCACACCTCCAACATCGAACCATTTATAACTAAAGAAGTCTTCTCCATTAGATAAAAGATCTGCCATTACAAACAAGAATAATATGAATCCGGCCCCCATAGCTCCAATGGATATTGAAGAACCCTTGCCAGGAAAAAACTTTCCCAGCAAAAGAATTAACGGGAATGCCACAAAGCTTAATACTGGAATAAGCCAGGCGTACTCCATTCCTATCATTACCTTAGGCCTTTCCTATTCCAAGTATAATTTTATCTTGCATTTCAACGTATCGAATTATAAAAAGGATTTTCACGAATCTATCACCATTTCATTAGCTCTATTTCATCGATATTGACCGTTCCCCGATTTCTAAACATCCTCAAAACAATGGCAAGTGCCAATCCCACTTCAGCTGCCCCCACAGTTATAACGAAAATGGCAATAATGAAGCCAGTAAAACGTTCTGGGTCTGTGAAAGAAGCTATTGCAATCAAATTAAGATTTACCGCATTAAGCATTAGTTCAATGGACATCAATATTAAAACTGCACTTCGGCGTGCAAGGACGCCATAAAGCCCAACTGAAAATAATGCGGCGCTCACAATCTGAAAATGCATGAGTGTAAGCACTATCTTCTCCTTTCAACCTTAGCTATAACAATCGATCCAATTAATGCTAACAAAAGAACAATAGAGGCAATTTCAAAAGGAAGGGCCCAATCAGTAAACAAATTCCTTCCCAAGTCAGTCAAGGCCACCCTATGCATCACTTCAAAAGAACGACTGTTAACGACAAACGTCGCTGTTAACAAACTAAAAAGAGCCAACCCGGCTACAACAGCTAATGGCCATTGAGAATTATCTGAAATAGAAGGGTATTCCTCAGACCTAGTCAGCATTATAGCGAAAAGAAGAACAATAATTATGGCACCGCCATAAATAAAAATCTGCACCACCGCTAAAAATTCTGCTAATAATACAACATACAGACCAGCTACCGCCAACAATGAAAATAGCAGGAAAAGACATGCATGAACAACATTGCGAGTAGTGACGACTCCTAGTCCGCCACCTATCACCATAACTGAAAGCAAAATAAACAAGAACCAGGTCATGTTTAATCGGTAGCCTTTTTTAAGGCCAAATCGTCCTTCAAGGCCTTTTTCAATTCCGATGGTGGGACCCAATTGGTTTTCTTTTGATAAGTCGTGCCCATTTCTAAAAGCCCATCGAGCGCAACTCGGTCGCCATTTCGCTCATATCCACTATGCTCATATTCATGACTCATAACAATGGCATCAAAATTACATACCTCTACGCATATACCACATAAAATGCAGCGATTAAGATTAATTTCAAATACGTCTACTATTTTACGCCGGCTACTTTTCTCTTCCTTATGCAGAGGATTATCTTTCATAGTGGCAGTCATGCATTGGGTAGGGCACTGACGAATACAAACCATGCAAGCAGTACAATATGGCTCCCCTACGGAATGATCCCACGTAAGAGCCGGAAATCCCATATAACGTGGTTCCACCTGCCTTGGCTTGTTTGGATATTGATCTGTCACAGGTTTCCTAAATGTGGAAACCAAAGTCACTAACATTCCTTTAATACTACCTAGCACTACGACTCCTCCCAGGTTCACGCCCATAGGATCTTGCTAATTTGATGACCGGTCGAGTAAATTTGAAGTACATCCAGTATCCTACCACAGCCAGAGTTGTCAGGGACATCAAAGATAAAGACCAATTCGGCCAGTCATAAAAACGGTATACGCTGGTAATGACTACTCCAACAAAAGATAGAGGTATCATGCCCTTCCATCCAAAAGCCATCAGCTGATCAATTCGTAGCCTGGGGAAAGTACCCCTTATCCAGTAAATTACCAGAATCACAGAGTATGTCTTAATGAGGAACCATAGCAATGGGGGCAATAATGGACCATGCCAGCCAGCCAGGAATAAGAGCGCTACCAATGCTGCTACGACAAATGTATTAATATATTCTGCAAGGAAAAATACCGCCCAGTGGGCACCACTAT
Organism: SAR202 cluster bacterium AC-409-J13_OGT_754m; assembly: GCA_009391235.1. Classification (GTDB taxonomy): domain Bacteria; phylum Chloroflexota; class Dehalococcoidia; order Lucifugimonadales; genus VEXD01. The sequence goes on from VEXD01000006.1 coordinate 4,046, forward strand.
ATTCCACGAATGGGCCCCCTACTATCTCTGACTCAGCAAAATATATGTCAAATGGTATACGCCCAACCTCTGCTAATCCTGCAATAAGAAAAAGAACTAAACCCAAAGGGAAAATCAGAACTAATGGAACACCTATATGATTAAATGCAACGTTACTCTGGTTAGCCTCACCCAGAATTGATTGAGCTGTCGCTAAAGGAAGTTGGCTAGCTACAATAATCCTAAGATCCATTGACTGAACAAGGATAGCTATAGATACCACTACCATAACAAGAGGCACTTCATAACTTACTAGTTGAGCCGCTGCTCTTAGACCTCCTAAAGCTCCATATTTATTAGCGGACCCCCATCCAGCAAGTAGAATGCCAAGTATCGATAAGATCAAAAGTGCGACGATAACGAAGAGTCCCATTTCTAGGTTCTGCACAACAAGACCCTCAGTAGCTGGAATCGTTACCCAGATCATAAATGATGGAACAAGAACCAAGAGAGGAGCCACCCAAAATATGGCTTTATCTGCCCATGAAGGCAACATGTCTTCCTTGAGAACCAACTTCACGGCATCCGCCACAGGTTGCATAAGGCCAAAAGGACCTGTGCGAGTTGGGCCCAAGCGACGCTGTAGTCTCCCAAGGAACTTTCTTTCAATCCAAATCAAGGAAAGGACCACAAGAGATAAAATTGTAAACAGACTCAGAAGCCACATTGCCATCATCAAGATGGCTGAGACACTCATCTGTCTACCTCTCCCAAAACAATGTCCAAGGAGCCAAGTATCACGACTGCGTCTGCTATATAAGTATCTCTTACAAGATGCCTTAAAGCGCTTAAGCTGCAAAAAGATGGTGGACGCACCTTTACTCTGTACGGCTTATCAGTCCCATCACTAACGAGATAAACCCCAATTTCCCCCCTGGGATTTTCAGCTCGCACGTAAACATCACCCTTGGGAGGACGTATAAGTCTTCGCCCTAATGCCATTACAGGACCATCAGGAATACCACTAAAAGCTTGTTCAATTATGCTTAGGGATTCGTACATTTCCAAAACACGCACATAATATCGATCCCAACAGTCACCATCTCTCGCAACAGGTACTTCAAATTCAAACAGATTATAAATTGAATATGGTTCGGCTTTGCGGACATCATACTCTAACCCACAAGCCCTGAGGGATGGACCGGTCCAGCCATAATCTAACGCGGTCTCCAAATCTATTTCTCCAACGCCTTTAGTCCGAGCAACAAAAACCTCATTAAAACTTAATAATCGGTCACATTCTTCAACATCTTTACGAAGATCTAGAAGCAGACTCGATAACAAGTCATTAAAGTTATGGGGAACGTCTTCTTTGACTCCTCCGATATGAAAATAGTTATGCATCATTCGGGCTCCAGAAACAGCTTCAAAAAACCCTTGAATGCGTTCTCTCGCCCTAAAGGCAAACATTACTGGTGTCATCGCGCCGGCATCTAACCCAAAGGTGCCAAGAAAAAGAAGATGGCTAGCAATTCGGTTGAGTTCAGCCAAAATAACCCTGATGTACTCTGCTCTTTGCGGCACTTCCACACCCATAAGTTTCTCAACCGCTCTGCAAAAAACCCATTCGTTATTAAAGTTAGAAATGTAATCTAGTCTATCAAAAAGAGTGACTACCTGATGATATTGTTCACCCTCGCACAATTTCTCAGACCCTCTATGAAGATATCCGATGTGCGGTTCTGCATCTACCACAACCTCACCATCAATCCGAAGCAACATTCTAAACACGCCGTGAGTAGATGGGTGTTGAGGACCCATGTTAAGCATCATATCAACGCTTTGAGTATGCTCTATATCCATCTGATCCATATGATTGGTCACTCTAAATTAATACCTCTATTCGGAGAATGTTAAGCATATTTCTGTATCTTCATCTAAAACTCCATACCCCGCTGCTGCCAGAATACTACCAAGGATACCTTTTTCCTCACAATTTAAAGCCCAATTCTTAAACTCAATCGCAAGTTGATCCTGGGCGTTCTTTTTAGTGCTGCCCATAGAAGAAAGAGGAAGGTTAGGCACCATAGCTAAGTACCCCTCTCCCAATTTAGAAACTTGAGCTTCCAGAATTATAGATTTTAGACTAGTATTCATCATATTCATGGAAAGGAAATTCCTTGCGCCCCGGGAATCCCTCAAATCCTTCATATAAAAGTAGCGGGGATAAATCGGGATGCCCCTTAAAGTCCACTCCAAAGAGATCATGGGCTTCCCGTTCATACCAATCGGCTGCACGCCAAATTCCTGATAAAGTAGACACTGTTAGGTCTTTATAGGACAAGTCCATCTTCACCCCCAAGATTCTTTCATGTTCAGGGGAGAGAAGGACGTACACCATTTGAATATAATCTATATAATCAACGGCAGCGATGCATAAAAGTATTTTAAAATTAGTCCTGGGATCTTCTTTCAAAAGCCTACATATATCTTCAAGGTCTTTTGGTTCCACGGAAATCTGTAGCCTATCATCTAAAAGACCACGTTGAAACCGTCGACCTCGTAACACCCTAACTAAAAGTGCGAAAAAGTCCTGCGCTTCTTGGGGAAAGGCCTCGCCTTGTTCTTTAGGTTTGCCTTGATTATTAGGAGTTGCTGTTTCCATCTTTAGAATCCTGCATGATCTTTTCTTGTAGTTTAAGGATCCCGTTCATCAAAGCTTCAGGCCTAGGAGGACATCCTGGAACATAAACGTCTACCGGAACAATATGGTCCACTCCCATGACTACAGAATATGAACGATAATAAGGCCCGCCATTAGTAGCACAACTACCCATCGCAATTACCCATTTGGGTTCTGGCATTTGCTCATAAAGAAGACGTATGGGATCAGCCATTTTCTTAACTACGGTTCCAGCAACTATCATTACATCTGACTGACGAGGCGATGGCCAAGTCACAACCCCAAATCGATCAAAATCATGATGAGCCATATAAGTAGACATCATCTCAATTGCACAACAAGCAAGCCCAAAGGTAAGAGCCCAAAGGGAGGATTTCCGGGCCATCGCAAATAATTGATCCGTTCTAGCAGTAATAACTCCTGGCAAAGCCTTATTCACTAGACCAGAAGGAGGTCTATTTCCGGAGCCTGCACTTATTTCCTCCATTCCAAAACCCCCTTTCTCCAACCATATATTATCGCAAAAGATAGAACGGCTAAAAATATCATCATCGCGTAAAAAGCCACATTGTTACCTACAAATATCAATGCCCACGGAAATAAGAATACCGCTTCTACATCAAATATAAGGAACAAGATAGCAAAAATATAGTATCTAATGCTAATTTGGGAAAAGGCATATGGAGCTGGAGGTATCCCGCATTCGTAAGGGGTTTCCTTGATCTTAGAAAAGCGTTTTGAGGAAAGAACAAAGCTAGCGGCAAACATAATACCGATAGCAACCGTTCCTACTACCCCGGCCAATACTAACGCGGTCCAATTTTGAACCAGTGATTCGGGCATAACCCATCCGAAGGGTGAACTTATATGATTTTATGTACAGTATCTCTGAGTTTAGACCTAATTTGTTAATTTAGGTCTTAATTGAAACTGTACACAGTTAGACTATAACATTGGGCTTCAAAGAGCGTCAACGTGCTGTACAATGCACTATTGGAGAACATTCATATATCTTTAAGGATTTATTAGGATGGATCGGATTAATCAGGATAACAACGTTTGTGACTTATGCAGGCACCCAGTGCTGGAAAGTCACTGTAAATTAATCTGCCAAAATTGCGGGTATATCCGGGACTGCTCAGATCCATAACCAAGAAATCACGTTGCCCATATCTGATTTAAAATACCATTTATTTGAAATATATTAATCCATCAGAGATTTAGGGTCCTCAAGCAAACGCTTGACTTCTTGAAGAAACTTCGCGCCTTCTGCGCCATCTACTACACGATGGTCCAATGATATGGTAATTTTCATCAATCGTGCTACGACTATCTCCCCTGCCTTGACTGCTGGTTGCTCTATAACCGAACCTATGGCTACAACTGCAGCATTAGGAGGATAGATTATCGCGCTAAAGCTTTCAACATCGAACATGCCAAGGTTGCTAATTGCAAACGTCACACCCTCATATTCCTCAGCTTTAAGAGTTCCCCCATTGGCTCTATCGATCAAATCCCTGCTAGCCTTGGCTACGTTGACTAGATCTCTATCCTGACAATCAGATAAACCAGCTATTATCAATCCTTGGCTAAGAGCTATTGCTATACCAATGTTTACACGTGAATTCAATAATAATTTGTCGCCTCTGTAAGACGCATTAAAGTTTGGATACTTTGATATTGCCAACGCGCAGGCTTTAATTATCAAGTCATTAACACTTACCCGAACACCATCTGGAAGAGTTGGATTGAGCTCCCTGCGAAAATCCATTGCCTTACCCATATCAATCTGAGATGTAACATAAAAATGCGGAGCTTCACGAGTACTCTTGATTGTCTTATTAGCGATTGCCTGTCGCATTTTGGAGAGAGGCATTTCTTTTTGGTCGGCATTAATAGTTGAATCATCTTGCTGCAATGATTCAGGTTGAAAAGATTTTACATCTGATTCAGTTATTCTCCCACCTGGCCCTGTTCCATTAACCAGGGTTAGATCAACATTCATCTCCTTGGCCAAACGGCGAGCAATCGGACTCGCCTTAATTACTGAGGTTGAAGAGGAACTCACCTGAGACGCCGATTCTCGAATAGTTGCAGATGCTGAAGCTTCCATACTACCCTGGGGTTTCTCAGCGACTGCAGTCGCCGCTTGCTGAGAGGTCTCTAAAGAGCTTATATCCTCATCTGCATCAGCAATAATCGCAATAAGTGTCCCTACAGGAACCGGGTTGTTCTCATGCACCATAATCTTTCTAAGAGTGCCCGAAGCATAAGCTTCCATCTCCACAATCGCTTTGTCGGTTTCGATCTCTGCTATCACTTCTCCACGAGAAACCTGCTCTCCTTCCTGCTTCCGCCATTTAGCAACGGTTCCCTCCTTCATATCAAATCCCATTTGGGGCATATCAACAGTAGTAGCCAAAATTTTCCTCCTAAAAAGGGAACTATGAACTCAATAATGAACGAACGCTTTCAATCACACGCTGGACATATGGAAAAGCCAGATCTTCTAAAACACTAGAATACGGGGCTGGCACTTCCTCTCCAGCAACACGTTGCACAGGTGCATCCAGATAATCAAAAGCCCGTTCGTGTATGAGACTTGATACTTCGCCAGCAAACCCCCCAGTCTTCCATGTTTCCTCCACAACAAGGGCCCGATGTGTTTTTTCCACTGAAGCAATCACTGTATCAATGTCTAACGGACGAAGTGTTCTTAGGTCAACCACCTCGGCATTGATGCCCTCAGAGGCTAAAGCGGATGCAGCATCCAATGCCACATGGACCATTCTCGAGTAGGCGATGATTGTTACATCGTCGCCAGAACGTTTAATATCAGCAAGGCCTATAGGCACCGTATAGTAATCATCAGGGATATCACTCTTTAGGCTATAAAGGAGCGCATTTTCAACAAATATCACCGGGTCAGGCAATTCACGACACGATCGGAAAAGGCCCATCGCATCATAGGCAGTAGCAGGAGTAACCACTGTGAGTCCAGGAACAGAAGCATACCACCCTTCAAAACTTTGTGAATGAGTCGCAGCAAGTTGAGCTCCACCACCTGTTACTGTTCGAATTATTAAAGGAACAGTAATTTGCCCCCCTGACATATATCTAATCTTGGCTGCATGATTAACTATTTGATCCATGGCTAATAGACTGAAATTAATAGTCATAATTTCCACTATAGGTTTCATGCCTCCCATAGCAGCCCCTATTCCAGCGCCTACTATTACCGACTCTGCTAGTGGTGAATCCTTGATTCGCTCAGGCCCGAACCTCTCGGTAAGGCCACGCGTTACGGCATAGGTGCCACCATATGGGCCAATGTCTTCTCCAATTATGAATGAACTAGGATCGCTATCCAAAGTTTCAATCAGCACCTGGTTGAGCGCGTCCCTATAATTAATTTCAGTCATTCGTTACTCCTCATCAGCATACACATCATCATAAAGAGCTTCTGCTTCCGGAAACGGACTTTCCTGTGCAAAACCAACAGCCTCGGTTACTTCTTGTTCTACAGATTCGTCTGCTTCTTGAAGTTCTTCCTCGGTAACTAGCCCTTGTTCAATAAGGTAGTTGCGTACAAGCACAATGGGATCACGTCCTAGCCAGTATTCAACCTCTTCCTTAGGCCTATATGCGGCTGGATCCGATATAGAGTGACCCCTGAACCGATATGTTTGAGCCTCAATAAGAACTGGTCCATTCCCATCACGAACATGGGAATCAATCTTCTGCATTACATTTCGAACTTCAAACAGATCCATGCCATCTATTTTATAGCCAGGGATTTTATAGGCATCCCCTGCTTTATAGATTTCATCATGGAGGGCATAAGTTGAATCAACAGCAGCGCCCATGCCATATAAATTATTTTCACATATGAATACTATTGGAAGTTTCCAGATAGCAGCCAAATTCATGCTCTCATGAAATTCCCCTTCCTGCATGGCACCGTCACCAAAAAAACATACTACTAAAGCGTTCTTTTTTTCATGCTGAGCCGCCAATGCAAGCCCAGTAGCTATAGGCATTTGACCAGCAACAATAGCGTACCCACCCATGAATCTTCGGGATGAGTCAAACAAATGCATGGACCCTCCCTTGCCTTTGCTATACCCTGTCGCCTTTCCAAAAAGTTCAGCCATAATCCGCTTAGGATCCAATCCTCTCGCCAAGGCGTGACCATGATCTCTATAGTGGGTAGTAATATAATCATGTTCTTTTAGAACAGACATTATTCCTACGGCTATAGCTTCTTCACCACTGTAAACATGAAGAAAGCCCTTGATTTGTTTCTGCATATATTGCCTATAGGTTTCATTTTCAAACTCGCGAATGAGTGCCATATCTCTATATAGGCCTATTAATTCTGTTTTAGATATCTTCTCTTTAAGGTTCAAGGTTCCTTTTGTCTCCCGATAAACTAAATATGAACAGCTTCGCCTTTAGCATCCAAGGCAGCCTCTTTTAAGGTTTCAGATAGGGTAGGATGTGAATGAACCATCCATCCCAATTCGTCAACCGTCCCTTCAAGCATCCTCGTCATTGATAATTCGGCCAGTAATTCAGTAACCTCTGGGCCAATAATGTGGGCTCCAAGTATTTCTCCATGGTTAGCATCAGTTATTAACTTCACAAATCCATCCGATTCTCCTAACGCCAAGGCTTTCCCATTTGCTTGAAAAGGAAACTTTCCTACATTAATTTCATGGCCTTGATCTCGTGCCTGAGCCTCTGTAAGCCCAAAGCTAGTAATTTGCGGATCACAATATGTTGCCTTAGGCATATCTAAATAGCTAAGAAGCTGAGGAGCTAATCCAGCAATTCTCTCAACCGCATATACACCCTGTGCAGAAGCGGAATGAGCCAGAAGTAATTTCCCTGTCACATCACCTATACCATATATATTAGAAATGGAAGTAGTCATATGTTGGTCTATTTGAATAAATCCTTTTTCTATTTTGACCCCTATTTCTTCCAACCCCAATCCCTCTACATTACCCTGAACCCCGACAGCAACCAAAACCTGTTTGCATTCCAGAGCGGTTCTACCTTCGGGTCCTTCTACGCTGACTATCAGATGGTCTTCATTCTCTACTAATCCCTCTACCTTGGAACTGCTCATTATCGTTATCCCTTTACGGGACATCGATCGTTCAAGCTGACGACTTATTTCTTCGTCCTCTAGTGGAACTATTCTATCCTGTAATTCGACTACCGTAACCTTAACATCATAGGCGTTATAAATTGAAGCGAATTCTACGCCAATAGCCCCTCCGCCTACTATGACAATTGATTTTGGCAAATCTTTATTTTCCAACGCCTGCCTACTGCTAATAACACGATCTCCATCTAGTGGTAAAGTTGGAATCATCCGAGGCCTTGCTCCAGTAGCAACAATGACATTCTTGGCCACGATTTCCTCTTCATTGGAAGTAATGATGATCGTATTAGCGTCTTTAAATCTTGCCTCGCCCTTAATATGAGCAACTCCATTTTTCCGTAACAAATATTCAACGCCTTTTGTTAATTTCGGAACTATACTTCGACTTCTGTCAATCGCCTTAGAATAATCTATCTCCAAGTTTTCATAGGTAATCCCGAATTCATGTGCCCTTTTAAAAAGTGACACTACTTCTGCATTTCTAAGAAGGGCTTTGCTTGGAATACATCCCCAGTTAAGGCATACCCCACCCAATTCATCTCTTTCAATTATTGCCGTTTTCAAACCAAGTTGAGCTGCCCTGATAGCGGCTACATAACCGCCAGGGCCAGAACCAATCACAGCAATATCATATTCTGTGGGAGAGTCCAACCGGAGTATGCCTCTCTAAATAACTCGATTTACTATGGAGCTTCATTAACTAAGCAGCGGTCATTATACAGGTTAGTCAGTAATTGGTTCAAGGAATACTAGTCAACGGTTCGATTATAATATTATTATGACTTCTATAATTCCTGTTTTCTAGCACTTATTTTAAAGTATTACCGGTAATTCAATATGTTCATTTTAGGAAAACTGCTTAGCAGAAAATATTCCCTAGGATCATCTATTCTGTCCCCATCATATCTTTTTTTCCTAGCCGTAGCGGTTGCATTTCTCTACTTTGTGGTGGTCCGATTTGATATCAAGCCTAGCTATATATGGAGCAGTCTAAAAGAAAGCAATCCGCTCCACCTGCTAATGGCCTTCATATTGCACTACACAACATATTTTTTCCGGGGAGCAAGATGGCATATCCTTTTAGGCAATGTAGAACAACCCGATCAAAAACCTCCAGGGGTTTTTCATTGCTGTAGCCTGCTACTTATAAGTGCGTTTATTAACGGAATAACAGCTTTCCATATTGGAGACCCATATAGAGGAATACTGATTGCTAGAAAAACGAATAGTGGATTGATTCAAACTTTGGGAACATTAGTAGCTGAAAAAATAGTTGATATTTCAGTAATGGTAATCTTATTAGCCTTGTCGTTAGTCTTAATGCTAGCGGAAGGAATCAATACCCCGAATTACTTTTTGACTCTAGCATCACTGCTTTTATCTGCTTTAGTCCTATTTTTGATTGCAATATGGATCTTAAGGACAAGGCTATTTTCTCTTATACCAAAGTTATTACAAAGTATTTTCATCAATTTTTATAGAGGCGCACTAGGATCTTTAACAAGAATGCATCTAGTCATTTTCTTTAGCATATTAGCCTGGTTCTCGGAAATATCTCGACTTTATTTCGTATCCAGCGCGATGGGATTATCTCTAAACTTTGGCCTCGTCACATTTGCTGCCTTGTCAAATGCTCTCCTGACCATTTTGCCTCTTGGCGGACTAGGATTCGCTGAACTAGGAATTGCGGAACTTCTTTCACAATCTCTATCAAAGGGTGATGCTGCGTTGATAATTATTCTAGATAGGGCAATTAGTTACCTAAGTGTAATTGTTGTAGGAGCAGTCGTATTTATAGGTTACACACTTTTCACAGCTAACTGGAATGGTAATGCTAATCCGGATATCATAGACGTTCCAAAGTCTCCTACATCTGCACATCCATGACCCTTCAACCTAAAACCATCACCTTATTGACGAACGAGTTTAACTAATATCATCAGTTACTCCAAAAACATCCGACGCACCGATTGCACCAACAAATGTTATTGACATGTCACGCCTAGTAACCTTAAACTGGATCGGTTATGGAATATGCAATAGTAAAAACAGGCGGAAAGCAATACCGAGTATCCCAGGGAGACGTAATCGACGTCGAAAAACTACCAGTAGAAGCAGGCTCCGAAATCGAGCTTGATGCGGTATTAGCGGTATCTAAAGATGGAGAGTTTACCTACGGGAGTCCTTTCATATCTGGAGCTAAAGTCATAGCTCAGGTACACGCTCAGGCAAGAGACAAAAAAATTAGAGTTTTCAAATATAAACCCAAGACCCGATATCGTCGAACACGCGGGCATAGACAGCATTACACACGCCTACAAATAGTTGATATAGTGCAAGATAGTGAGGAAAGCTAATGGCTCATAAGAAAGCAGGCGGTAGTTCACGAAATGGTCGTAATAGTCCAGGACAACGACTAGGAGTAAAGAAATTTGGTGGCGAGAGAGTCATAGCTGGTAATATTATTATGCGACAGAGAGGCACTAAGATCATGCCTGGTAGAAATGTAGGACTAGGCAGAGATCATACTCTTTTTTCTCTCATTGATGGCAAAGTGGAATATGAATGGGCATCCAAGGGAAAGAGAAGAGCTAGCGTATACCCAGTAGAGCAAATACAGAAATGAAAAACGAAATTCATCCACAATTTTATACTGATGCACGGGTTATATGTTCCTGTGGAAACATATTCATTACAGGATCCACCAAACAGGAATTACGTGTGGAGTTATGTGGTAAATGTCACCCATTCTACACGGGTGAACAACGAATAGTTGACACGGAAGGGCGGGTTGAGAGATTACGACGGAGATTCGGCATTAAACCATAGGGTTTTGCTGTATCAATGTTACTTCTCATCACAATCCATACCAAAGTTCCCTTCTTCATTTAACTAAAAACGTAATAGTTAATAACTCACTTTTCTAATTTAAAACTTTATACAAAAGGCCAAACAGATTGTCAAAACAACCTTTTTTCTATGGCGGACAAGCAGTAATCGAAGGAGTGATGATCAGAGGTCAACGGTTTTTCAGTTTAGCTGTCAGAAAACAAGACGGATCCATTCATCGTAGTGCCGAAGCCCTAGGTCAAATTTATACTGGGCCACTTAGACGAATGATTTTCACCCGGGGCATACTAATTCTGCTTGAAACCCTAATTTTAGGATTTAAAGTTCTAACAAAGTCAGCCCGAATCGCTCTTGAAAGCGAAGACCCAAACGAAAACGAAGAGCCTCCAGGCTGGACGATATGGATATCAGTGGGTGCATCTGTACTAATCGGTGTCGGGTTATTTTTTCTGCTTCCCCTATTTGCTGCTCGATCTATGGACTCCATTATAGATGGATGGGTAGGAGCAGCAACTACAGGAGATGTTTTGAGCAACCTACTTGAAGGTCTAATCCGATTAATAATGCTAGTGGGTTACATAAGTCTCATAGGCATGATGAAGGACATTAAAAGAGTGTTTGCCTACCATGGCGCGGAACACATGACAATTCACGCATATGAAAACAATTTGCCTTTGGATGTGGACCATATTCGTCCATTCCCTACGGCACATCCTAGGTGTGGGACTGCATTTCTTTTAACAGTAGCAATGCTATCCATAATTATTTTCGCAATGCTAGGCAGACCCGACTTACAGTGGGCAATAATGTCTCGAGTACTCTTCATACCAGTAATCGCGAGCATTAGTTATGAATTCATACGATTCAACGGCGCGCATCCAGGCAGCCCACTAACTCCGATACTATCTGCTCCTGGTTTGTTATTGCAAAAGCTAACCACTAAACGCCCAGATGATGACCAAATAGAGGTTGCTATTCATGCTATGCAGGTTGCGCTGGCTGCGGACAATGAATTGCCCTTAAATTTTGATGACAAGCTCTAGAATATTCGCTTCTCATCTTTCCAAGCTTTCAATTCATCCCAAACCTGTTGTGGCTTCACTCCAGTAGAAGACATAAGTGCCAAAGCATGATAGAAAAGATCCGCTATCTCTGATGGTAATTCATTAGAATCCTGGACCACAGCTATGTCCGCTTCTCTAACTTTCTCCGTTACCTTCTGCGCCACCCTTCCAACACCTTCTTTTAGAAGCTCGGCAGTATAACTTCCATCAGGCAAATTAGCTTTGCCATCTTGAATAACGGTAAATATCTCATCAAGGATTTGAGAGCCAGGTTCTGCTTTTAAGAAATCCTCGGCCTCAGGAGTAACATCTAGTGGAGTAAAAAAACAACTGGTATTACCAGTATGGCAAGCTGGACCATCCGGAATCACTCGTAGTAGAATTGTATCGTTATCACAATCTATCCATGCATCTTGTACGTTAAGATAATTACCCGTAACTTCCCCTTTATGCCATAGGTCCTCCATGCTCCGCCCATAAAACCATACTTGCGCCCCTTCAATAGTTCGCTTAATTGTTCCTGGATTCATATAACCGAGCATCAAATTTTCACCTGTTCTAGCATCCTGGGCAATTGCAGGTATTAGCCCTTGTTTATCTAATTTAAGTTCCATTATGTGTGCCTCTTAAGGATTCCTGGCAAATCATCAAAGCTAGTTACTTCATAATCTGGTTTTGGAATACTCTCATCTAAAGTGTTCCCATTTCTATTTAACCAAACAGTAAACATTCCAACGCTTTTTGCTCCCTTTACATCATCAAATTGATTGTCTCCTACATAAACTGCTTCATTGGGTTTAATATCCATCATTTCCATAATCTGCATAAATGGAGCAGGATGGGGCTTATATGCCTTTACCATCTCTGATGACAATACTGTGCGAAACTCCATACCTGTACTCTCTAGAAGTGGAAATAAAAACTCGTCATCCGCATTTGATAGAATAGCTGTCGAATATCTCTGCTGAATACTAGCAAGTGCCCTCGGAACATCATCAAACACGTCCTGGATTGTCATAGATTTCACAGCCGCCTTAGCCGCATATGATGCATCACCTTCTAGTCCCATTTCGCAAAAAACCTGCTTGAAACAATCTCGCCATGCCTCCTCATATCTTTTAAATGGAGGACTCTTATCAGGCTCTTCCAGATTCTGCCGAGTTCGCCTGAATTTCTCTTCTAATTTTTTCCATTCCCTATATAAACCGACAGGATCTACTGTAAATAATTGTGTGTTGCAAATTTCTTTAAAAAGGTTGATCCATCCTTCTTCTGGATTTGGCACCAGTGTCTTGTACATGTCAAAAATTACTGCTCTAACTCCTAACACCTTATATACCCCTCTCTAATTATTTAAGTTATTTTCCTTGCACTAACTTAGTCGATATCCCTTGCTCATTCAAAAAAATTACATTGCCCCTCCTTAGGTTCCATCTTCTGTCAATTTCTCCATCGGCAATGCCCTATCTTGATAACGTGCCAGTATAAATAATAAATCGCCAAGTCTATTTAAATATTTAAGGATCTCGTTATTTGTTAACCGGCCAGATAAATCCAATTTGACTGCTTCACGTTCAGCACGACGAACTATAGTCCTAGCCAAATCAATAGCCGCAGAAGAAGCTGAGGCCCCGGGAATAATAAAAGATCTTGGCAATGACACCTCTGCCTGTAAGTCATCTATGAAATCTTCCAATTGAACCGTAATTTGGGAAGAAATAGGTTCAAAGTGCAACTTAAATGACTCATATTTATCAGGATCCGTGGCTAGTTCGGCGCCGACTTGAAAAAGCTCTCTTTGAACCCTCTCCACTATCCCCCTAACTCGTTGGTCTGTTGATGAAGCACGAGCTAATCCAAGCGCAGAGCAAGCTTCGTCTGTAGCACCATAAGCCTCACAATGAGTATCTGCCTTGGAAACTCTGCCTCCATAGAGTAGGCTGGTTTCTCCTTTGTCACCAAATTTAGTATACAGTCGTTTGCTTCTACTCACTCGCTATCACCATTTTAATAAAATGTACTCAATTCACTGTACTCATAGCCTAGATGAATCACAAGCATTATACTACTCAGCCAGACTCAGGGTTAGGAGTCCCACATGTTACCAGAAATACACATCATAGGGCTGACAGGAATCCCGGAAATAGCAGAAGGGGCTAAACTTGGAGATCTCATCTCCGCAGAAATCAAAAAACAGGACCTGCCACTAAATGAGAGGGATATACTTGTAGTAACACAGAAGGTGGTTTCCAAAGCGGAAGGTCGCATAATCAACCTGAAAGAAATAGAACCTTCTCATATGGCAATTCAGCTAGCCTCAGAGTACAAGAAAGATCCTAGATTAGTAGAAGTGGTTTTGCGTGAAAGCAAGAGGATTGTAAGAATGGATCGAGGGGTAATAATATCTGAAACACATCACGGATTCATTTGTGCAAATGCTGGAGTTGATTCCTCAAATAATACAGATATAGAAAAGGTTTCTTTGCTACCCAAAAACCCTGATGTTTCCGCTAACAACATTCGCCAGTCTATTCACATGGAATTAGGTGTGGAGGTGGGAATAATAATTTCTGACACATTTGGAAGACCATGGAGAGAAGGAGCAACCAATGTAGCCATCGGAGTATCAGGAATAAATCCTCTGAAAGACTACAGAGGCCAATCGGACCTCGTCGGTTATTCGCTCAAAACTACAACTATAGCTATAGGGGACGAGCTGGCAGCGGCCGCTGAACTAGTAATGGCCAAACTGGACAGAGTTCCAGTCGCCGTAATTAAAGGATATCACTACAACTCCGGTGACACGGGAATTAACTCCCTAGTTAGGAACCCAGACCGAGATTTATTCCGATAAAGTCATTCACATGCTAATTCGGAAATATTATCGGCTATATCTGATATAATATTTTCCTTTCCAAATACCCTGAATAGGTAAGTAATGAGCATGCGACACAGACCTTTAATCATCTCCGTAATCGGAGGCGGAGACCCCCCCCCAGTTGCTTTACAACATGCTTACGATGTTGGCATAGAACTGGCCAAGCGCGACGTAGTAGTTGCTTGCGGAGGGCTTGGTGGAGTAATGGAGGCTGTCTGCCAAGGGGCTAAATCGGCTGGCGGTACTACAATCGGTATCATGCCTGGGGATGACCCGAATGAAGCAAACGATTTTGTGGACTTCCCAATATGTACTAGTTTCAAATATGCTCGAAATGTAATAGTAGTAAAAACGGGCCGTGCTGTCATTGCTATAGACGGCTCATACGGTACAATGTCGGAAATAGCTCACGCCTTGGCTGAAAATATTCCTGTAATAGGGCTAGAAACATGGAGTTTCATGTCTAACGGCAATAAGGATACCTCTATGATAGTTGCCGAAACTCCTGTAGATGCGGTAAATAAAGCAATCGCTGCAGCAAATACCAGGGACCAAATTGACTAGGAAACTTAAATCTCAGTGATCTCTATTAGCAGTATCCAATCAAGGGAAATACTCGATTCTCGAGGTAAGCCCACCATTGAAACGTTAGTTCGGCTGTCGGATGATTCTATCGGCAAAGCTGCAGTGCCATCAGGAGCCAGCACAGGCAGCAAGGAAGCGGTTGAACTTAGAGACGGAGATCAAGCTCGCTTCATGGGGATGGGAGTATTAAAAGCGATAGACAATATTGATACCAAGATTGCCCCCATACTCAAGGGGCTTTCTCCATTTGACCAAATTGACTTAGATAAAAAATTAGTTGACCTAGACGGCACTGACAACAAATCAAATATCGGTGCTAACGCGATGTTATCTGTTTCACTTGGCATCTGTCATGCTGCAGCAGCTTCAATGAAAATACCCCTCTATAAATATCTATCTATTAAAGACGAGGTAACCCTTCCGGTTCCTATGTTCAACATCTTGAACGGAGGAGCTCATGCATTAAACTCCACAGATGTCCAAGAATTTCTGATAATGCCTTCTGGATTACCTACCTTCAGAGAAGCCATGCGTGCCGGAGTTGAAATTTACCAAGCCCTTAAAAGCCTTTTATTGGCTCGTGGCCTAAATACAAATGTGGGAGATGAAGGTGGTTTTGCGCCTACACTTGACTCGAATAGAACTGCACTAGAAATAATCGTTGATTCGATAGAAAAAGCAGGCTATACCCCGGGAACAGATTGTTATCTAGGATTAGATGTAGCAGCCACAGGGCTTTTACAAAGGGGAAAGTACTATTTTCCTCGCGAAGACAGGCTGCTAACCTCTGATGAATTGATTAACCGTTATAAAAACTGGTCACTAGAATTTCCCCTCTTAAGTATCGAAGATGGTCTATCAGAAGACGACTGGGACGGATGGTGCAAAATGTCGAGAGAGATTGGATCTACCGTGCAATTAGTAGGTGACGACATTTACACTACTAACCCTAACCTTATAAATAAAGGCATAAGCCTAAGCGCTAGTAATGCCGTTCTGTTAAAGCCCAACCAGATTGGAACTTTGACTGAAACAATTGAAGCATTTAAGATCGCCCGAGGGGCAGGGTGGGGAACAATATTAAGTCATCGTTCTGGTGAAACGGAAGATACGACAATTGCTGATTTATCCGTGGCTCTAAACGTTGGCCAAATCAAAGCCGGAGCTCCTTGTCGATCAGAGAGAGTGGCTAAATACAATCGATTACTCATGATAGAAAAGGAAATAGGAAACAAAGCCATTTACTCAGGAATAGAAGCATATAATCATGTACGAGGTGAGGGATGAGCATAAAAGTCGGCATTAATGGATTTGGCAGAATAGGGCGTCAATTCCTGCGAGCATCTCTAGAGCGTCATCCAGGCAAACTCGACGTCGTCGCAATAAACGATCTAGCCAACTCAGAAACCAATGCCCATCTTTTCAAATACGATACGAATTATGGAAAATTCCCTGGCACAGTAGAAGTTGATAACAATTCTCTCATTATAAACAACAAATCCTTAACCACATTTTCTGAACGAAATCCATCAGAAATTCCTTGGAATACAGTTGGGGTTGACTTGGTAATAGAATCTACAGGTGTATTCACCAATGCAGAAAAGGCAGCCGCACATTTAGAAGGTGGTGCTAAAAAGGTGATTATATCAGCACCAGCTAACGGAGAAGATATAACTATAGTCATGGGAGTAAATGACAACAAGTACGATCCCAAATCTCATAACATAATATCTAATGCATCATGCACTACAAACTGCTTTGCTCCCATGGTTAAGGTTCTTCACCAGGCTTTCGGTATAAAGTATGGCCTAATGTCGACCATACATGCATACACCAATGATCAGAAAGTATTGGACGTTGCTCATGAAGATCTTAGACGATCAAGATCTGCGGCTATGAACATAATCCCAACCAGTACAGGTGCAGCGAAAGCTGTTGGGTTAGTAATACCAGAATTACAAGGAAGACTACATGGGGTCGCATTCAGAGTGCCAACGAGCACCGTTTCGGCGACCGACTTTACAGCACTCCTGGACACAAAGGTTTCGGTCGAACAAGTCAATCAGGTATTCAAACAAGCAGCGGAGGGACCACTTAACGGTATTTTAGAATATTGCACCGATCCTTTAGTAAGCAGTGATTTTAAAAGTAACTCTCACAGCTGTATTTTTGACTCCCTCTCCACCATAACAATGGAAGGGGAAATGGTCAAAATACTAGGATGGTACGATAACGAATGGGGATATGCGTGCCGAACAGCCGACCTTGGAGCTTTTTTAGTAGAAAAAGGCATCTAGCCAGTTTTAGAGGCGCAGCTTGAATAGCATATCTTTAAGGTCCTTAATTAAGGATTTAATTAATCACCGCATTATCCTATCCATATCAGCTATCATGTTAGTAGCCTTAGGTATAAGGCTATATGGAATAAATTGGGATCAAGGACACGGGTTCCATCCAGATGAAAGGTCCCTTTACATGCAAGCTGACTGTATGTATCGCATCCTTACACACCACTCTACATATAATGATTGTGCCATCTTTGGAGACTTTCCCAATATTAATCCTGGTATACCTACGATTGGAATATTCTTTGATGCAACCCGAAGTCCTCTAAACCCACATTGGTTTCCGCTAGGCAGTATTTTTATATATCTCATCGTTTTTATAAGGCTCTTAATTAGCCCATTTGCAGACTTATCTTCATTAGACATGCGCTATGTAGGACGCACATTGTCGTCTATTGCAGATGTCGGCTCCATATATCTTATCTTTATTTTGGGCAGAAGAATGTTTAGTCAAAACGTGGGGTTATTAGCTGCCTTTTTCATATCCATAGCGGTAGTTCATATCCAAAATAGCCACTTCTATCGTCCCGAAACCTTCATAGTTCTTTTCGTATTAATATCATATTGGTTTATGCTAAACGTAATAGAGTATCGCAGGTGGAGAGACTGGTCCCTATTAGGATTATCAGTAGGTATTACATTTGCCACCAAAGTAAGTGTGCTCCCTTTACTACTCCCATTATCCCTAACATATTTTTTCAGCGTTTTCAGACAAAATGATAAGTCAGAGAATCTATTTGATTCGGCTCAGTACGCCATAGTGGGAGCAGTTATAGCTTTAGCTACATTTACACTTCTTACACCATACGCATTCATAGATATAGCTGAATTCATTGCAGATAACACATGGGAAGCGGAGATCGCTAGAACAGCGGGGAAAATGCCATATACCATACAATACATTGGTTCCATCCCATTCGTGTATGAATTAAAACATAGCTTTTTTTGGGCCCTTGGAATTCCTTTGGGAATCGCTGCTATTGGCGGTGTGCTATATGCCTCGGTCAACACCTTAAAAGGATCTCCTAGCTGGAAAACAGATATATTAGTTTTGTCATGGGTATTACCAAATTTTTTCCTTGTAGGTCTATTTTTCGAAGTTAAATTTCTACGATACCTTTTCCCGATAATGCCATTCATAATCTTGTTGGCAGCTCGTTTAATTCTAGTGATATATGACAAAGCTAGAACATTATCGGCCTCAGAAAAAACCTGCCCTTCCAAATTGCCCATGTTGTCATTATTCAAAAGTCACACCCCCCATCTGACTGTTGTTGGAATTACCTTAATTGTGACCGCCTCTCTCTTGTACTGTATAAGCTTCTTGTCAATATATTCCAAACCCCATCCTGCAATCGCCGCATCCGAGTGGATAAACGAAAACGTCGGTCCAGGCACTATTATGCTCACTGATAATCATTGGACTGAAGGGGTTCCAAATCTCCATCGATATAACGAACGCCAGATACCAATATTTGAAGATGACGACATTAAAAAAATGCGAATTCTCTCTAACAATCTGTCTCACGCACAATACATTATTTTTTACAGCAATTTCACATATGGAAGCATCAATCGAGTGCCAGAAAGATTTCCGCTAAGTTCCAACTATTATCGCAAACTTTTCTCAGGTGAATTAGGTTATGAATTCGAAAAGTCATTCACTTCTTACCCCAGTTTATTAGGAATTTCTTTGAAAAATGACATATTCAATCGAGCTAATTTGCCAGAACCCAAACAAATGCACAAATCACTTCAACCTGGTTTTGTTATAAATCTAGGCTATGCAGACGATAACGTAGCTAATTATGACCACCCAACAGTGATGATATTTAAAAACACGCGTTTGTTGTCAAAAGAACAACTCACATCAAAGCTTACATTGTTGGATGACTCAAGATTGCCAATCGGTTTAATGTTAGAGCCAAATGAATTGATACTACAGCAAGATGGAGGAACTTGGTCCCAAATCATAGACACCAAAGGTTGGACCAACAAGGTTCCGCTTCTTGTATGGCTTCTAGTAATAGAAGTTTTATGGCTCGCTTCTTTGCCATTAGCATTTTTTGTTTTTCGATCTTTGCCTGATCGAGGGATTATGCTGGCCAAACTTCTAGGCATATTAGTAGCAAGTTACATAGCGTGGCTATTGGCAAGCCTTCATTGGTTAGAATTCTCCCGAACGTCCATGTTGATCGGTCTGATATGCCTGGCGAGTCTCTCAAGCTTAGTAATGCTCAAAGCTGGCAACCAATTTTTAAGCTTCCTCCGCAAACACTGGAAATTGCTCGCAATAGGTGAAGCTATATTCCTATTAGCCTTTTTATCCTTTATCTGGGTTCGTATGGCGAACCCAGATCTCTGGCATTTCGCTAGAGGAGGAGAAAAGCCAATGGATCTAGCATATATCAATGCAATTCTGCGTTCTTCATACATGCCTCCATTTGATCCTTGGTTTTCAGGAGGATATCTCAATTACTATTATTGGGGCCATTTTATTGTAGCTAATTTCGTAAAATTTACAGGTATTACCACTTCCGTTGCATACAATTTAGCTATCCCCACATTTTTCGCTCTTACAGTTCTAGGTGCATATTCCCTAGTATTCAACATATCCGAGGGCATTAGAAGAACCACTTCACGCGTTACCTCATGCAATATTTCTTCTATGAAAACCCCCATTATTGCTGGAATCTTTGGTGGAACTTTCGTAGCTATATTAGGAAATTTAGATGGTATATTTCAGGCCTCTGAATCTCTTTGGAATAACCTGCATAATAACCAAGGTTATCTAGAATTTGATTTTTGGCAAAGCAGCCGAATGATCCCTGAGCTTACTGATTTAAAACCTTCGTTCCTAACATTTTGGATGGAAGAGAGGTTAGTGCATGCTTCAAGTGGTTTCTGTGGCTATGGGCTGAGGTTAGACAACACATGTCCTGACATTTCCCCCCATATAACAGAATTCCCATTTTTTAGTTTTCTATTCGCAGACCTTCACGCACACGTAATGGCAATACCCTTTACCTTGCTCGCCTTAGGATTAGGGCTTTCATTAATGTTAGGCCTGCAAAATGAAAGCAAAATATGGATGTTCATAACAAGTACTTTCCTAGCTTTAGCATTAGGATCTCTTTGGGCTATAAACAGCTGGGACTATCCTGTTTACATACTAGCTACTACTGTGTTTATGGTATTAGGAATACCAATAATGTTAAGAAGGCCGTTTTTCCCAAACAAGGCATTGATTACAGTTGGATTTGCGGTTTTCATACTCTTATTGAGCATGTTGGCATTCCTTCCATTCCATTTGAGTTATGAAACGTTTGGAACAACTATAAAGGCATCCAAGTGGCAAACACCGTTATTTAACTATCTACAGATACACGGACTTTTTATTTTTATATTGCTGACTTTCCTTCTGTACCATACCTGGAATCGCTTGTTATTAAATATGTCGCGAATTAAAACTCTTATTAAGACTTCTGCCGCACCAATAAAGGCTCAAATTAATCAGTTCGAAGGTAAATTTACATCCGCGACTTTCATAACGATTTTGTGGACAATCGTTATGACCTATATGATTATTAGTGGATATAAAACAGGAGCATTCCTAACAATGTTGTTAGGATTAACCACCCTGGCCATATCAGAAGAATTACGTCACTATAACAAATCCTCACCATATATCCTTTTTATAATCTCATTGGCCGGACTTTCATTCGCTATTGGCATAGGCGTGGAATTTGTAAGAGTGGGTGATGATATTGGCAGAATGAACACCCTCTTCAAATTTTATTTGAGTAGTTGGGTTCTGATGGGATTATCATCCGCATCCGCCCTCTGGTACTTATATCATATGAAGTTTTTCCAAATAAGAAAATGGAAGTCTGCAGCTCATGTAAATGTTGTAACTAAAACCACCTGGATGACTATACTCTCAATATTATTTATTTCATCATTGATATATCCAATTTGGGGGACTAAAGCCAGAATCGCCGATCGATTTGATAGTAATCAAATAACTCTCAACGGAGAATCGTTTATGACAGACGTTATTCATTGGGAAAATGACACTCCAATGGTGCTTCAATCGGATTATGATGCCATCCAATGGTTACGTAATAACGTTAAGGGGTCGCCTACTATATTGGAAGCGCAAACCGATCAATATCGTTGGGGTTCTAGAATATCAGTTTATACTGGTCTCCCAACCGTATTGGGTTGGCCGTGGCATCAAGAACAGCAACGCAGGGACTATGCTTATACCGTTCGTGAAAGAGCGAATGATATATCTTTGGCCTTTTCTACCCCAGACTCAAGACAAAAGCTTAAAATAATTGACAAGTATTCCATTAAATACATAATCGTTGGTCAACTAGAAAAAATCCTATACCCAACCCAAGGAATAGAAGGATTCCAATTTATGTTGGATCAAGGAACTTTGGAGATTTCATACAGTGACCATGAAACCACTATCTACCAAGTGGTTGAGGTTCCTATTTCTTGACGTTAGGAATAAAATAAAGGAAAACTATGGCCTATAAATTAGTATGCATCGACTGTCTCCAGGAACACGATAGTAGCAAATATCGCTTACTATGTGAGTCCTGTAATGGATTACTTGATACTAAATATGACAGCATTAAGCCAGAGAAAGATCCAATACTATCTGACGGAAAAGGTATAGCTAGATACCTAGCAATACTACCTATTAATAACCCGAGCAACCTGATAACAATGGGTGAGGGTGACACCCCTATAGTGCAACTGAATCACATTGCCAAGCTACTAAAATTACCTAATTTATTTTCTAAACTCGAGTACCTCAATCCAACAGGATCATTTAAAGACCGTGGGAACGCAGTGCAGGTTTCGGTTCTTAAAGACCTAGGCATTACTGAAATTGCAGATCCAACTGGTGGGAATGCCGGACATTCTTTTGCAGCTTACTGCGCAAGAGCCGGGATCAAATTCCATGGATTTGCTAATAAAGACGGGCTATCTCAAAGTAAAATCCAAGCCATAATGCTTCATGGAACTCATATGCATTGGGTTGACAACACCCGAGAAGCGCGAGTTGAAGAAGCCAATCGTTTTTCTGAGGAAGCTGGAATCCCAAGAGTAAATTATGCTTTGAATATTTATTTCATTGAAGGTCTTAAAGTTATGGCATATGAAATAGCAGAGCAAATGACCCCACTTCCCGATCACATTATTGTTCCATCCGGCAATGGGTCCATTATTCACGGTCTATGGAAAGGATTTAGTGAAATGTTAGAGAACGGACGTATCCCAAAAATTCCTCAATTGCATGCTGCTCAAACCGAAGAAACTCAACCTATTGTTGCAGCTTTTGAAGGACTTAAATGGACGCCGAAACTCGGCAAAGCTTTGAGTATAGCCAATGGTGTGGGGGTTCCTGAACCACCTCGCCTCAAAACACTTCTCGAAATATTTCAGGCTTCAGGGGGAATGCCAATTGCAGTCCCTGAACCAAAAATCAGTGCTTGGCAGAGAAAATTAGCTGAAACAGAAGGCATCTTTATTGAACCAACTTCCGCGCTAGTCTTCGGTGCATTGGAAAGATTAATCCACATTGAAGCAATAAAAACAACAGATCGAGTTTTGTTACCCCTAACAGGATTTGGAGCTAAAGAACCTATTCCGTAATAATCCCACACTCGGAATAAATTAAAGCTTTTGAGCACTATCCAGATTGTGGAAATATTTATAGTCCTGTCCCAGGCCCTCTACAATGGATACCTCATGGACAAAGACGTCCCTAACATCTATGCTCTGAGTTGCTCCTGTAGTTTCGACAATTGCTCCACCAATGGTCTTAAATCTTAGTCCAGCCTCTATGCTATCCATTTCAGAAAATTTCAACTCCAAACCCTCCACTAATAAATCCAAGTCTGTAAATAACCGGTGTCGTTTTAAATCACCGATTGCGTCTAACTCATGATACTTTAAGTAATAAAAAGTTTCCAGAAAATCAACTTTAAGTTTAATTGAACATAAACTAAATCTACCTGTAAGTGCAGTATGCTAATATGGTTCTCATATTATAAAAATCTGCTAAGCACTCCTTAATATCTCAAGTATCCAAACAGATTCAAAAAACACTTGAACAAAAATCGTCTTTTATTAGTTTTTCAAATACCAGCATACCGTTGGCTGTGGGCAAGTAGTTTTGCTAGTGCTACAGGCTTTATCCCAATGATGATGGCTCAGGGTTGGCTTCTTCTTTCTATAACAAACTCTCCTCTAATTGTAGGGCTTGCACCCGCATTAGGAAGCGCTGCGATGATGTTCTCCAGTCCATGGGGTGGAGTACTATCAGATCGATTAAATAGGCGTACCATACTTATATTTGCTCAAAGCACTATAACTTTAAGCGCTTTTTCATTGGGCATATTAACCATTCTTGGCCTCATAGAGGTTTGGCATATTTTGGTTGCGGCTGTTGTTGATGGGATTTCCCGTGGATTCCAAAACCCTGCTAGAAGCACACTAATGTTCGACTTAGTTGGACGCAATGCTTTGATTAATGCTGCCGCAGGGCAAATGATGTCCTTCCAGGTAGCCTCAATATTAGGTCCCCTACTTGGCGGTATTATTATGAGTTCATTTGGAGTAGGTACACTATTTCTTTTGGTGGGGCTCTCCTTCTTAATAAGTGTTCTATTAATTTTTAGGGTTTCCAGCATGCCACCTAATTTACCACATGCCAAATCAGTTATAGCCAGCCTAAAGGAAGGATTATCCTTTGCAATTCATAACAAAGCCATAAGAATAATATTGTGGACATTTTTCATTACACAAAGCCTAGCCTTCTCCACATGGACCATGTTTCCAGTAATCACCAGAGATAATTTGCAAGCCGGACCAATTGTATTAGGCCTCATATCCACTCTTCAGGGATGCGGTGGTGTAGCGGGGGGACTCATACTGTCTGGAATGGGTGATGTTAAAAATATCGGGCGATTATTTTTTGTTGCTTCTATAGCTTCAGGTTGCTTCATGATCCTATTTGCGCTCTCGAGAAATGTTTACCTCTCCCTCTTCCTAATTACATTGTCGGGTTTATGTGGTACTACATTCATGATCCTATCTGGAACATTGATTCAAAAAATATCTCCTGAGGAAATGCGTGGTCGTCTAATGGGATTGCACAGTTTATTGATGAGCGGCATAGGCCTAGGAGGCTTAATAATGGGGTCTATAGCAACATTATGGGGAGTCACCACAGCCATAATCTCTGGAAGCATCATAGTAACATCCAACGCAATTACTATAATTCCCCAGTCCAGATACATAACTGAACGTAGCAATAAAACTTATTAATCCTGCTCCAACAATCAAAGTTCACTTCTATTATTCTGGTAGAATACTAACATCACAATGTTGAGAGGTTTCGATATGAATAGAGGACCATTCTCTTGTTCAAAATGCTTAGGAACCACCTATAAGACCGGACAATTGCGCACCACCGGTTCTGGGATATCTCGTTTCTTAAACTTACAAAATCAGAAATATGCTACCGTATCTTGTAAGGGCTGTGGATACACAGAACTTTATAGGCTAGACGGATCCGGTATAGGCAATATCCTAGATATCTTTACTAATTAATGCAGTCCTTTTAGATAAAAGGCTCACTTGAACTTAACATGGATATCAGCACGCTGTTAGGCGCACTTTTCCTTTATGCTGTCGCATTTGGGTTAGCCAATCTTCATATTCGCACAAAGAATCATAAAGATAAATCACGGGCTCACAGGACCAGAGATGTTTTATTTATTCTTTTAGTCGGATTTTTTGTTTACGGAAGTCGATTACTTTATGAGGCTATTGGAACATGGCCGTCAATTTTAACCGGAGCTTCAATTTGGATACCTATAGTTTGGTGGCTTTCTAAAAATAACAACCAATAAAGCAAAGCACTACTAGGAAGCTACTATATCCTCACACTCTTTCACCATTACTCCTCTGATCACCGTAATGTTATTCCTGTCTACCAGCAAAAACGCTTTATTAACCTCATAATCACCATATGACCCGATGCTGGAATTATAATTGCCCCCCATGACTAATGTTGTCACACCTGATACGACTATAGCACCCGCACACATCATACAAGGCTCCATAGTGGTATAAAGGATACACCCTGTAAAGTCTGAAACCCCTGAGGTTAAACTGGCATTTCTCAACGCCGCTACCTCAGCATGCATGGTGATATCACCATCTGTGGTCACGACATTATGACCTCTACCAATAACCTGATTGTCGCATACAATCACAGAGCCGATAGCTGCGTTGCCCTTGTCTTTTCCGTTCTTCGCTTCTTCCAAGGCTATTGTCATAAACTTTTCGTGTTCGATAATTGAATTCCCTCCAAAACAGCAATAATCATCAGAAAACTAGGCAACAACCACTTAAAATTGCAGACTTACTAACACCCAAACATAAAACAGGAACTATGCCATTAATTGATTTAAACAGGTAGAGATTTACCAGCGATATCTATCTAATAAATTATCAGTCCAATAAAACTCACAAGATTCTTTGTCTTGTTCGCAAGCTAGTTCCGCATATCGATTCCTATCTGCTTGGGCTGCCCAATCAGTTTTAAAGGCCTTTAAGAACATCATATGTGCTTGCTTTGCTGCAAGTCCATAATTTTCTGCTTTATCTATATTATCCTCTAATAATTCAGCTGCAGAAAGCCAATCTTGAAGCGCTTCCTTGCTGAAGTTATCAAGATCAAAAAAGCATTGAGCTCGCTCTGAATAAGCTCTGCCTTTTTCATCTTCAGTAATGCCATCAGTGGAGTCTATAATCGCTGTCAAATCTTCAACGCACACCCGACTACGCTCTTCTACTACCTCTGCGGGTTCCTCTTCAAGATCTTCTTCTTTGTTATAAAACCCCGCAGATTCTTCTGCTTGTTCTAGTTGTGCAGCGCGTTCTTGAGAAATTGTCTTTACAACATAAGGCTCTTCTGATGACCCGCAACCCATCATCATGGTCATCATAATTGCTAATGCTATTGAAATATATCTTGCCATAAATAGATTATACCCTTAACTTCTGTAATTTATACACCCTAATCGACTTGATTTTAAAAAACAAAGGCGACTTATACACATTTTTTGACAAAACATGTTCTCAATAGGAAACTAATAAAATAGGAGCTAATACAATGAATAAAGCTAAATTCATCGAGGATACTGTCAAGTCAACTCTGGAAAGCCTGGCTATAGAATACGAATGGATCGAAGTTGACCCAGATTTTGCAGATACAGCATCATTCTGCAAAAAATACGGTTTTGGAATGGACAAGTCTGGCAACACCATAATCCTAGCTTCAAAGAGAGGGGAAAAGAAATATTCAGCTTGCATTGTGCTAGGCACGGACAGGCTGGATGTAAACAAGAAGGTTAGAGACCTCATGGGTGTTTCACGGCTTTCATTTGCCAACACAGATGAAATAATGTATTTGACAGGAATGATGGTCGGCGGAGTTACACCATTTGGCCTTCCAAACTCACTGCCTATATATATCGATGCAACAATAATGAGTAAAGACTACGTAATATTGGGAGGAGGAAGCAGATCAGGGAAGATTAAGATTTCTCCATCGGCTCTACTCAATATCCGGAGTGCTAAGGTCATAGAAGGCCTTTCCATGCCTACTACAAGCTAACTTTGAAATTCTCCAAGTGGAAACTCTTTTGCAGGCTGCAGTCTATATGCGCATTCCATATAAGAACACAAGATTGCCTGACACATTTATTCAAAGCATTACTCGATATAGACGACAAGATACTGTTCATTACCTGCCAAGAACTACCATGAGATTTCAAGAAATATCTCCTAGTTCATCAGAATTCCTTAGAATATCTTCTATCTGAGAGGGACTAGGACTAGACTCGGATTGCCTCACAATTCCTTGTCTCGTGGGCATGCCTCTACCGCTCGGTTTTTCGATCCTCTGCACCAGGCTACTACGCTGTTCCAATTGGAAAAAGATAGCAAGAAGCAAAAATAAAGAGCCTCCTGCTCCCCATGCCGTTAGCTGGATTAAATTATCTGCACCAAGAAGCATCAAGGCCATAAGCGTTCCTGTTGCTGCTGAAACCCACTTTAGTATTCCAAAGACTTTAGTCATAGTTCTGAACCCCCCTAAAGTAGTTCGCACCCAATTCTATTTGCGCACCTTATAAAGAAATTAACACATCAGTCTTTTTACCCTTTACCCATCTTCCTCCCAACAGATTAACAAATGTAATTTCCTGATGATTTTTTAAAGCATTCATAAGAGTTCCTTATCAATTTCTGATAGATTAAGTATAATCCATTTCACTCTAGGAAGTGGCGAAATTGCAAATTGTAAAACTATTCATCTTTGGCTTATTTTTAATAGCGTTACTTGGTTGTTCCAGGGAAACGTTGAAAGAAGAAATGCCAGGAGGAAAGGGCACTTCAGCTACAGCTACCTCCTACAGTGCACCAGAAATGCCTGCTACTATTCAAACTGAAACCGCTGTTCCTCTTACACCCAAAGTCCCTGCTACTATTCAAACTAAAACCAATGTTCCTTTTACACCAGAAGTGCCTACCTCTGTTAAGGAGAATCCCACTCAGTCTACTCCAGAATCTACCACAAGCATTGAATTCAATCATAAGACTATTGAGGACAAGACAACAAGAGTTGATGTAAAACCAGAATTCACAATTACCTCCTCCCTCTGCCAAGATGAATATGGACCAACCTGTTCCAAGCTGCGACTAGGAGATAATTATCTAACCACATCGAAACCAGAGAAGGGCTATCTGTATTCATGTAATGAAAAGAATCCGAGTGCACCCGGTTCTATAGAAAGTAGAATTACTTGGATTGACTTTGCTAACAACACATGGGATTTTTTGAAAAAATTGTGGCTCCCGGGCGGTGACTTTGATCCAGGTCCAGGATTATATTCAGAAACTCTTTCTGGAGCTAATCGCCAAATAAACTCCAATAATCTTCCAGTGGATAGAAAAATTGGGGACTGGCCAATGACGGACTATCCAAGTCTAACGGAAATTGATCGAAATCCTGGAATTCCATCATCAACCAGCATTTCCTATTCATATCCTATCGAACCAATCCAATCTTTGTCCCCAAACTGTGTTTCACTGGGGGCTATAGGGGTTACTAAGAATGGCGTGGTCATTTATAACGCCGTAGATGGACGTGGAGAGGATGCTGTCGCAAGAGAGATTATTGATATATTTGGTGGACATCCTGCTCAAAGCGATTACCACTACCACTTCATACCAGAACGCCTAGATAATGAGCCGTTGAGTGATGGGCATTCGGGAATAGTAGGTTATATAAACGACGGATTTCCAATTTATGGATATAGAGGAATCGGGGGAATCGAAATGTCTAATGATGATTTAGATTTGTGTCATGGGCATGAACATAGTCCCATAGGGTATCATTATCATGCCACATTAGAATATCCGTACACAGTCGGTTGCTACATGGGATCCCCAACTTCAAGGTCTCATGCACAGACGCAACAAAGAAGACAGGGGGAATCGGCACAAGGCAGACCTCCACCACGCAGATAAAGTAGAATCCTGTGGCATCAAAACCACCTGCAAATTAGATTTTAAAGGGAAGGGTGCCTGATATAGCAGTGTTTTTGTTAATGCCCTACATGCAGCTACTTTCAGTTGGGACACATTTGGGCAACAAAGGATAGTAGATTTGAATGGAGACTACTGTTCAAAGGTTACTGCCACAATTTGCCAGTTTATGTTATTGTCGGCCTCCACAGAAACTTCTATTTGACCTGGGTCCATTTTGCCTGTCTCATACGTGTTAATTCCATTCCCTAAAGGTCTGGAGTAAATACCTCGCTTACCTGAACCATCGTCTACTAAAACTTTGATAGATCCTCCTGTGGCAGAAATTACTAAAAGGTAAGATTTATCTGCAGTAAACTTTGAAAGCACGTGGCTACCCAAAGCCTCAAAGGAGGCGATAACTTCTCGACCAGAAGCAAGTGCCTGAAGCCCTGGAAGGTTTCCTTTTATTTCTGCCTTCGAAGAAGATCCATCAGTTTGAGAGCCTCCAGAAGATTCGGCGCTACTTGCCGAGGAAGATCCTTGAAGCTTTACGTAGGTTTCAGGATCATCAGCATTTCCAGATTTAGCAAAGTATTCACCCTCGCATACTAGCGGATTTTTAGCACGTTCTTCTGCAGTTATTATAAAATCTGACCTCGATACATCAATAGTTTTCTGGTATTCATTAAATATATCATCAGTCATGAACTCAAAAATTGAGTGGAGGCGAACTTTAGCTTTGCACCCTGGGAGATTACGCTGCAAGAATT
This sequence comes from SAR202 cluster bacterium AC-409-J13_OGT_754m, assembly GCA_009391235.1. Lineage (GTDB taxonomy): Bacteria > Chloroflexota > Dehalococcoidia > Lucifugimonadales > VEXD01. The sequence goes on from VEXD01000006.1 coordinate 33,998, forward strand.
TTTTTCGAGAATCTGCAGAATTACACCCCGAGGGAATTCCAGTCCCATCCAAATGTCTCTTTACTATAATTTCCCCTAATCCGTGCGCTATAAGATCACCAGCTTTAACACGATAACCTTCCTTAGCTGGCCTTGAAAGCCCCATCATCATCTTCTGACCGTTAGTCGGAGGAACTTTCTTAACAATTTCATCGAGCGGATTCACATGCATATGCGTAATCCATATGTTTGGTGCACTATCCGGACGTATATATATATTCCAATCGCGGTAATCAACGGGTGGCTTCTTTCCTGTTTGTTCTTCATAGTTAATTTTCCAATCATCTGAATACTCACCTGAAGGTTCTGAAAGGTAAAGAACGACACCATCAACGGGCGAATAAATAGGTTGCGTAAATCGAGTTCCATAATAGTCTAGTGTGATGAAGTAGTGCTTCATCGAACAGCATGCCTCGAAGGAATCCGAAAAGTCATGACCAGCGGAGGAACGGAACTTAGATACGTGAGCTATATCATCAATCTTTATATGTGAAGCCGTGATGAACTTAGGAAGCTTAACATCTGCCCATGATTCTAAATTCTTAGTTAGTCCCCCACTTCCAAATTCTTGATTGGGTTTACTAACGGATGCTACAACTTCCATAGGAGCCGAATATATAGGTGACGTTGCCGTAACAGATGAGGCAGGTTTAAGTGTAGCGGTAGGCTTAATAGTTGTCTTCACGGTATATTTAGGCGTTGGCGCAGGTGCCGAGGTTGGCACAAATACCGCGGAGGGTGCAGTTTGGATACTTTGATTAGGCTGTGTGGTCTTAGAACATCCTGTAAGTACCGACATAAGAACAAGCGTTAAGGTAACTAATAAAACCTTCATATGAGGTCTTTGGGTTTCTAAAGCATTCACCTGTTAATTGTAATTGGAGGTGATATTCGATAACAAGATATTAGAAGGATGCATTATTCGCTATCTTGAAGTCTCCTACTAATAATGGTGCTAATTATACCTATTGGATCTAAATTATTTATTAAAAGATTCAGTCATTGCCCCCAGAAAAACCCCGCAGCAGTCAACTTGGGCTACAAAGCGTAGCAGGAATGAGGGGCGGTTAACATAATCGAATATGTGTAAACTCATGTAACTGCTTAGTTAGTATCACGAGTGCGTTTCTTGTCATCATCTGGCAAAGACATAATAAAACTAATAAGTGCCTGTAGTTCTTCAGTCTCTATTTCGTCAGATATATCGTGTGCTAATCCAGTTTGAAAAACGTCTTCAAGATTTTGCGCACTTCCGTCATGAAAATACGGTGCAGTTAACCATATGCCACGCAAAGAAGGTGTATCGAACGCTGTACCCCGACCATGGGAATTTTTCTCCTTGTCCAGATCGCCTGTTCCAACGTTGTGCGACTTCAGATCCGTGTATAGAGGAGGCGTGTGACAGATCTGACATTCCAGGGTTTCGAATAAATACCTTCCATGATCTATAGCCTCACTGTTACCCTCAAAGGGTGAAGGCGGGACCTGAATTGATGACAAATAGGCTGCTAGTGCGTCTAATTTCGCAGATAGGCCTGAGTGCGGTGACCCTAGCGAGTCGTGAACCTTTCCTTCCACCAATCCATTCCCAAACTGGATCTCCCTGATAGTAATTTCTACGTCTTGGAGTTCATCTAAGTCTCCCGACCAATGAATGGGCAGTGTCTGACCTACCCCGAACAGTGCGGGAGTATTCCTTGGGCCGTCCGGGAAACCAAGCCAAGTGCGAGAATCCATAGTGCCATCGAAATGACAGGTAGCACACGAGATCCAATTATCGGTTGTCAAGGCAGGTTCCGCGGCTGAGTTAAACAATTTCTTCCCGAGCAGTACCGTAGGTGCCAAGGGTATGTCAGTAATGGGAATGGTATTGGTGACCATGAGAGTTTCAGCGTCGATAACAGACAACGTTCCGTCCAGAATGTTATTGACAAAGATGCGTGACCCGTCCGGAGTGATTGCAATCCCGTGGGGGTTTGAACCCACTGAGAGGTGAGCCAATTTGGTATTACTGTGGAGATCGATCACAGAGACATCATCACTGCCTGCATTGGCAAGATAAAGGATGTTTGCGTCGGGAGAGAGTGCCACTGCGAATGGCATATTCACTGGTTCATCTGCTGTGTCAAGAGTAATGCGCTCGCGAACCAATAACTGCAGATTAGTCAGATCCACTACGTTGACGACTGGGAAAACCGTGGTATCGAAAAGAAGAGTGGTGTTTGTAATGTTTAAGCGCGTCTGTGGAAGGTAAGCTTTCGTTCCATCAGAAGCAATAGCTATAAACTGTGACAGGTTGGTATTTGCTCCGGTAGATATCTTTCCATCCACGGTAGATGTTTCCTGGTCAATAACAGTGAGGAGTCCGGTGAAAAAATGTGTAACGAACAGGCGCTCACCATCTCTGCTAAGGGCTAAACCGGATGGAAAGGTATCTACCGGGATACGATCCAACAACTCTCCGGTCACCAAGTCAAGTTTACTTATGGTTCCGAGACCAAATTCAGTGACAAAAACGTAAACTCCGTCGGTGACGACCCCGTAGGGCATGGAGCCGACAGAATATTGCGTGACCTCTGCCGCCAGGTTAAGGTCGACCTTGGATATAGTTCCTGAACCGTGGTTAGCAACCAATACGTTTTTCGAGTCTGGTGTAAAAGATAGAGTCCTGGGTGTGGCACCGACAGGAATCTCAGTTAGGACTGCTAAGTTAATGGCGTCGACCAAAGTGATTGAGTTGTTGTCTGGATTTACTGCTATTACAAGTTTGCCGTCCGGAGATACAGAGACAGCAGCAGCGGAAATGGGACGACTGAGAGGTACAACGTCACTCAGATTAACCGTCGAGACCTTAGGCACAGATGAGATTGTTGAGAGAGCCGTTGGTTCTAGGGTTGCATGTACTGTACCCTCAGTAAAATTGGTGTCACCACTCTGACTGTTATCTCTACACCCACCCATCATCGAGATCAATACTACAGGCAGTATTAACAGAGGAAGGAATATGGGCTTAGTGCGAATCTCATACCATCCTTAACCATTGATTAAATTGAGACCCGACGATGGTGTTTACTTCAAACATTCAGAGGCACTTGCAGCAAAGGGATTTTCACTTGCTGCCAGCTTATAGCCCATACATGGCGGAATTTGAGTATCGCTTTCACTTGGGGGAACATTATTTTTGCGGTCGAATCCAAATATGCCCCATTTATCATGAAAGGCTTCCACTAACGCGTCGGTGAATATTGCTGGTGCCTGCTGCTCTTCCTGTTCCGGGGCAACACTAAAATGAATGTGAGGCCCGATATCTTTATTTGGCTCAAGGTACATGTAGGCTAGGACGTCACCCTTGCGAACTGATTGTCCTTCCTTCACTACTATGAAGGGCTCGTAGAAAGAAGTGTCTCCGGGATTGGTAGACGGCTCAATTGACATGGCGAACCTGACAGCCGTCCCGTCCTTTTGGGCAAAAACGTACCATATATCATACTTGTAATTTGTTTCTCCAACAGGTTCCCAGGTGTTGATCGTCTTCACGTATCCGTCAGCAACGGCATAAATTGCTGGAAAATCGGACACGGCAGTGCCTTCTGGCCATTGATTTCCACTATTATCCCAATTAACGTGAGCCCCATTGTCGGGGTCCTTTGTTCCTTGACCCAGGTATGGATTTCCACCGCTGATATAATTCATGTCTACTATGAACTGGTCTGTGGGATTTGCGATAAAATCCGACAGTTCTGGTAGCTCGGAGAGTGTGATTGAAAACTCCGGTGTGGTTGGTACTCGAGCACCGTGGGTAACCATTGTCCCAACAGCTTGGGCTGGCGCACCATTCAGGGTGCCTTCAGCATAGAAAGTCACGTCAATAGTGTCAGCAATCCCTTGCTCATAGTCAAAGTTACTTGCTAGCTGGTTCAGTTCTTCCGCGTCGAGGTCCCACGTCACTGTTCCTCCATTCGTCGGAACCTCTTCATCAACCAGTACAGTTCCGGGCATGGTCACGATTACTCTAGCCTTGTCACCGCTCCAGCCATTTGGCAATGCCGCCTGAAACCGCGCCGTCCGAACATTACTAAACCACTCTGCAGGAGTCAATTCTGACAGGCTGGTCTCTATGGCAAGCTTCCGTGTTTCTGGCCCTGTTACTACAAACCCGAAAGTTGAACCATCGGTTGTCAACGGGCCTCCGGTTGGATAAGGAGACTCTACTGGACCAGCGCTAGTCATGCCGTCGTGCGTCACTTTCAACTCCACTGTCCAAAGTCCCACTTGATCCAGTAAGAAATCATCTTCTGGTTGGTAGAAGTACCCCACGTTATTTGCGCGCCCTTGAAAATTAATTTGGGTTCCATTGGGTGCGGTGACGGTGTACTCAACGTGGCTCGGTAGTGTTGGCATGATTGGGCCAGCCATGCGGAAAGACTCCCCTGTCTCTAGAACGGCTCCAGGCCGTATCCCAAGTGGTAGAAAGAACATATCGATTTCGCGTCCATGGGTTGTGAAGAGTGGTCCACCATCTGGGCCACCGGCCGCTCCCTGGAAAGGAGGCATCAACCTTGCCCCCATGGGGTCGTCATCGAGAGCCATGACCCATCCCGAACCGTAGATGGCGTAGACTCCTTGGCCTAACTTAGCATCTCGTATGGTAGCAGCGGAATACATGAATTTGAAGTCGCCGGGCAGATCACCTTGGCGACCATTACCAGATTGCATATGGTAAGCGTCGTCAAATCTCCAGTATTGTCCTTGGACGTCATCTCCGAGAATATGTTCTCTCACACGGACACCTGGCCGCTGCACAGAAGTATAGCTATATGCCCAGAGATCAACTCCATCAACTTTGCCCACGATACCGGGTTTTATACTTGTTCCAAATGGCAGTTGCCCTGCCTTTATAAAATCCTCTTTAGATATTCCCGTGCCCGCAGGGTTTGCCTCTTCCCTAACCCGTGAGATAAGTGGATGAGTTTCATCGACTATTTGGATACTTGTAGCAAGGGCGACGGAGTCTTTCAACTGCCCCTTATTTTGTCCCCACATGATGTCGCCGGAGAAGTATGGAAGTTGAATGTGGTCTGCATTAGGGTCTGTGATATTTTCCGAAAACGCCCAAGCTGTTGGTATCGCAGAAACCTGACTAGCTCCCCGGCGTCCATGGAGAATCACGGGTGCGTCGGGAGTTGCAACGGCGCTTCCAAATGTCAATCGGCCTATCCACATGTTGTTTGCGTTATCAGTATGCCTTGCTTCTACGTCTACGCGGTATTCCCCATCTTGTTTGAATTGGAAAAATTCCCCGTCCCCATCCCACCAGCCATCTTGGTTTGCTTTTCCGTTAAAAGTACTGGTAGTGATTTCTCCGTCTTGTGCGATATGCTTAACCTCATAGTTAATGGCAGCTGGAAGACCCGGCATTATACGCAAACCAATTGGCAAGCTGTTTCCTACCTCAAATGGTGTACCTGGCAAGAGACTCGTTTCTATATCAAGGACATTGGCAATCGTCATATCGTAAGTGCCAGTGATAGCGTATGTTTGTCCGGACAGATCACTAATATCTCCGTCCAACGTGATTACGTAATCCCCGTCTGTGGGAAATTCATAGGTGAACTGATCGCCATCGGTTTGGAGTTGGGGTATTTCTCCGAGATTTCCTCCTCCCTCAGATACAGTTCTATGCCAAGGTGTGCGAGGAGATTTAACTGCGTAACGTGTTAAAGGAGCGGGGCCTAAGACATCTACTTGACCGTCTGGCCTTGATACGGTAATAGTCAGGTCACTGCGAGAGAAATCGAACTCGATAGAGGGTGCTGCTGGGGGTGACCGGTCAACTACGCCTAGCATTGGCACGTAGGGGTCCAGTCGGTAATTCCATAGATGTCCGTAATTGTCGAGACGAGGGAGTACTGGTTGATGGCGTACCCCCGCTCGGTGACTTATGTCAAAAAGGCCTTGATCTTCTCGGGCCACCACTCCACCACGAGAGCCTTCACTCAATTCATCAGCCAAGAGCGTAGAAGTGAGACGCATGGGTGATATGGCACCAACAACAACTGTGCCGATAGAAGCTTTTTGCAAAAAGGACCGGTGTAGGACATTTGGATCGCCCTTTCGGGGCAGGTCTTCTACTTGGTCTAAGCTTGCTTTTAACTGGTATAAACCCAGATCTGAATTTTCCCTTATTGCTAAAGTAGTGGAGAAGTCACTAACCCAAAGTTCGTTCTCGAAACGCCAAATGAGTTGGTCTTCGCCTACAGAGTAGGATTCCTTTGACAGGCTCCTGTTATCGATGGGTAAGTCGGTTGCGGTAAAAAGTGATGTCGTGAATTCCTGGGCACCTCCAACCTGACGACCATCAGAATTCACCAATAGAGTCGCCCCAAAGCTCAACTGTCCATTGGGAGGATGGTTACTTTCTCCTGTTCTGATTGCCACTTGCCCAGAGATCGCTACTTCTTGCCCAGGTGAGAGTTGGGTCTGGGCTAGGTTGCCCTTAATAGTCCATGGAGCATCCTCGTCGCTAGGTAAACGTCCTGCTGAACTGAATGAAATCCCAGTTCCTGAATCTTCCACTGGTATACGTAAAAGGACGCCTGGAGGGAAGATAGTTCTTAAGGTATTTGGGTTATGTGTGGCCTCGGGGTCTTCGACATTGAATATTTGTTTGGTTGTGTCTTGTTTAATTAAGATATGAGTACCTGGGTGACCCTCTATCTCAGCTTGGAATGTTCCATTATCGCTAGCTTCTGTCACAATAAAAGTGCCTAATTCCAGATTGGCGACCATAACGTTGGCTTTGGGTGGAACCGATGTTTTAGCTCCTGTTACAGTGGCAATCCGTTTCTTGGTGTCATAGACAATGGTAATGGCCCTGGTATTCGGAGCTGAGAGGATAACTGAAGCCTCTGATTGAGAGAATACATCCCATTCTTCTTTAACTATAGAAGCATTTAATGCCTTCGAATTACTTACAGATCGGGCTTGATCTGTCTTATCAGATTCATCTCCCTTTCGTGATTGGGAGGTCACATCATCGGCATGAGCAACCTGTATCCCATCACTTTCTATTACCACCACCCATTCACATTCTCCATCACACTTTATACTAATTGAGTAGCTCCCGCTGTCAGCGATATTAGTATCATATTTACCCTTGTTTGATAATGGTCCACCGTATATCTGCCTAGGAGAGTCTCCTGATTCCACCCAATATACGCTTATTGGACCACCAATGTAGTTAACCAGTAGAGCATCCCCACTTGTGACATCAAACGATGCTGTGTTTCCATCACCATTTCCCATAAATTCATAGATCTTTTTCATCTGAGATCCGGTTTCATTTTGCGTTTGCTCTTCCACTTGTTCTTTCGTCTCTTCACGTTTTGGAGTAGGTGAAGTTAACGATTGAGAAGAAACTAGGGTTGGAGTAGGTGAAGTTAACGATTGAGAAGAAACTAGGGTTGGAGCGGCGGTTCGAGACTGGGAGGTCTCGATGGGAGATTCCGGCTCAACTACCCCATCCCCACAACCGACCAACAATAATATTATGAGTGTCTTTAAAACTAATTTGAAGAAATTCATGTTTGGATTACCTTATTATATGTAAATCAATTTGACATTGGAAGTTGAAACCATGATCTATGGTCGCTCACGATTTGCACCACAATTTTAGGTTACAATAGAAAGACATGAATGGCAAAATAAAAAGAGCTATGGTTTGTGGCATCGCTGGAGGCTTTATTAATGGAGTCTTTTGGTTTGTATACACACAAACTGAAAATATTGTTGGTAGTATTGGCATTACTGCTAGTGTCTCTATAGGTGTTTTTGGTTTTTTATACATGCTGGGTGAAATGAAAAAACGCC
>VEXD01000007.1 GCA_009391235.1 SAR202 cluster bacterium AC-409-J13_OGT_754m
CAAAATCGACAGCCTTTCCCTTAGTGACCTTGCTGAAGTCCTCTATATTGCTCGCTAAGTCTCCTAACTTACCTTCCTTCCCTGCGAACTTCCTGAAGTCTTCCTCTCCAAAGTGGTTAGCAAAATCATCGGCTTTTCCCTTAGTGACCTTGCTGAAGTCCTCTACGTTACTAGCTAGGTCTCCTAACTTGCCCTCCTGGGCGGCAAACTTCTTGAAATCTTCCTCTCCAAAGTGGTTGGCAAAATCATCAGCTTTTCCCTTAGTGACCTTGCTGAAGTCTTCTACGTGAAATGCCAACTCTCCTAACCTGCCTTTGTCCGCACTCAATCCCACGAGCCCATCACCATCTAAATCGTTAATAATGCTTTGAATTTCAGAGTGATCGCTATCTCCAAAATTAGATATCTCCGAAGCTCGTTTTGAAGCATTCAGCGCTTCTGCAGTTCTTTGCCTCGGTACCTTTGGGCCCGCGGTATTACCATCACTGTTGACATGTTCTGTTCCTTGCTGGTTAGGACCCCCGGGTTGAGCTCCTTTAGACGGAGGACTCCCGGCTTGATTTCCCCCGGCTTGATTTCCCCCGGGTTGATCTCCCCCGGGTTGATCTCCTTTAGACGGAGGACTCCCGGCCTGATTTCCCCCGGGTTGAGCTCCCTTAGACGGAGGACTCCCGTGTTGATCCCCCCCGGGTTGATTTCCCGCAGGTTGATTGGCTCCCCCCCCGGGTTGATTTCCCGCGGGTTGATTGTCCTGAGCCGGAGGACTCCCGGGTTGATTGTCCTGATGTACAGCAGGTTGCTGTATGGGTGGTTGGTTTGAAATCGGAGCTGGAGCTGGAGCTGGAGCTGGAGCTGGAGCTGGAGCTGGACCTGGAGCTGGAGTATGCTCGTGATAATCCGCTGAGGCCGGAAGAACAAAGTTAAGCGATATTAGTACTACGGTAGCAATAAATATTAATCGTTTCATTCTTTTCCTCCTTCTAACCGGAACAACCAAAACTGCTTATGAGTCTGCTAAATCTGATTTGTAATGTTGTAGCATCAAGATCGGTAGTGACAGTCAACCCAAATGAAGTATCCAAATTTGAACAAATCCAGCCTCCAATTATTCCCCCACCTGTGGTGGCTCCTGTTGAATCAGTTACAACAAAAGTCCCATAAGCACCTGTTTCACCCCCGACGGCAATTTCACCCTCACTAATAATAGTAAATACACTCTCGGGTTGACTAGTCGTCAGAAGATTATAGTGATTGGTCAAAACCGTATCAGCAGTATCACTCCCTCCAGGCATCCAAATCAATAATGTATTGACTCCCTTATACGGAAAATGCACCACGCCCTGACTCTGAGTTGCACTATCCTCACTCCAGCCTCCAGTTGTAATGTCCACCTTGTCATCCAGTTTAATGGAAAAGTTGAAATCATCATAAACAGTAGGTTGAACCATTACAGTTGGCGTAGGGGTTGGTTGAGGAATAGGAGTCGCGGTAGGGGTTGGCTGAGGAATAGGAGTCGCGGTGGGAGTTGGTTTAGGGGTGGCAGTGAGACTTGGTGACGGTTTAACGATAGGTTTTGAGGTCGCCGTGGGGTTTTGTGTAACCACAGGATTCGGCGTGACGGTAGGTTGGATAACAGCTTTCGGCACTGTAGTTTTATCAGGAGCATCTTCGCTCGTTGTTGGAACAGGGGTAGACTCTACGGTTGGTTCAGGGGTCGCTGATAATACAGACGACGCAATTTCCGTTGCTGGCGCCTCAGAAGCAGGACTTGACCCACCACAACTTGAGATACAAACCAATAAAGTGCCTACAAGGACTAAATATCCTATTTTTATACGCCTTCTAAATCCCATAATTTCTCCGCTAAACAGGTCTCCCTTAAAACATGAGCATATGGATTATACAAAATATCTACTTTCTACGGTAGTGGCATCCTGGTCTGCCAAACAGAATCAAAATAGAGGCCCTGCAATTCCTCGACACGAAGTTCCATTAGGATTCCAGTGCACGATTAGCTCTGCGGGACTCTCAGTAAGCCTGAGGTGGAATTTTGATGCAGGAACAAGAGTAATCTATTAGTAACTAGAAAACGCCATAATGTCATCTTACACTCGGTAGGTATTTGCTTTGGCCCAAGAACTCCTAAGAGGCATAGTTTGGTTAAAAACCAAAGCATCGGAAGTTGAATCAATATTGTCTATGCAAAAATAGCCCACTCGCTCGAATTGGTAATTTATCCCTGCCAATGCACCAGCAACACTCGGATCAATTTTGCAAGACTTAAGAACTCTCAACGAATTTGGATTCACAATAGACCTGTAGTCATCTGCCTGATCCGGTCGTTCATCTAAAAACAGATGATCATAAATCCTAACCTCAGCCTCCACGGAGTGGGTTACTGAAACCCAATGTATGGTCCCCTTTACCTTACGGTGGTCAGGAGCCTGCCCACCTTTAGTTTCAGGATCATAAGTACAATGTATAGCAATAATTTCTCCAGTATCCTGATCTCTATCCAATCCTACACATGTTATAAAATACGCATATCGCAACCTAACTTCTTGTCCAGGCGCCAGCCGGTAAAATTTATTTGATGGGTTTTCTTGAAAATCATCCGACTCAATATACAGCTCCTTGGTAAATGGCACGCTATGAACACCTGCCTGAAGGTCCTCTGGATTATTCAGTGCCTCCAATTCCTCTACACGACCTTCAGGGAAATTATCAATTATTACTTTAATAGGGTTAAGCACTCCCATTACACGTCTTGCTATGCGATTCAAATCTTCACGTCCACAATGTTCAAGCAGTTCTATCTCTATTGTATTTTGTCGTTTGGATACACCAATACGGTCGCAAAAATTCTTAATAGCTGCAGGCGTATAGCCTCGTCTCCGCAGTCCTGCTAATGTGGGCATTCTCGGATCGTCCCATCCAGTAACATATTTATCCTGGACCAATTCGGCAAGCTTACGTTTGCTCAGCACCGTATGAGTCAAATTCAACCTAGCAAATTCTATTTGCTTAGGATGATGAATGCCCAACGTCTCAATAATCCAATCGTACAGCGGACGATGATCCTCAAATTCCATAGTGCATAAAGAATGTGTAATTTTTTCGATAGAGTCCGACTGCCCATGGGCAAAGTCGTACATTGGGTAAATACACCAAGCCTCACCGGTACGATGGTGAGATGCTTTGATGATCCTGTAAAGAACAGGGTCTCGCATATTGAGATTGCCGGATTCCATGTCGATTTTCGCCCTAAGAACCCGCGCCCCTTCTCCAAATTCTCCACTCCTCATGCGTATAAAGAGATCAAGGTTTTCCTTCACAGTGCGTGACCTGTATGGGCTTTCGATCCCAGGTTCATTTAATGTCCCCCGATATTCCCTAATCTCATCGTGGGTAAGATCGTCTACGTAAGCTTTCCCTTTCTCTATTAAATCAATCGCGAAATGATACAGAGATTCGAAATAATTAGACGCAAAATATAAATGTTCCTCCCAATTCCATCCAAGCCATCTGATGTCGTCAATTATAGATTCGACAAATTCCTGAGTTTCTTTAGTTGGATTAGTATCGTCAAATCTAAGATGACAAATCCCGCCAGTCTCCTGTGCGATACCAAAATTAAGACACAGAGATTTTGCATGCCCGATATGTAAATGACCGTTTGGTTCCGGTGGGAACCTAGTAATTATTTTCCCGCCGACTTTGTTAGAATTAATATCCTTCTCTACAATATCTCTAATAAAGTCCTTGTTTTTATTATCCGAATTGATATTCATCTGAATGCCTATTGGCTCCGTATAACTATGTGCTGGAATTTATATCGCATATCCGAGAATCCTGGTGGAGCTGGGGGGACTCGAACCCCCTACCTCCGCCTTGCAAAGGCGGCGCTCTCCCAGCTGAGCTACAGCCCCAAATGGTGAATATCTTTTATTCTTCCAGTTTGCTTCCCTCACGTAAATACCCCATTGGCGAGGTCGTGAATTTCAGCCAATAATCCCTAACAGCTTTAATCAAATCCATAAATTCGATTAAGTCCATAGGCTTACGTATATAACCACTAGCCTGCAAATCATAACTTTTAACAACATCTTCCTCCCGCTGGGAGGTCGTCAATACTACAACTGGAATAATTCGAAGCTGAGGGTCTTTCTTAATTTCGGATAATACCTCTAATCCACCCAATTTAGGCATGTTCAAATCTAACAAAATAAGGTCAGGCCACAAAGGTTGGTTGACAGCATCTCCTCTCAGAACTGCTAGAGCTTCTTCGCCATTTTCTGCTACAGTTATGTTAACTAAAGGGTCGTCCAAAACTTCAGTTACTAATCTCACGTCGGCTGGATTATCCTCAACTAGCAAAATTTCGTGATTAGTTTGAACTAATTCATTTGCCATAAACCCCAGTAACCCCCTAAATCGACTTGGTATTCACATCATTATAACCTAATACAATAGCTTATGTTATTGTATTCTAGGCATCAATCCCTTAAAGCACTCAGAAATTCGAATGCGTGATCCAAGTGTCTCCAAACCTTTTAGTAATCACAAACAAGTAAAAATCAGTCACTAATTTAAAGTTTGACTTTACCTTGCGCTTTAATCTGTGAGATGGAATAATGGGCGCAATTTCGCAAGCCTCGGAATTAAGATGACATCTGACCAAAAGACTTCCTTCCCAAATATGTTACAAGCCCTATATGACAATTCGCCTATAGGAGTTTGTGTTATTGAAAACGAACGCTTTTTAATGGTCAATAAGCAATTCGAATCAATCACAGGCATCCCGGCTGAGCAGATGCTCTCATCTGTCACTATTGATATCTTGCTAACTTGTTTTAATAAACGTGACCGCAAAAAACTTCTATCTCTTCTAAAGGGAACGCGTAAGTCCCAGTTGGAATCTTCCATTCTCAATCACATCGGTGCACATAAATCAATTAGAGTTGTCACCAACACTATTGAATACCCAACCGGCCCCATAGCTATCGCATACTTCCTTGACATTACCTCACTCCAAAAATCGCAAGAAGAACTGCAAACTCGTAGTGTTGAGCTTGAAGCCCAAATAGCAATTGCTAATATCCTCGTCCATCCAGGAACATTTGAGGAAAAAGTCAAGCAGGTTCTAAAAGTATTAGCCCAAGTGGCGAACAGTGATATTGCAGCGTTAAGGGTTCCTGACGAAATTCACAATGGTTTAAGAATGGTTGCAGCTGCTGTTACCGAAAGTAAAGCTTTTGCCCCTGCTCCATTACTACCTTACAACGAGGGATTAGCTGGGCAAGCATTTCTCACAGGAAAACCAGTTGTAACAAACAACTACCCTTCACATCCACTGGCAATGCCACAAGTCATCGATACAGGATTACAGTCTGTAGCCGTTCTGCCCATAAAAGTTGGAAATGAAATAAGGGGGGTCTTACATCTAAATTCCTGGAAACACAACACCTACACCAAAGAGACTATGAAACATATTTCAGGGGTAGCAGATGCAATCGGCGCACTCCTAGAAAACGCTCGGTTGACTGAAGCCGAACATGAACGTTCATATGAACTCTTAAATGCTAACCAAATCCTAGAAGCACAGGCAGCAGACCTTGCACGGTCCAACGCCGACCTTGAACAGTTTGCCTATGTCGCTTCCCATGACCTGCAGGAACCTTTGAGAGTAGTCTCCAATTACGTCCAATTGCTAGCGAATAAATATCAAAACCAACTAGATACGGACGCCCACGAATTCATTCAATACGCTCTAGGTGCCTCCAAGCAAATGTATGATTTAATAAACGATCTCCTCTCCTACTCGCAAATTGGACATGCCGACAATCCTTTGGAAATCATCAATGTTGAATCCGCTATATTGCAAGCTATTTCCAATCTAGAGATTGCTATCGAAAATTCAGGAGCTTCTATAACGTATGGCAAAATCCCCAAAGTTTCAGCTAACTATGTACAGATAACTCAAGTTATTCAAAACTTGCTTAGCAACGCACTAAAATTTCAAGGAGCCGATCCGCCACGGATTCACATCGAAGTTACTTCCTTAGAGAATAGATGGCGATTTTCGTTTAGCGACAACGGCATAGGAATTGAACCCCGCTTCCACGAACGGATATTCATGATATTCCAAAGACTACACAGTAGATCCCAATATGCTGGAACCGGCGTAGGCCTTCCAATTTGCAAGAAAATAATCGAACGACACGGAGGATCCATTTGGGTGGAATCCATACCAGACTCTGGGTCAGTTTTCCACTTCACTCTACCCAAATAGAATTTTAATCGGAGGTTAATCCTAACCGAAAGGCCACCACCAACGCCGCCTCCGTTCCCCACCAGCCGTCAGTATCCGCCCCGCCTGTTCCTGAGCAGCTTGTAACAAAATATGGAGTTCCTTAATTTGACCATCTTTTTCCGAAAGTTGTTCCTTTAACATATCTAGCAAATCACGATAATCCTTATTCTGAGTAGTATCGCCTGAAGGGTCACTGACAGGCTGGACAAATTCATCACTTTGACTAGACAACCCCTCAGGGTCACTTACAGGCTGGACAAAGTCATCACTTTGACTAGACAACTCCTCATTGAACCCAATTTCCGATGCTTCTATTTCGTAGTGTGGCGGTTCTCCAACCAATTTCGCATTTAATAGACCCTTTTTTATACGCCTGCGTATAGTCTTTTCTGAAACTCCGAGGGTAGCCGCTGTCTGCCCAATTGTCATGCCCATGTCATACCCTGTCTACCCAAAATGATTTAATGTGTCTAATATACTTTTTGATTCGTATCCATGCAACCCGCTTTACTATATGGCTGACAAGGGGAGAAGGAAAGGTTATGTTAACTACTTTTACCACGGCCTACGGCTTCTAACTGGTACTGGTTGCTGCAAACCATCAACTGGTATATTCCTACCGTTGATCCAATGGGCCTTAGGAGAGACTAAGAATGCAATGACATTGGCTATTTCGTAAGGCAAACCCAATCTTCCCATCGGAAACCCCTCCTTAACGTATTCCATAAATTGCTCAGCGGCTTCGTGGGCCATTTTATCCCATCCTCCAGCACCTAATATTGACCCGGGTGAAACCGTATTAACCCTTATATTGGATTGCACGAGTTCTAATGCCATTCTCTCCGTAGCAAATATTAACGCAGCCTTAGCACTACCATATTGACCGCTACCTGCTAATTGTTCCGACCAACCAGAGATAGAAGCTACATTGACAATACTTCCACCTTTGGTGGCCATAAATGGCTCCACTAATTTAATCAAATTAATACCCTGAAATAGATTGATTTCAAAGGTTTGCCGCCAATCATTTAAGTCACCATCAATTATTCTTGGCGCGCCAAATGACCCTCCAACATTATTAATCAATATGTCTACACCACCTAATGTTTCCACACATCGTTGGACGAATTCGGAAGATTGTGTTTTATCACATACGTCAGCTATTACGGACTCGACTTCTACGTCAAATTGCCTGATCTTTTTCACAGCTTCAATTAGAGAACTTTCATCTCGACCACAAATCCCCACATTACAGCCCTCTTCTGCCAAAACCAAAGCGGTTGCCAGTCCTATCCCTTTACTCCCTCCTGTTACCAATGCGGTCTTTCCACTCAATTCTAAGTTCATCAATTGCTCCTAGTTAACATAATCATCATTCCCCGATCAAACCAGGTACCTTGCCTATTTCAAGGGTGGACACTGTCTACCCTTTTGTCTACCCTTTTGTCTAGCCTCTAATCTAGTATATCGATTATCCAAATTCCCTTCTATCATAACCCATTATATTGTATGGTGTACGAACAGCCAAAATAGGTTTATCTCGATCACATGAATATCTACGCCAGGCATAGGTTTATCTTTTTAATTATCGCTTCGTGCCTCGTATTATTTGGTTCCGGGTGCACTAAAAGTGACCATTTGATGATTTTTGCCGCCGCCAGTCTAAAGGAACCCCTTACTGAATTGGCACAAGATTTTGAATCATACGGAAATGTAAAACCTCAATTTACATTTGCAGGTTCTACCACACTGTCAAATCAACTTAAAAGGGGATTGCCCGCCGATGTATTTATATCCGCTGACGATGACTCAATGAAAGCAATCAAATCGACTCGCGTGGTTAACCTACTGACCAACCAGTTAGTGGTCATTGTTCCTAAAAACACCAACATAAATGGGTCTATATCTGAAGTTCTCACAAATAGCAAACTTATAGCCATAGCCGATCCGAAACTGGCTCCTGCAGGCAAATACTCGAAAGAAGCCTTAACAAATATGGGTTTGTGGGAATCCGTAGAAGCGAAATTAGTCTTTGGAGGAAATGTTAAGACTGCCTTAGCCTGGGTTAATTTTGAAAACACCGATGCAGGTATTGTATATCTAACTGATGCCTTCAAAAATCCAAATGTTAAAATCGTATCTCCTATACCTAATGGATTTCACTCACCAATTACTTACCCTATTGCTGTTTTGGACAAATCCGAACGTAAAGATGTCGCTAGTAATTTCATAGACTTTTTACAATCACCTCAAGCAAAAAAGGTTTTTGAAAAGTACGGATTTGTAGTGTCTAGACAGCCTATAACTAAATAGCAGTGTATACTGTCTCGAATAATGTACCGGGGGATGAAGATGTTCTCTTCGCCTGACATTCAAGCAATTTTAGTATCTTTACAAGCTGCCAGCTTGGGAACGATACTGGGATTACCCCTCGCCATTGGTATCGCATGGGTTTTAGTTAGGTCATCTTTCAAAGGTAAAGCGATACTGGACATTCTAGTCTCATTCCCTCTTGTACTTCCACCTGTGGTCACGGGCTATATCATGCTAATCGTCTTGGGTAGACAAGGTCCAATAGGTAGCCTTTTGTATCAAACTCTAGGCATAAACGTTGTTTTTACCTGGGTAGCAGCTGGATTAGCTTGTTGCATAGTCTCCCTCCCACTTATGGTAAGAGCACTGGAAGTAGCTATATCAGGCGTAGACCATAAGATGGAGTTAGCAGCTCGAAGCCTTGGAGCAGGGCCTATTAAAACCTTTACTTCAATCACATTACCTCTTGCATATAGGGGAATAATATCAGCAGTTCTTATTGCATTTGCCCGTGGGTTAGGTGAATTCGGCGCTACTATGATCGTCGCAGGCAATATTCCAGGTAAAACACAAACCCTACCTTTGGCAATATTCACAAATCTACAAACCGGCGATGAGGCTAATGCAATTCGACTTGTTGCTTTTTCTCTCGTATTAGCCTCTATTAGTCTAATTACTCACCATATATTGCTAAAACGCCGAGGGTTTAGAAGTCAATGAACGAATTTCTAAATTTCAATTTCTCCAAATCTTATCCTGATTTTGAATTGCGAACGTCGGGTTCATTCCCTCACGGTATTATTGCCATATTTGGTCCATCCGGCAGTGGTAAAACCACGTTTCTAAACTGCATAGCAGGTTTAATCAATCCTGATATTGGCGAAATTCGTCTCAACCAAAAGCTATTATTTTCAACGAATGCCAAAACCAACCTATCACCTGACAAGAGGCGTATCGGCTATATGTTTCAGGAAAATTTGTTGTTCCCGCATCTCACTGTTGAACAAAACATACTATACGGCTATAGATTAACCAAGCCTGAAGAAAGAAGAATCGACCCAGAACACATAGTGGACCTTTTGGAAATTAGACCGCTACTTAATAGAAACACTGAAGGTTTATCTATGGGAGAACAACAAAGAATTGTTTTAGCAAGAGCGCTCTCTACATCACCACACCTCTTGCTCCTAGATGAACCCTTAGGCTCACTTCATGCAAGTATGAAAGCCAGCATAATTCTTCATCTAGAATATATCTACAAAGAGTTACAAATTCCCATAATATATGTGTCACACTCGCTATCAGAGGTTTTGAAAATATCTGATTACACGATGGTTATGAATCAAGGCAACCAATTATTTTTCTCTGCAACCAAAAACCTCTTGGAACACCCGGAATTATCCAGCATTATCAGCCCAGGAACAATACAAAACATATTTGAAGCTACTATAATTGAGCATCGAGCAATCCATGGGATTACTATGGTGCAAATTGGAGCCACAGTACTAGCTGTCCCATACATTCAAGAACCAACTGGAGAAGCCACATCTATATCCATAAGTGCATCAGATATACTGATTGCATTGGAGAAGCCGCAAAACATTAGTGCGCGCAATATTTTAATTACTAAGATTGAAAAAATTGACTCGTTAGGATCAACCATTCTTATCCACACTAATTCCGATCCATCGTTAAAGGTGGAAATAACGTCCGATGCATTAAACGAAATGAAACTATCTGTTGGAATAGAAGTATATTTAATTATTAAATCAAATTCGATCACTCTAATGGATTAAAACTCGATGCGTACACTGAAGACTGTACTTCCACACTGTTAACATAACCATCCTTAGAAGCCATAAGCGCATTGAGTCCTGAAAAGCACGCGCGCTGTCTGAGCCACAAAGGCTCCAGAGAGCCCTAAAGGCCCTAAGGGGACGCAGGAAGCAAAAAGGCCACTAGAATTGCCTCGGGTAAAGCACAGGCCCCTCGCAGGGCAACTCGTTTGGTTAAGTAGATCCAGGGTTTAGCTGTGCTAATTCCTAAAAGTAGGGTTGCTCATATACCAACTCTGCCAGCTTTCCTAACTATTTTTGTTTATGCCTCCAGCATGAGGTTTTAAAATTAGATATAAAAGTTCATTAAGCGGGGCATCCAAACCTTTCTCTTTAGCCAATCGAACTACAACACCGGTAAGTGATTCCAGCTCTAGGCGGCGCCCTGATTCCAAATCTACATGCATAGAGGCGACAATATCTTTTGCAGAAGTCTTCACATAATCTAAGGCCTTGGATACAACGTCTCCATCTAATTTGACTCCTTTAGCCCTTGCAACCGACTCAATCTCTTTCATCGTCCCAAACAGCAACTGTTCATATTCGACTCGATCAATTAATTTGCCTATTCGTTCACGACATGCCGCTGTGACACCCGCAAGAGAAGCAATGAACAAAAATTTAGTCCATAAAGATTTTCTAATATCTGATGATATATCACACTGGATTCCAGATTGTTCGATGGACATCTGAATGTTTTTCGCTCTATCTGTAATTGACCCATCCAATTCACCAAGTACCACTCGAACTACCTTGCCGGATTGCTTAATAACTCCGGGAGACTCAATCCGAGTTTCAATGTAGATACTACCTGGCAAAACAAAGTTGTTACCAATTGACTTAGATATAATATCGTGATTGTCGATACCATTTTGTAGTGTAACGACACCTGTTTGATCGCCAACCATTGAACCAATTTGCTTGAGGGCCAGATTTGTATCGTATGTTTTAACTGTAAAGAAAATTAAATCCATCACTCCTACTCCATCGCTGTTCTCTTTGGCTTCAACGGAAACAGTAAATTCACCTTTTCGATGTATAACTTTTAGGCCGTAACGGTTAATGGCTTCCAGGTGAGGTCCTCTGGCTATTAAAATCACACGATGTCCAGCTTGGGCAAGCATACCTCCCATGTAACCCCCAACACCACCGGCTCCTATAATCGCTATATTCACCAAAGGCCTCCTTGAAAATATTAGGTCGAAAATTAGTTTAAGTATTTTTATACCTAATTTCTAATTATAGCTTATACGTACCCAAACAGATTGTATCTAAGTCAAATTTCTCTAGCTTGATCAATACTTGAATGCTTGCTGATTATGGTTGCTGCCCCTACAATTGCCACCATCGTCAACTGAGGAGTGAAATGCCTAAGATCACAGGAGCTCATCTTTTAATGAAATGCCTAAAGAGGGAGGGCATTCGGGTTATTTTCACTTTAGTAGGTGATACTATTCTTCCCCTTTGTGACGCCGCAGAGGATGAAGGTATTCAATTCATTGATACACGTCACGAGGGTGCAGCTATGGCTATGGCCGACGCCTGGGCTCGGGTGACAGGGGAACCAGCGGTTGCCCTAGTAACTGGTGGACCCGGTTTCTCCAACGCTATGTCTGTTCTTCCCAACATATTCACATCTGAAAGTCCCGTAATATTTTTGGCCGGATGTAGTGAACTTCCAGAACTTGGAATGTTAGCATTCCAAGAAATAGACCAGGTAAGTATGGCCGCACCAGTAACTAAAGGTTCCTGGATGATCCAACATCCAAGCAGGATTCCCGACATGATAGCTACCGCTTTTAGAACTGCGCTCTCCGGAAGAACCGGCCCAGTTCACCTAACCATACCCTTGGATATACAAGAAAGTGAGCTTACAAACGATGTCCTCCCAGGAGACACAAAAGCTGAATATCGCCACCACGGAAGAAACCCGAGTGATCCTAGGCTAGTAGATACAGCGCTAGATCTCCTGAGAGGCGCTGAGAAGCCCGTAATTATAGCTGCGAACGCCGCTAGGTACCAATTGTCACAATCTTCAATAGAGGGACTTATAGAGACAACTGGTTTGCCTCTATTCACTATTGAACAAGCACGAGGCATCGTTTCTGATGATCATCCATTATGCTTGGGATACGGAGATCCATCTCTCAATAAAGCGGCTCGCTATTTTCGAGAAGCGGATACCGTACTTCTCATAGGGAAACGTCTAGACCATCGATATAAATATGGATTGTCTCCTTTCTTCAATTCAGAAGCGAAAATTATCCAGCTAGATCCATCCCCATACGAGATAGGAAGAAATCGTGGCGTATCTTTAGGCATCATGGGGCATTTAGGTGCGATAGTAGACCAGATGAATGACAAGGCACAGTTATTACAATGGAAAAACGCAAAACCTTGGGTAGACAGTCTTCTTGAAGCAAAGAAAGACCACATGCGCGACCTGGAATCAAATGCGACAGAGTCAGAACCCCTTCATGCCATGAGCGTATTTAAGTCTATCAAACAATGCATCCCTGATGATGCGATACTCGTTTTCGACGGTGGAGATTTTGTTCAATGGGGTAGAGGGTATTTAAAAGCGCATCACCCAGGCCATTGGTTAAGATTGGGCCCCTTAGCACACTTAGGTTTAGGGTTACCATTTGCAATATCTGCTAAGTTGGCTAGACCGAAATCTAAGGTTTTCCTTTTCATAGGTGACGGCTCAATTGGATTTCATACCATGGAATACGATACTGCCATACGACATGGTTTGCCTTTTACTGCGATTTTAGGAAATGATTCAGTATGGGGAATTGATCGTAATTTTCAGCTGGCCTATTACGGTCGTCCAGTGGCAACCGATTTAAGAACCGTTAGATATGATGAAGTCGTGAAGGCAATAGGCGGATACGGGGAGCATATAACCCAAGCTTCCCAAATCACACCTGCTGTAAAACGAGCCGTAGATTCGAACCAGCCTTCTCTCATAGATATTTCTATTGCATCAAAACAAAGTCCTCTCGCTGATGCAATGATCGCTAGAAGGTTAAGTTCACGTAATAAATTACAATAAGTTAGGTGAACAATATTATGGATCTTGAATCACATATTCGGGAATTAGAAATACAAATACTTACACCTGAAATCAGGGCATCAAGGATTGTCATGTCTAAAATGCTATCAGACGATTTCATGGAATTCGGTGGTTCAGGGCAAATATATAACAAGGCAGAAATCATCGAGGCACTTGCTCAGAACCCCAATGTTTCATCTTCATTAAAAGATTTTTCGCTTATCAACCTTGGTGACAATATAGCATTAGCAACCTTTAAGGTTGTAAAACAAGAGGACCATCATGCAAATCTGATTTATTCGCTACGTAGCTCTATCTGGCGTTTGGAAAACGAAATCTGGAAACTGGTTTTCCATCAGAGTACCCAGGTGAATTCCAAATAAAGGTGCACAAATTGCTATGATGTCCCTATAATATGATTCTGGTTGGAGGTAACAAGGTGAAAAGCAAAGACTTCCTTAGAATCACAGATTTGGAACCAGCAGAAATAAAGACTTTAGTAAAAAGAGCTATCGAATTGAAGTCCTCACTACGTCCTAAACCACTGCTGGGACGTAACATAGCCCTTCTCTTTGAAAAACCATCACTGCGAACAAAATTAAGCTTTGATATTGGAGTACATCAACTGGGAGGACACCCTGTTTACATGGGCCCTACGGAAGTTGGAATTGGTGATAGAGAATTGGTCTCTGATATCGCCAAGGTAGTCTCCAGGTATGTAGATTGCATTGTTGCACGCGTAAATTCACACTCCACCATTGAAGAAATGGGGATAAATGCCTCTATCCCGGTAATCAACGCCCTTTCGGACTTTGAGCACCCATGTCAAACCTTAGCTGACCTTCAAACCATCATGGAGCATAAAGGCCGATTAGAAAAACTTAAAATAGCCTATATAGGAGACAGCAATAATGTTGCAAGAAGTCTAGCATTGGGAACAGCGTTAGTAGGTTCCAGTTTTGCAATCGCGTCACCATCAGAATATACCCTAGATCCTACTACTCTCAGAACAGCAAGCAGAATAGCCGCATCAAATAATTGCCAAATGTCCACTTTCACAGACCCTCTGGAAGCAATTGCTGGAGCCGATGTGGTATATACCGATGTGTGGACAAGTATGGGACAAGAAATTGAAACAATGGCCCGCCTAAAGCAATTCCAAGGCTATACAGTAGACTCCCAACTAATGTCAAAAGCTAATAAAGACGCCATATTTATGCACGATATGCCCGCACATTATGGCGAAGAAGTTGTTGAAGGAATGCTAGATGAACCCTTTTCTGTTGCCTTCCATCAAGCTGAAAACCGGTTACACTCTCAAAAAGCGTTATTGGAACATATTTTTGAGCGGTTTTAAGAACAAATTTTGTTAGAATTAAACTAATAGATTAATTGGATTCAAATATGCTATCCCCTAAACCCAAACAAGCCTATCAACCTATGGTTGCAATTGTAGGACGTCCCAACGTCGGCAAATCGACTCTGTTCAACAGATTAGTCGGAGGGAGAGAAGCCGTAACAGCTTCAATTCCAGGTACTACTAGAGATCGGTTATCAGGATCCGTAGAAGTGGACGAACAAAGCTTCACTCTTGTTGATACAGGCGGATTATCCCCTCCCCCACAAGAACTATTAAAAGATAAAATAAGAATGCAAGTAGAAATGGCTATTGAATCCGCTGACTTGTTAATTTTTTTACTTGACGGGGATGCAGGATTAAATCCCGTTGATAAAGAAATAGCCCTTTGGCTGCGTAAGCAAAAGAAACCACTAATTACCGTGGTCAACAAAATAGATAACCTCAAGCGTGAACTTTCCTCGGCTGAGTTCTACCACCTAGGCTTGGGAGAGCCTCTATTAATCAGTGCTTATCACAATATTGGAATACATGACCTTCTAGAAAAAACCATCTCACTTTTACCAACTTGTGCTTTACCAACCACGGAATCTAATATTCCAAAAATCGCCATCCTTGGTCGAACTAATGTCGGCAAATCAATGCTCATGAATTCTATATTAGGCGAGGAGCGTGCAATTGTTGACAATATTGCAGGGACAACTCGTGATGCTTTAGACACACAATTCATTTTTCGTGACCAGACCTTATCGATTATTGACACAGCAGGAATTAGAAGACGTGGACAGATAAAACAAGGCATTGAACGTTACAGCGTTCTGAGATCAATTAGAGCTATTCACAGATGTGATGTAGCCATCATGATCATGGATGCTACCGAACTATCAACTGCCCAAGACAGTCATGTCTTTGGCCTTGCAGTTGAAGCATTCAAGGGTGTGATTGCAGTGGTAAACAAGTGGGACCTAATCGATGATCCTGATGGTTCAAAAAGGGAACAGGCCTTCTGGACAGTAAAACAAGCCTTCCATTTCATGCCATACGTCCCAGTAGCATTTACATCAGGGCTCACCGGTGATGGAATTACCGAATTGCTTAACTTAGTACTAGAAGTTCATCAGGAAAGACAACTAGTAACTCCCCATGGTCAATTGCAAAGAGTACTTAAAGACGCGATGGCCGCCCAGCTCCCAGCTTCTACTGGAACCAGAAAAGTATCGATAGGAGGAATAGAGCAAGTCGATACAAATCCGCCTACCTTCGTTCTAGCAGTAAATGATGCTAGAATCCACTTTTCATACAGACGTTATCTAGAAAATCGCATAAGAGAAGCTTTCGACTTCAAATATACCCACCTAAGGATAGTCTTCAAAAGAAAAAGGACATAACGTTGCGTTACGCAGTACTTTTGCTAGGGTTACCTCCCATTATTGGCCTTTACATAGGAGCAACTTTCCTATGGTTAGATACAGACAAAACATATGCCCAATATATGATTATAGCTCCATTGGTTTACATAATGGGCTCTGTCCCATGGGGCTACATGGTTTTCCGATTGCACCAAGGAGCCGACATACGAACATATGGAAGTGGCAAAATCGGCACATCAAATATACTTAGGACTGCCGGATTACGAATTGCCGTAGTAGTATTGGCCCTGGATGTAAGCAAAGGCGTTTTAGCTGTATTCTTAGCTAGAGCAATATCGGACAGCCCTGTTACAGAACTGGTTGCCGCTTTATTAACTATGATAGGGCACAACTGGTCCCTGTTTTTGGGTTTCAAGGGTGGCCGTGGTCTCGCTCCAGCAGCAGGCTCAATGGTTATATTCTCTCCACTGTCTATAGTAATCGGAGTTGGATTCTTTTTAGCGGTAACTCTGGGCACAAAATTCCTTTCACTGGGTTCTTTAGTAGGAGTTTTAGTTGTATTCGTTGTTCTCACAATTCAAGTATCCACTAACAATACCGAAATGGCCTATTTAGTATTTATATGTGTCGGCGGGCTCATGATATTTTGGCAGCACAGAGATAACATACAAAGACTAATAAAAGGCACAGAAAGACGTATCACTACTCCATCCAAGAAGATCCCTGGGGAAAAAGCTGATAACTAATTTGCAACAAGTAGCAGTAATAGGAACAACCACTTGGGGTACAACATTAGCCATACATTTGGGTAGAAAAAACGTATCTTGTACTTTGATAGCTAGAACTAGAGAGGAATCAGAAAAATTAGAATCGGATAGAGAAAACACTAGGTTCTTAAAAAACCAAGGATTTCCGGATAAGTTACAAATTTCCGATACTAACCCCAAAACCATACAAAATGCAGAAATCATTCTAATTGCAGTGCCATCACAACGATTCAGAGAAAATATTCGTCTAATTAAAAAAGATATACTCGATCACCACATAGTCCTTATCGCCACAAAAGGACTGGAAATGGATACTGGAAAGCGTATGAGTGAGATAATCAATGAAGAACTTCCTTCAAATATAGCCCAACTAACTTGCGTGCTTTCAGGGCCTAATTTAGCTATGGAAATAATCTCTGGCAAACCATCATCCACCGTTATTGCTAGTAGTGACCAATTAGCAGCCCTAAAAACTCAAACCTTGTTAAATTCCCCCTCCTTTAGGGTTTATACCAACAAAGACATTGTGGGAGTAGAGCTTGGGGGCGCTTTGAAAAATATTATTGCTATCGGCAGTGGAATTGTTGATGGTTTAGAATATGGAGCAAATACAAAAGCTAGTTTTATAACCAGAGGACTAGCAGAAATTACTCGTCTCGGAATAGCCGCCGGAGCAAATCCATTAACCTTTTCTGGCCTAGCAGGACTTGGTGACCTTTTGGCAACGACATCCAGTCCACTAAGCCGTAATCGTTTCGTAGGATTAGAGCTAGCAAAAGGTAACCATCCTAAAACAATCCTCTCGAGAATGAGCAATGTAGCAGAAGGAGTCTACACTACTGCTGCTACATTGAAGATAGCCGAGCAGCTTCAAGTCGAGATGCCCATAACCAAAGCAATTTATAAAATCCTATTTGAAAACATGGACCTCAATCAAGCAATACGAGAATTGATGGACAGGCCAACTGGTTCTGAATAATTGCCGTTCTAATCACGCTCCAAATCATCGGCTTGGTAAAGAATAATAGATGACGTCACCAACCCTGCAGTTTCAGATCTAAGGATACGTTTACCGATACTTACCGGCTGTATCCCCAAGCGCTTAGCACGATTCACTTCATCAGAATCGAACCCGCCTTCAGGGCCCACAAATATATATACCTCGGTCTTTAATTTATGCCCGAGCAATGCCTTTTTGATTCCAATAAAATTTTCTTCTTCCCATGGAATAAAAGCTGAAGAATTCCTATCAACCATCTTGCAAGCATCATCAAATTCTATTGGAGAGCATATCTCCGGAACCAAACTTCTTTGGCTTTGTTCCGCAGCTTCGGTAATAATTCGTTTCCACCGAGTCAAACGATTCAACTCATTGGTGCCATGTATCCGTGGAATAGTTCTTCGACATAACATAGGCACAAATTTTGACACCCCAATTTCAGTGCACTTTTGAAGAACCCAATCAAATTTGTCATTTTTCAACAATGCCTGACAAAGAATAATCTTGGTATTAGGCTCATTTTCCGCTTTATTAATGGACAGGACAACTGCATCAACTACGCCAGAATCCACACGTTCGAGCTCCACTAAATATTGTAGTCCTTGACCATCCAATAAAAGGAGTCGTTCACCTATTTTTGCTCGCAAAACCTTTGTAATGCGATGAGCCAGTTCCCCTCGAATGTAGACTTTTTCGGAAATTGTGGTAGAGCTATCTACGAAAAACTGTTTCATAAACTTTGTTTAACCAATGTAAGACTAACCCAATCCTCTATTGTGTGCCTGTTTTCGACCAGAAATCCGACTTTGACCAGGCTATCTTTTACTTCACCTTCTTGTTCATCTAGGAACCCTGCAGTAACTAATTTGCCGCCGTTTTTAAGACAGTTAAACAGAGATTTAGAGCAACTTTGTATTGTTGCCGCACTAATATTAACAACTGCAAGATCAAAGGTTGAATCCAATAATTTTTGGTTATTAATATCTCGCTTACTCAAGGTTACTTTATTAGTAACATTATTGATTCGGATTGTCTCGCGAGCTACTCTTATCGCAATCGGATCTGTATCTATAGAAAGTATTGTGCTTGCTCCCAATTTAGCTGAAGCCACTGTCAATATTCCAGAACCAACACCTAAATCCAAAACAGACATTCCATTAAAAATCATTTCCTCCAATCGTTCCAGGCACATCATGGTTGTTGGGTGATGACCAGTTCCAAATGCTAAACCGGGGTCAATCTCTACAAGAATATCTCCCTCCAACACATCGTAATTGATCCAAGGTGGTTTAATAACTAAACCCTTCCCTACCTTTAACAAAGTGATGTGTTTCTTCCATTCATCCTGCCAGTCAACGTCCTTAAGTTCCCTGATCTCAAGACGTCCAATCGATTTTACGATAGCTATAAGTTTCACCCCTACTTCAATTTGTGCCCTATTCTGAGTATCTTTAGAGTTCAAATAAGTGCTCATTTTGAATTTTTGGGAATCAACACGTTCTATTGATAAACCATTAGCATATTTACCAAAAAGGTAAGATATGGGCTCAACTATCTCTGAGGGAACAACTAAACTTAACTCAATCCACGACATATTATCTAAAATACCAAGGCCCAGGAACAAAATCCCCAGGCCTTACCTCCTGATTTTTTTATGATCAATACCATTTCCATGAAATCACAGGTATGTAAAAATACAGTAGATTTTACCTTACTCTACTTCGCCGTTCTTCCAATTCATGGTTTCAGCCAATTCCTCTAATGCTCGCTTCTGTTCAGAGCGAAGTGAGGTAGGAATTTTCAAATTAACCTGAATTAATATGTCACCATTTTTCAAGTTTCTTAAACTTGGCATACCTTTGCCTTTATTTCTAAATACAGTCCCAGGTTGTGTGCCAGGAGGAATTTTCAAGGATTGTGTTCCGGTCATAGTAGGAATATCTACTTTAGTTCCTAATGTTACTTCAACGAAGTTCAGGTTCAAATCCAAAAAAAGATCAACCCCTTCTCTACGAAATACCTTGTGCGGTTTAACTTTGACGTCTATATAAAGATCTCCAGATCCACCTCTCTTAGGCGCGGAGTGCCCTTCACCAGTAACTCTAACTTGCATTCCAGATTCAATTCCTGCAGGAATCCTTACAACTATTCGGGATTGGCGCCTTTCCAGCCCACCACCTTTGCATTGATTACAAGGATTCTGAATTAATGATCCTTCTCCTTTACAACTACTACACGCTACCACTTGTATGAACTGACCAAACAGTCCTTTTTGTGCCCTCTGAACTTGGCCATTTCCTTTGCATGTCGAACAAGTGACTGGAGTGGAGCCAGGTTTGCCTCCACTACCCTTACACAACTCACATTTTTCAGTGCGTTGAAGTTCAACTTCCTTCTCAGCTCCCTTATAAGCTTCGTCAAACTCCAGTGTCACACTCTGGCGTATATCCGCTCCTCTTCGTACAGTCCTCCTACTATGACCCGAAAAGTCTCCGAAAAAGGAATCGAAAACATCACCCAACCCTCCAAAAATATCGAATCCTTCGAAATCTCTGGCAAATCCCTGATCTTGCTTTAAACCTTCATGCCCAAACCGATCATATTTTTCGCGTAGTTTAGGATCGATTAAAACCTGATATGCCTCATTTACTTCTTTAAACTGATTTTCTGCGTTGGGGTGCTTATTACGATCAGGGTGGAATTCGAGTGCTTTTTTTCGAAAAGCTTTACGAATATTTTCTTCTGAACTGCCTTTAGCTACGCCCAACACTTCATAATAGTCGCGTTTAATCACATCATTTCCCTTTAACTTTGAAAGATTGAATCTAAACTAAACATGTGAAACCCTTAATCTACCCCTAAAACATGTTAGCCCTATAACACACCAACCGAAAAACTGAACTATGTTGATTCCCCATTTTGCAATGAAACAACTAGTTCACTCATCATATTTGAAAGCAACCTAACTCCACCTATAACATTGAAATAATCCATGCGTGGTGGACCTATAACACCAATGACACCCCTGACTTCGTCTGGAATTCCGTAGTTACATAGTACAACACTAAACGGCTTCAGGTTTTCTTCAGAATTTTCTTCCCCAATATGTACGGCCACCATGTCTTCTCCAGATGCCTCCAGCAATAGGCTCTTTATAAGCATTTTTTCGTCTAGCATAGCCAAAACTTCCTCAACCTTGCCTCTGTTAATAAACTCTGGTTGAGATAGCAGTCTTCTAATACCTTCTATACTATGATCAGAGCCAAAACTTAAGTCTTCTTCCTTCAATAAGTTAACAATGTCTTTACGAACGGCATCTTCAAAAACAGTTAATTCTAAGGATTTCCGGTCCATTTCCCTATAAGTCAACCCTTTATATACATCATTCAGTTTGTTTGCCACTGTAGTTAAATAGTCTTGCGTAAACTCCTCATTCAACCAAATG
Source organism: SAR202 cluster bacterium AC-409-J13_OGT_754m (assembly GCA_009391235.1). Lineage (GTDB taxonomy): Bacteria > Chloroflexota > Dehalococcoidia > Lucifugimonadales > VEXD01. The sequence goes on from VEXD01000007.1 coordinate 21,459, forward strand.
ACTCGTTTTCTAAGTCTAGCTTGATCCAATACCACAATCAAAAGACCAGCTGCATCCTGTATCTTCACAATCTGCAAATGCTTAACTACTGGCAAAGATGCCCTAGGATACGTAACCACAGCCATATTCTGAGAGAATGCTGATAAAACAGTGGCAGCTAAACTAACCCAACCCTCTAGATCTTTCTCTCGTTCCTGTATGGTATCCCGAATCTGTTCTCTCACAGTAGAAGATGGTCCCACATTCATATCAATAGATTCAACGTAAAATCTGTATCCCTTATTTGAGGGAACCCCTCCAGAGGAGATATGCGGCCTCAATATATATCCAGAATCCTCTAAGGCTGCCATCATATTCCTCACCGTAGCCGGGCTTACCTTAACTGGGGATTTACGCGCAACACTTTCAGAAGCCACTGGTACAGCGGTAGCTATGTATTCCCTAACTAGCGTCGTAAGAACACTTGCAGCACGCTCATTAACCATAATAAGACCTTCTTCTCCCCTGTTAGCAATCGAAACCCTCGAGTGCTAATTGTTCGAGGAATGTACCATCGCAGTACAGCAAGTGTCAAGGGATTGACGCCTCGAGGCACCCATCATTATACTCTAGGTCTCCGCTTAGATATATTAACTGAGCAACGAAGCATCAACTCAAAAATATAGGAAGTGCACATTTGCAAGTCAGCCAAGGCCACGTTCTAGTCGACGTACTATACCCCAAAACCCTTGCACAATCCTCTAGCGCGAGGATTGCGAGAGAAGCAGTACTTATGGTGAGTTTCGCTACTCTTGTAGCACTGTGTGCTCAAATTATTATAAGACTTCCATTTACCCCGGTTCCAATAACGGGACAAACCTTCGCAGTGTTATTAGCCGGTGGTGCTCTGGGCTACCGAAGAGGAGTTGGCGCTCTCTCAATATACCTAATAGCAGGAATGTTTTTGCCTATATACGCCCCTGGTTCTGCCAGTTCCCTGGTTGCAAATAATCCAATCCACTTCCTGTTTCCATGGAACGGAACATCTGGATTCATATGGGATATGAGCAGTGGAGGATATATATTAGGATTCATAATGGCTGCATTTGTAGCTGGATATTTTGCACAACTCGGATGGGACCGCAAACCATGGTTGATAGGGGGTCTCTTTATAAGCAACGCCGCAATATACTTACCCGGTCTTTTATGGTTAGCATTTCTAATAAGCTCTGGATGGATTCATCCTGCAGCTGGAAAACCACTATCGGATCTTATAGCTGGAGAAGGCACTCTAGAAAAGACTTTGGTCGGAGGTTTATATCCTTTCATTCTAGGCGATTTGATAAAATTATACCTAGCAACCTTAACTCTGCCCACTGCATGGGCACTTATATCAAAATTCCGGAGAAACTAATAACTTGGAAATCACATGGCTTGCCCACTGTTGCGTTCGTATCAAAACTAATAAGGTCACAATTTTAACAGACCCATATCCAGACAATAAAGAAACACGCCTTGGAAAAGTAGAACCCGACATTGTGACTATTAGCAATATGGATCCAAATCATAGCAGAATGGACGGCTTGGAAAAGGCAAAGCTGACTATAGATGGTCCTGGAGAATATGCTATGTCTGGTGTGTATATCAAGGGAGTTATGACGTCACAAGGGTCTGATGACCCGGTAGAACACCGGAACACTACGTATTTCATGGAAATCGAAGGCCTCAAGCTGTGTCACTTAGGGGACCTTAAGACCCCCATATCAGACACAATAGCTAGCCAATTCTCTCCTATTGACGTACTATTCTTACCATCGGGTGGTTCGCTGGAACCGAGTTATGTGACCTACATAGTCCAAACTCTCGGACCAAGAATCGTAATACCCATCCACTATAAAGTACCAGGGCTAACATCTGATTTGAATTCTCTTGATACAATAACAAAGGAACTCGGCTCCACTCCCCAAGAACCTCTTGCAAAGGTCCAGTGCACTAGTACTACCTTGCCCGCGACCTCAACTTTAATTCCATTGAAGGCAACTGGAATAAGGAATAAAGCTTCCTAGATAAATCCTAAACCTATATCGAAGCCCGTACACATTTCTGTAAGTTTATTGCCAACCGTTTCCACCATATTTAGTTACCAATAAGAAATAGCTTCCATTCCCATAAGCCTTCCAAGCATCCAATCAAAGGTTTCTATTAACTATACAAATCTGTATAAATTTCCCATATTCCATGCTTTCCGCTATTAGAAATCCTAGATGTCCCCTTATATGAACTACCAGGATGTCCTATCCCATCTCTCCAATACTGATGACCCACATTCATCCATTATTTAATGCCCAAGGCCATTCTATGGGAAATTAAGCGTAAATTAAGTCTCAATTCTAAACATAATTTGCTTTATATCAGAATTTCCCTCCTATCCCACAAAAAAGAAGGACCCCCAAATGGGGGTCCTTCTCTAAGGATTTACCTTTTAAGTTGCGACTACGGAATGATTACTCCGTCCTTATTGACGTAGAGCATGTAGCCACTACCTACAGCCAAGTTCGAGCCAGCCTGAGCTTTCGTTACCTTTGTGTAACTAGCCGTTGTTGGATTGTAAGTCTGAGCAGCTGCCCAGTCTAAGCCTGAGAACAACGCATCTTCATCGATGGCAGTTGCCTGAGCTCTCTGTGCTGGGTCAGATGCAGGTACCATGTTCCATCCCTTGTAGACGTTGATTACTGTCGGGAATACCGCAGTACCAGCAGCCGTCCTTGGGATTGGGAACTTGATGGTTAACCGTTTACCGGACTGTATCCAGTAAGCATGGTTGGCATCAATGGTAGTTAGGTTACCCGTCCATGCACCGTCAACTCTGGTAGCAACCTGCCACAAACCTGATGGGTTGTCGTAGGTCATAGCCATCGTGACTGTAGCGTCAGTTAGCAAGTCAGCAATAGCTGTCGTAGACGGAGCTGCTGGCAGGGATATCAAGTTGAATCCAGGATTCACGGTCAGAGAGTAATCTGCTCTCGCAGTTACTTTAAGTGACAACGTGAATGCGGTAGGAGTCGTAGAGCCAACACTGGTGGATACGTTACCTGCCGCGTCCTGAGCATTCAAAACCAGCTTATGAGTTCCTACAGCCATTCCGCTAGAAGCAAACACGTATGAGTTGGTGTCTACCGAGCTCATGGAGGCAAGAACATCTGTTACTGTTCCATCCGGGGCTGTCAGAGAGGCCGCAGTCAGAGTAACACCCTTATGACTATCGACTTCTATATCTGGGTCACCACCAGATGTAACTGTGTATTCTTTGTCTTCACCACCGTTTCCTGCCGTGTTATCGAAGTTAACAGTGATGAATGGGTTCGCTACGTCAGTCGTAGGTACAGCTGCAGTTCCAGTGTTTGGACTAACCACGAACACACTGGCTACAGCATTTACGCCTTCGTTAAGCTGACGGTCGAACTGGAATGTCAATGCAGTGGCCGAGATGGTACCAGCTGTGGTTCCATCTGGGTCAGCAATACCCGAAGTACCAACGTTACCAGCAGCGTCAGTAACTGAGATTACGACGTTTACCATACCACCGGTTGAAGCTCCTACAATCGCACTATTAGCAATAGTGCCACTCCAAGAGTTCGTTCCAGTACTCGTTACGCCTACAGCTACAGTACCGCCCTGATTCAAGCTAGTTCCACCGTCGTGACCAACAAGAGCTGCGGTCACTGCTGGGGTATTAGCTGCGGCTTCACCAGAACTAAATGCTACAGTCACGGAAGTCTGTGCAGGACCACCAGTGATTGTGGCAGTAGTAACAACGGGCTTCAGACCATCTAAGGTAGCTTTTCCAGCTGTACCTGAGAATGCGGCTATTGTGTTACCAGCCAAGTCCTTAACCTCACCTGTTAACTCTACTTTTGGCTTGGCAGCAGTGTCTAACGCTGCGGCTAATCCAATTAAGAGCTTCTGTTTGCCGGAAACCTTCGTACCTATGGTTATGGAAGAAATTGTGGATCCTACTACCGTAAAGTCGCTGTTAGTTAGCGTAGTAGAGTCAATTCCTGCTCCACCGGTTCCGGTATCGAACTCAAATTCCACATTACTAGTAGCGGAGTTTGAGGCTAGTATTTGATTCAAGCCACCGTTAGTAACCTTGTAGTTGTCACCCTGATTGAATGACTGGCCGCTTGTTAGAATAGCAGCACAAGTAACCGTAGTTGCTGTTCTAGTATTGACCGTACAAGAGCTACCATCAGTAAGGTTAGTAACCTTATGACCTGCTGCTACTCCAGAGGTTATGAAACTGGCCTGGGCATCAGTCAACACCGTAGTGTGTGCACCAGCGGCAGAATGCGAACCTGTAGGAATAACTGCTAGGGCTGTATCAACCTTACCACCTGTCTTTCCAGGATTGGTGGTTGGGGAAGCTGGGGTAACGTCAAGAACTAAGCTTACCGTGTTACCCGGTAAAGCTTTCTTCGTAGCGGTTGACGTCGGGTCTCCAGACCCCTTAATTGCTGTGTTAGCGACTCCATTCGCTATCTGAGCAGCAGTTCTGCTGTCAGTAAACGAAGGAACGTTACCCACGTTGTCTTTAGTAGCTGCCCACCATTTTATGGTTCCCTCGTTAGCACTGGTGAACGTCATATTCCGACTTACTCGGAATGAATTCGACGCCACTAACAATGGCTCCAGGGCCTCCGAAATGTTAACGTCGTTAGGAGCAGTATCGCCTGGATCCAAGACCATTATGGACTGTGCGTTGGCCTTAACTAGACCAGACGCCTTACCACCAGCAGAAACTTCGTCCGTTATATCTACTATGAGAGTCTGGGCGAGGTTATTGGTGTAAGATCCGCTTAAAGGACCAACTACTGTTACAGTTGGAGCCTTCATGTCCATATCAGCGCTATCCGCTCTGGAAGTTCCACCATCACTGTAGGTTGCGGTGAGTACTTCACCATCTGCTACAGGAACAATCAGGCTTACAAACGTATCGTCTGTGCCTGCTACGTCATGTGCGGAAATTCCTAATGCTGTTGCGGCTGCACCAATTCTTGCGACTAGACCCGTGCCTGTAATTCCAGCGGCAGCTTCGATGCCGTCGACATGAGTCACGCCGCCTAGATTGGCAGCAGCGTAGATTTTATCAAAGTCAGCGCCTGAGAACATTGCTACTTTAGCTGTGAAAGCGTTGGAAGTTGCAGTAGTCTCAGTACCAGTTATCTGCCTGGTGTAGCCCTTAGCCGAGAGCGTAGGACTAGCAAAAGTCACCAGTTTCGCAGTGCTATCTATAACCTCATACTTAAAGGTTATGATAACGTCATCAACCGCACCAGCGATAGCCGGTGTAGTTGCAGTCGTAACTATAGAAGTAGCTGAGTCAGCTGCTACTACTAGTTTCGACACAGTTGCGTTGGCGTAAGTGTTACCGTACAAAAAGCTAGTTACACCAGCAGCACCTATTGGAGTTGTTTGGTTGACAAACTCTGAGTACTCGTAAGTAATCTCAATTTTGTCTCCTACCGCTGCTCCTGCAGCTAAGGTAGTTACCCCAGTGGCGTATACAGTCGCGTAGTCGGCTGCTACTAGAGCAACACCGTTCTTCTTGACTTGTACGTCAAGGACGCCTGTATCGAGCACACCATCGCCATCTGCATCACGGGGCTTTTTAGTTGACGTAAACACTGTTTGGTTCGCTGTCGCGGTAAACGTGTCCGTCTTCTTTATTTCCCCTTCTAAGATACCTGTCGCGGTAACGAAACCGCTGCCAGCATCCAGATCAAATGCTACAGCGTTATCGGCTGCATCAAGAAATCTGATCTTACCGGTCCTCTGCGAGCTGAGATCGGCGTCTGTCACCGTTGCAGTCGCTATGTTAAAGCCAGTCTGGTCAGAGTAAAACAGGCCATTGTGACCACCGGTCAATGCGATTGTACCGGTTGCCCCAGAAGGCGCTGCGGATGCAGGTAGGATCGCTAGGATCCCAACCAACACCATGACCAAAAAGCCAGGAATAATCCAATTCGTTCTTTTTCTCACTTTATCCCCCTTGTAACTGAATGTTTAAGAATTAGTGCTTTTTTCAACGTATATATGATACATGTCAAAATACAAGTCGTCTACAGGTAATGACCAGTTATAACCAATAGGCGTACCTGATGGAGAACATTATAACACGGAAAAAGCTGCATTAACCCCCTGTTTTGAGCATTTTTGCTCGAAATTTAAAATGATAAACTATCTTCTCATTTCTAGGGAGTCCAAAGTTGCCGAATTTTGGCACGCCATTCGTCGTTGCTGTAGTAGCTGATATAAGTATCTTATCACTCACTATGCCACCGATTTCTAATGACGTTTTTCTCAGGCGCAAGATTCGGCCCAACCTTTGCTATCGGACCAGTCGAGACTATACACAACCATTAAGTTCAAAGTCAAGCAATATAACATAAGTATTTCACATTAAATGGAAGCGGCATATCAATAAACCAAACTAACGAGATTTGTTACGAGTCGCATCCCTTGCAAGATTTGTAAGGAAGTCTGCATTTGTTGGGCGTTCCTTCAACCGCTCTAATAATGTAGCGGTGACATCATTTCCATTTACCGAATCACCACCTAATAATCCTACCATCCTTCTCAACAATAGAATTTGTTGGGTTGTGGTGTCATCATAAAACAATTCTTCTCTTCGAGTACTACTACGTCCTATATCAATTGCTGGGAAAATTCTTTTCTCAGCCAATCTTCTCTCCAAATGCAGTTCCATATTCCCTGTACCCTTAAACTCTTCGTATATTACCTCATCCATTCTGCTTCCAGTGTCTATAAGGCAGTTAGCAATGATTGTTAGGCTTCCTCCAAATTCAACATTCCTAGCAGCCCCAAAGAATTTCTTTGGAGGATAAAGTGCCACAGGATCAATTCCACCAGAAAGGGTACGTCCACTACTAGGTAACGCCAGATTGCACGCTCGAGTTGCTCTTGTAATGCTGTCCATGAGAAGAAGTACATCTTTGCCTGATTCAGTCAATCGCTTGGCTCTTTCTAATGACATGTCCGCTAAACGCCATTGATCTTCAACTGATTCATCAAATGTAGAGGCATATACTTCACCATTTATCGATCGTCTCATATCTGTAACTTCTTCGGGCCTCTCTCCAATTAAAACGACCATAATTAATATCTCTGGATGATTTTCCGCTGTTCCGGCAGCTATTTCCTTCAATATCGTTGTTTTGCCTGCCTTAGGGGGAGCAACGATAAGCCCTCGCTGTCCTTTGCCTATAGGGGCAAATACATCAATCATCCTAGTTGTTAAATTATCTGGTCCTGTTTCAAGTATAATTTTCTCGTTTGGGAATATGGGGGTGAGATCCTCAAAAGCAGGTCTTAACTTAGCTTCATTAGGATCAAGGTCATTTATTTTATCCACTCTAACTAGCCCAAAATAACGCTCCCCTCCCCTCGGAGCCCGTACTTGACCCAGCACAGTATCCCCGCTTCTAAGACCGAATCTTCTCGTCTGTGATTGGGAAACGTATATATCGCCTGGTCCGGCTTTAAGTCCATTTTGTCGAAGGAATCCATAGCCGTCATGCATAAGTTCCAATATTCCGGAACCACGCAATCCCTGAGAATTCTGAAAGCCATGAACAATACGTAAAACCATCTCTTCTTTACGAAGGCCACCAAAGGTTCCATTTTTGTCTAAGTCCATAGACTGAGCAATGGTTAAAAGTTCTGGCCGGCCATTTTTCTCTAAATCGGACACGTTTAGAATTTCTTCATTCGTCAATTAAATCACTTTTTCCTAGGATTTGATCCTAAACGCCGCAAGGGCATCTAGGTTTTTATTTGAACCACTATTAATTAGCAGAGGATTTGCCCCAATCATTCAAAAATCTCTGTACTCCTTGATCGGTAAGTGGATGTTTGGCCATATCAACTAATACGTTATAGGGAACTGTCGCTATGTGTGCACCCGCACTAGCAGCCTGAACACAGTGTAAGGGATGTCTAATACTAGCGGCCAAAACTTCAGTCTGTATTCCATAACTCAAATAAATATCCACTATTTCTGAAACAAGCCCAATACCATCCTGGCCAACATCATCCAATCTTCCAACAAATGGACTAACTGCTGTCGCTCCAGCTTGAGCTCCCAAAATTGCCTGATTGACAGAAAAACAAAGCGTTTGGTTTATTTTGATACCGTTTGCCGCCAAAGTTGACATTGCCTTGAAACCGTCCAACGTACTGGGAATTTTCACCCAAGGGTTAGAAATCCACGTTGCGATATCTTCCCCCTCAGTGATCATACCTTCTACATCTGTGCTTATTACTTCAACTGAAATGGGTCCATCAACCATATTCGCAATTTCTTGAACAGCAGCCTTATAAGATTCCATGCCTCCAACACCCGCTTTAGCAGCAAGTGAAGGATTAGTAGTCACACCAGTAACGACTCCCAAAGATATGCCTTTGCGGACTTCATCTACATCAGCAGAATCCAAGAAAAGTTTCAATTCAAACCTCCAAGCTGATCTGTTGCTAAAACATCTGTTTTATTAATCATAGTTAAGACGCATCATTCGATTAAATTAGTTGTTCCATGTTGCACAGATTCAACTTGCTCAAGTGGAAGTGGCGATTGGGACCCGTCCCTTAAGATCTGGATGGCAGCACCAACAAAATCTCTGAATAATGGGTGAGGCCTATTGGGACGAGAACGAAATTCGGGATGAAATTGAGTGCCTACCATAAAAGGATGGCCCTCTACTTCAGATATCTCCACAAGATTTCCATCTGGTGACAACCCACTAGCGATAAGTCCTGCATTTTCAAGAGATTCCCTATAAATATTATTTAGTTCATATCGATGACGATGACGCTCATAAACAAGTACTGACCCATAGGCTCTATGGGCTTGCGTTCCTTCGAGCAAGGAACAAGGATAGTCGCCAAGCCTCATGGTTCCACCTTTCTCAGATATATTGATCTGGTCTGGCATAATATGCACCACCTGCTCTGCACACTGCTCGTCCATTTCGGAAGAGTTGGCATCACTCAAACCCAATACATTCCTGGCATATTCTATAACCATAACCTGAAGGCCTAAGCAAAGACCAAAGTACGGAATACCATTTTCCCTAGCGTACCGAGCCGTTTCTACCATTCCTTTAACGCCCCTGCTTCCAAACCCACCAGGAACTACTATACCTGATACTGTTTTTAATAACGGGCCAGGGCCTTCAATTTCTATATCTTCGGCTCGAATCCAGTGGATATCAATATCAGAGTCATGATAAAAGCCTGCATGTTGCAGTGCTTCTCTTACAGATATATAAGCATCCCGAAGTTCAACATATTTACCGACCATGGCAATTGTCACTTTATTCCGATGTGAACGCATAGTGTCTACCATGGACTTCCATTCAGCCATATCACATGGTCCAGGCTTTAAATTCAAAGAGTCAACTAGCAAGTCACCCAACCCCCATTCTTCTAATATCATAGGTACTCGATAAATATTGTCTACTGTTAGAAGAGGTATCGCAGCTTTAACTGGAACATCACAAAATAAACCAATTTTTTCTCTAATACTGTCTGAAACAGGATGATCGCTCCTGCAAACTATGGCGTCAGGCTGGATACCAATAGCTCTTAACTCTTTTACACTATGCTGTGTAGGTTTTGTTTTTAATTCACCAGTAGCTGTAATATAAGGTAAAAGAGTCAGGTGAACATAAAAAACACTGTCCTTGCCAACTTCATTCCGCATCTGTCGTATGGACTCCAAAAATGGTTGGCCTTCTATATCCCCTACTGTGCCGCCAACTTCAACCACCACCACATCAGCTTTGGATTCGTTGGCAAGTGTCCTAATCCGCTCTTTGATCTCATTAGTAACATGAGAGACGGTCTGAATAGTTCCACCTAGATAATCCCCACGGCGTTCCTTGGAAATCAAGGATAAATATATTTGTCCAGCCGTAAGATTTGACGAACGAGTAAGTTCAATATCTATAAATCTTTCATAATGACCTAAATCAAGATCGGTTTCACTCCCATCTTTGGTTACAAATACCTCCCCGTGCTGGTACGGAGACATGGTTCCTGGATCAACATTAAGATATGGATCAAGTTTAATTACCGATACAGAAAAGCCGCGATTCTTCAATAGACGACCTATTGAAGCGACAGTCACGCCCTTTCCTACGGAACTTACTACGCCTCCAGTAACAAAAATGTACTTAGTCATAATCATGATAACGGTTGAATTCTGATTCGGAATAGCATAAA
>VEXD01000008.1 GCA_009391235.1 SAR202 cluster bacterium AC-409-J13_OGT_754m
AGGAGTCCTATTTGGTAACGGAAATGGTGGATTTCCTACAACTGAGGATGGGTGTAGAACTCTAGTTGAAAGAGGAGGCATGAAGATATCTCCGTTTTTTATGCCAATGATTCTACCCAATATGGCAGCTTCTAATGTTAGTCGACGATTTGGTTGTACGGGTTACAATTCCACCGTCATCACGGCTTGTTCGGCTTCTAATCAGGCGATAGGTGAGGCGCTAGAAGTTTTACGGAGAGGTACGGCTGATGTGATGATCACTGGAGGAACGGAGGCTGGTATTAGCCAACTAGGCCTATCCGGCTTTAGCTCGATGAGAGCGCTTACTACCCGTAACGATGAGCCCCAAAAGGCAAGCCGGCCATTTGATTCGATGAGAGATGGATTTGTGCCTGCTGAAGGAGCGGCAGTTATAGTGCTCGAGACACTCGACCATGCTAGAGCACGAGGAGCCCGCATTTTATGCGAATTGGCTGGGTTCGGTTCGACGTCTGACGCCTACCATTTGGTTCAACCGCAAGAATCTGGTGTTGGAGCTTCGAGAGCTATGGGGTTAGCTTTGTCGGATGCAGGAGTTGCTATAGGAGATGTAGATTATATTAATGCTCATGGAACCTCAACTCCGCTAAACGATTTAGCTGAAACGATAGCGATCAAGAAATTGTTTGCCCAGCATGCCAAAAGCATTCCTGTCAGTTCTACTAAATCTATGATAGGACATTCCCTTGGTGCATCTGCGGCCCTTGAGGTAATACCTTGTGTGATGTCGATTATAGATGGAATTCTACACCCTACAATAAATCACGAGTTCCCTGATACAGATTGCGATTTGGATTATGTGCCGAATGTCTATAGGGAGCAGAATGTAGAAACAGTCCTTTCAAATGCTTTTGGGTTTGGTGGCCAAAACGCTTGTCTTGTGTTTAAAAAATATCGCGAATCTGTTTAATGCTTTGATGGTATTTCAAACTATTTGTCCATAGCATATTGGTCGTGCTCCCTATATTTTGGCCATAGCAAATGATGTTAGGGGTAACCAAAAACTTCGTTGCGTGCAGTCAACTATACGGGTGATCAGATTACACAAATGATTGACGTCAATGTCCTTTATTACTAGCCATGGTTGCTCCTAAGGTTCCGAGTGTGCTAGCCCATAGGAAGACTACTAAGATCGGGATTAGTAAGGAGTTTCCCATGAATGAAAAAAAATCAGGGTAAGCTAATTTAAATAAGTATAAAACCAGAACAATTCCAACCCAAAAAATAGCCAATGAGAGGCCTATGAAGGGAGCCTGGGTTTTTTTGGAGGCTATAGTGCCAGCTCCCACGAATCCACCAATAGCAGGTGCGAGGGGTCCAGATAATAGATGTACAACGGGTATGATCAGACACAGTAAGCTGACAACGAATGCGATAGATGATGCTTTTAATATCACGAGTAATGATGGTTAATATGGAAAGAGGTGGTCTGAAAGAATCGCGTTATAAGAGCATTGGTTCCAAAAGTCTTTGGAAGGCCATAGTGTGACTGCAGACCATGTTTTCAGTGAAGAATACACAATCACATGACCACTGGCCGTATTCGTATGTAATCAAGTGTTGACGGTTATCTCCTCTTATTGAAGCTTTAAAGTTATTAAATTGGATTCTGTCCTTTTCTAAAGAATAACGTCGGGCTTTTTCAATTTTACTGATTACACTTGACAGCATTTGGGCTCCTAAGTGGTGATTTAAGTCTGATGTTACGACAACTTAGGTGTTCGGTCAATATTGGATAAGATGTTTATATAGCTTCCTAGGATCTTGTTCAAAAATGCTCATAGGGATAAACTTAGAAGTACATTATTTGCATTGAGAGCACGGATGTTTACTACAGACAAAATCAGAGAGACATTTTTAAGGTTTTTTGAAAGAAGGGGTCATTTGCGCATGCCCAGTGCATCGTTAGTGCCGGCAGGTGATCCTACTTTATTATTCACGAGTGCTGGAATGGTGCCCTTTAAACCATTCTTTATGGCAGAACAGCAACCTCCCGCTGAAAGGTTAACCTCGAGCCAAAAAAGTTTTCGCACAACTGATATTGATGAAGTGGGAGATGGGATACACCTTACCTTTTTTGAAATGCTAGGAAATTTTAGCATTGGAGACTATTTTAAGGACGAGGCTATAAGATTGGCATGGGAATTCATTACATCTGTTGAAGAAGGCTTTGGTTTATCAAAGAATTCTATTTTTGTAACGGTTTATCTAGAGGATGAGGAAACATACGGTTTTTGGAAAGAGGAAATAGGGATTGAAGGATGCAATATTTTTCGGTATGGAGATGAGGATAATTGGTGGGGACCGGCAGGTGAGGAAGGTCCTACAGGGCCGTGCACGGAATTGCATTTCGATTTTGGGATAGCATTTGGGTGTGGTCGGGATTTCAGGAAAACCACTTTGGATGTTAACGGTTGTCATCCCAACCATAATTGTGGAAGATTCGTGGAATTATGGAACTTGGTATTCATGCAATATTACCAGAACACACAGGGTGAACGTACTTTACTTAAGAAACCGTGTGTTGATACAGGAATGGGGCTTGAGAGAGCAGCTTCAGTTTTGCAAGGTAAATCTAATGTTTATGATACAGATGTGTTCTCCAAACTTTTGTCTGACTTTGGTTCTATGGTTGAAAAAGATTATGGAATCAACGATGAAATAGACTATGCATTCAGGGTTGTAGTGGAACATACGAGAGCTTGTGTCTTTCTAATTTCTGATGGAGTAATACCTAGTAATGAAGGACGAGGTTATGTTTTGCGTAGAATCATACGAAGGGCTATTAGATATGGACGCAATTTGGGAATGACAGAGGGTTTCATGTTGAAAGTAGCAGACTCGGTAATTAGCCAATCCTCACATGTGTATGGGGAACTATCTGACAACCGACAATTTATTCTGAAGGTGTTGGATAGGGAGGACGAAAAATTTGGTCAGGCAGTAGAAAGAGGAGCTCTAATTCTTAACGGCATGATTGGGGTAAGGCATTGGTACTCTGTAAATGCGCCTGCCGTAGTCGACATGTATATTAAAGATATTGTTGAAAAGGATTCCATCAATAATCAGGACCTAATCTTGAGACTGGTGCGAGGCTATCTGGATCAACGCATTGAGCAAACTGCCTCGATTAGCGGTGGGGAAGTGCCACCAATTGAGCCATTTGTTGAAGTCGGCATTGAACATGCAGTCAGAAAAATGCTCGAACAATGGCGACTATTAATTAATCAGGCGGCTTATGATAAAGCTGATTTATTGATGCTAAAAACGCTTATATTGGAGCAGTTTGAAAATAGAATTACCGGAGATGAAGCTTTTTATCTTTGGGATACCCATGGATTCCCGGTGGAGGAGACTCTTTCGATTGGAAAGGCGTCCGGTTTGGGGCTTAATTTAGAGGAATTTGATAAAGCCGTTGGAGCACACAGAGAAACTGCAAAAGCCGCGCATATTATTGGAGGTGGTATGGCTATAGTTGATAAATATGCAGTTTTAGATCATAAGAATGTGACTTTTGTTGGGTATGAAGCGTTGAAACAGGACGCCATAGTACTTGGGCTTCTGTACGAAAACAAACCAGTAGAAAACGTTTCATGTGGCCAGAAGATCGAATTGGTTTTGAACCAAACTCCGTTTTATCCAGAGGGTGGCGGGCAAGTAGGGGACACTGGGTTTATAGAGGGCCCTAATGGTGTAGTTCAAATTTTCGACACACAAAGCCCTTTGGCCAGTCTAATTGTCCATTATGGTCAAGTAATTTCTGGAGATATCTGCCTTAATGACGAAGTCATAGCAACAGTTGACATGAGAAGACGAATTGATACGGCCCGTAACCATAGTGGTACACATATTTTACATGCATCATTGCGTGAGGTTTTGGGGCTTCATGTAAGGCAGGCTGGTTCATTAGTAGCACCAGAGAGACTGCGCTTTGATTATAGCCATGTTGGTCCATTGACTAATGAAGAATTGATGTCGGTCCAATCCCTATCTAATGAACGCGTTAGAGACGATTTGAAAGTAATGGTTCATGAAACTACTTATGCAGAAGCTATTAAACAGGGAGCGCTCGCTTTTTTTGGAGATAAGTATGGCGAGAAAGTACGTGTGGTAGAAATGTCAGCCTCCAATTCGAGTGGACCGTTCAGTTTGGAGTTATGCGGAGGCACACATGTACACGCAACCGGCCAGGTGGGACCAATTTTTCTACTAGGTGAATCAGGCATTGGTGGTGGTATGCGGAGATTAGAAGCAGTAACAGGATTTGGTGCAGAAAGATTATTTGTTGAACGATCTACGCTTCTTGAAAAGCTGTCTAACAGATTCGATGTGCCACATTCTGAATTGGAAAACAGGTTAAACAATTTCGTTGAAGAGTTGAGCTTTTTGAGGAAAGAAATAGCTGTCTCGGAACAACGAAATGTTGTTTCTGAAGCGGATAAACTTGTAGAGTCAATTATCCAAGTTAACGGTATAAATGTTTTATCTACTCGCTGTAATATGACTAATGTTGATTCATTGAGACAGATGGGAGATTCCCTCAAAAATAGGATGTCTAGCTTGGTGTTGGTCTTAGCCATAATAGTAAATGAAAAGGCATTATTGATCTCTATGGTCACTCCGGATCTAGTTGCAAAAGGGCTAAAAGCTGGACAAATAATCAAGGAAATAGCCCAACATATAGGTGGAAGTGGAGGCGGGAATGCTGAATTGGCTCAGGCTGGGGGGAAGCGTACTGAAGGCCTTGGTACGGCTTTGAGTTTGGTGCCCAAAATTGTTGAGAGAGAGGTAAATCCCTGAGGATACTTGGACTTGATGTAGGTGATCGACGAATTGGTCTGGCCCTTACTGACCCTACATGTACTATTGCTAGCCCAATAGGATTTTTTGTTAGGAAAGGGCGAGCCTACGATTCGGGTAAAATATGCGAATATGTCATAAAACATGAAGTCAAATCTATATTAGTTGGATTACCACTTGATAGTAGGGGTAGAAAAGGAGCCCAGGCATTAAAAATAGAGGGCTTTATTAAGGATTTGTCTGCCGTGACAGACATTCCTATTAGGACATGGAATGAACGTTATTCCACGAAAGAAGCCGAAAGACTGGTTAGAGAAGCTGGGCACCAACCTTCCATGAATAAGGGATTAGTTGATGCTGCCTCAGCAGCTGTGATATTGAATTCTTATATCCTAGAAGGTGGTTTGTTTGAAAACTAAATTAGGAATAATTGGACATCCAATTGGACATACGATGTCGCCTGTTTTACATAAAGCAGCACTTGCTTATCATGGGTTAAATAAGGATTTTATTGCATGGGATATTAAACCGGATGAATTATATGATTTTGTAAATGAAGCACGTAAAGTTAAAAACGACATTAGTGGTTTTAGCGTTACTGTTCCCCACAAGGAAACTATCATTCCCATGCTGGATGGCGTTTCCATAGAAGCCGAGGCTGCTGGAGCTGTCAATATGGTGTGCAATCAGGATGGGCATCTATTTGGGCACAATACTGACGGGTCGGGCTTCCTTAGAAGTATTCGAGAGAAGGCTGAATTTGATCTCAAAGGAAAAAAAGTTTTGGTTTTGGGAGCTGGCGGAGCAGCACGAGGCGTCATTTCAGCTATTAGGAATCAAAATGTAGATTCTGTAGCCATTGCAAATAGAACTGTTGGAAGGGCTGCAAAATTATTTCTTGAATTGGAGTTGGGGCATATATTGACTAAAGTGGTACCTATGGGTAGTTTGGAGATGAACAATATCGCATCCGAATCGGATTTAATCGTACAATGTACTACTGTCGGAATGTTAGGTGGTTCTGAACCAAACAAATCATTGATTAAGGCAAATAATATTTCTGACAAATCTTTAGTCTACGACCTAGTGTATAATCCTGAGAATACTCCTTTATTGATAGAAGCCAAAAAGGCTGGAGCTAAAATAATGAGTGGCATGTGGATGCTCGTGTATCAAGGTGCTGTTGCTTTTGAAAAATGGACTTCTAAGGAAGCCCCTATAGAAGTAATGTTCCAAGCTACGCAAATGTCGGGAAAAGCATAAAAACGCAGGAGAAATATATCTGATATGATTCGTTTTCTTACAGCTGGTGAATCACATGGGGAAGGTTTGGTAGTTTTGCTTGAAGGCATGCCCGCGGGTTTAGAGATCTCGGAAAACTATATTGGTATAGAAATGACTCGTAGGCAAAAAGGTTATGGGCGGGGTGGACGCATGGAAATAGAGCAGGATATGGCTCACATTGTATCTGGTGTTCGGCATGGACGGACTTTAGGTAGCCCGATATCAATGACGATAGAGAACAAAGACTGGGTAAATTGGACTGATATTATGAGCGTGGAGCCCGTTGCCGAGACTATAGAGAGAATAACTCGATTAAGGCCGGGCCATGCGGATTTACCGGGGACAATGAAATATGGGTATTCGGATGTCAGAAATGTATTAGAAAGGGCTAGCGCTCGGGAGACCGCCGCGCGCGTAGCGGCCGGTGCAATAGCTCGACGATTATTAGAAGAATTTGGGATAAATTTACATAGCCACTCATTGTCTATTGGTGGTGTTTGGGCCAGCAATTCTGCAAATATTGATTGGGATAAAGTAGAGAAATCTCCAGTACGTTGTGCGGATTCTGCAGTAGAGGCTGACATGATGAAGGCAATTGATGATGCCAAAGAAGCCGGGGATACTGTAGGAGGAGTTATTGAAGTAGTGGCTGAGGGGCTGCCTATAGGATTAGGGTCTCACGTTCAATGGGACCGGAAAATTGATGGACGTATAGCGCAATCTCTGATGTCTATACCGGCTTGCAAAGCAGTGTCTATAGGGGATGGATGGGAGTCTGTAAACCTACGTGGTTCTGAGGTACATGACGTTATTGAACCGGTAGAAGATTTATCTCATCCGTGGCAGAGACAAACTAATCGTTCTGGTGGAACTGAAGGGGGAATGACTAGTGGCATGCCACTGGTTGCTCGTTTTGCAATTAAACCTATATCAACGTTGAGAAATCCGCTTCCTTCTGTCGATCTGGATACCGGTGCTTTAGTGCAAGCTCATTATGAACGTTCGGATGTATGTCAGGTTCCTCCCGCAGGAGTGATAGGAGAGGCAATGGTCGCTTTAGTATTAGCGGATGCGTTTATGGAAAAATTCGGCGGAGATAGTATAGAAGAGACCCGTGCAAATTACCGAAACTATATGGGCACCGTAGGGCCGAGAAAATTTAAAAAATAGTATTTATGCCACAACCACAGAATATTATAGCTATAGTTTATGATTACGATCGGACATTAAGCCCATGGTCTATGCAGGATGATGTCCTGTTTAAAAGGTTAGGTCTGGACGGAAAGGAATTTTGGGAAAAAACGAATAGGCTTAAAGCAGACCGCCTATATGATGATGAAATGGCATGGATAAGATTGCTTTTGGAAACACCTGATTTCAGAAGTCTAGGCAATGGTGATTTAAAGTTAATGGGCCAAGATCTCAGATTATATCCTGGAGTTCCAGATGTCTTTAGTGAACTTGGCGGGTTTTTAAACAACGAAGAATATAAAAGACATGGAATAGTTTTGGAACACTATATAGTTACTTCCGGTTTACAGGCTATTTTGACAGGAAGTGTACTTAATAACCAAGTTGAAAGGATTTTTGGGTGCGAATTAGACGAAGATTCCTCAGGTACAGTTTTTTGGCCGAAGCGTGTGATTAGTCATACAGGGAAAACGCAATATCTGTTCAGAATTACTAAGGGCTTGGAGTACATGGATTTTTCCAGAGATGTAAATGATCATATGCCCGACAATGAACGGAGAATACCATTTTATAATATGCTTTATATTGGTGATGGTCCTACCGATGTGCCTTCGTTTGCTGTAGTTACTAGTCGTGGTGGGAAAGCTTTAGCTGTATATGATGGAGAAAGCCAGGCTTCATTTGAAACATGCATGTCTCTGAGAGAAGCCCAAAGGGTGGATGAAATTGCGGAGGCGGATTATAGAGGAGACACTCATTTGCGGAGACTTATGGAACATTACGTGAAGCAAATGGCGATTCGTATCGTAGCAAACCAGGAATTGGAACATAGCAAAAAGGTGATAAAAGCTCCACGCCATGGGTGATGCTATTTATTTATAATTAATATTATGAAGAGCATTAAACATAAAATCGCACTTACTGGCTTTTCAGGCACAGGCAAGTCTGAAGTAGGTAGACTTGTATCTAATGTACTGGGCTGGGACTTTATAGATGTTGATACAGAAATAGAAAAGCGATTTGGAATGATTGCTTCTTCTATTTTTGAAGAATGTGGTGAAGCGAAATTCAGAGAGGTTGAGGCTGAGATTATAGACCAAGCTTTTCCTAAAACTGAAATAGTTATGATTTTGGGCGGAGGAGCTAGTTTGACTCAATCACAACGAATGCGATTACTTGATGAATTTTTTGTTGTAACCTTAGAGGGACTGCCAGAAACTATATTAAAACGTATTAATATAAGCACAAGACTTAACCCTGACTCGGAGCGACCCTTGTTAAAAGGTGATGATATTCTAGCTAATATCGAAAGAGTAAAGGCTAAGCGCCAAGACAAATATGCACTGACCCACTGGACTGTCAACACTGATTACCTGAGCGCGTCAGAGGTGACGGACGAGGTGATTAGAGCTTGGCACCTGATAGGACCACAACTTCGTGTTGCTGAGGAAACTAGAAGTGATGTCGCTACTTTTGTATCACATGGATCTACTGGGAGATACGACATACGGGTGGCTCCTGGGTGTATTAGTAAACTAGGTGAATTGTTGGCCGATATGAATTTATCGGATGTTGGATACATAATAAGTGATGATACCGTTTTTCCGATTTATGGTCGCCAAGCCCAAGAAACATTGGAGCATGCTGGAATAAAGACACATTGCTTTGTTTTTCCTAGCGGAGAAAAAAGTAAAACTTTGGATATGGCCCACTCGATTTACCAATGGTTAGTAGGGTTAAAAGCTGAACGAAATCACGTTGTAGTTGCGGTAGGAGGTGGAGTGGTCGGTGATTTGGCTGGTTTTGTAGCGGCTACTTTCGTAAGAGGAATGAATTTTGTTCAGGTTCCTACCAGTATGGCGGCCATGGTGGATGCTTCTATTGGGGGTAAAGTGGCAGTTAACTTGCCCGAGGGCAAGAACATGGTGGGAGCATTTTATCAACCGCAACTAGTAGTTGTTGATCCTTTGGCATTGAAGACGTTAGGTAAGAGGGAATTGGCTGAGGGATGGGCGGAAGCGATAAAACATGGGTTGCTTTTTGATAAAGAATTAATAGCTGTATTTGAGGAAAACTGGAAAGATTTGATGGCCCTTAAAGGGGATATTGTAGAACATGTAATTCGACGAAGTATTGCCCTTAAAGCAATAGTAGTAAGGCAAGATGAACGAGAAGTATTCGGTAAAAGGATTTTGTTGAACTATGGTCATACCATTGGGCATGGGATAGAGTCAATGACCGGCTACGGGAGTTTTCTGCACGGGGAGGCGGTATCTATTGGGATGTCAGCGGCTGTCAAAATCAGTTATAAACTTGGCATGGTTGAGAGAGATGTTGTAAAGAGACAGGAGAATTTGCTAAAAAAATTTGATTTGCCAATTAATTGCCCAGGATTGGACATTGAGCAACTGTTGGTAAATATAAATTTGGATAAGAAGAGAATGGATGGAAAGATTCGATGGGTCTTGCTATCTGATATCGGTAAACCTGTTGTAAGAGCAGACGTTCCTGCTTGCATCGTCAAGGAAGTAGTACGAGAGTTAATAATGGGTAAAAGTCTGTGAAACGATTAGTTCTGTATTCGCTCCAGTTTATATCGAATAGTTCCTTTTGGAATAATAACCTCCACTTCATCCCCTTTCCGTCGGTTTAGCAAGGCTTTCCCAACCGGAGATTCGCTGGATAGCTTGCCTTCACTTATATTTGCTTCACTTGGATGAACCAAAGTATATGTTACTTTTTCAGACCGGCCCATATTTTTAAGGCTAACTTTGGTTCCAATAGTAACGAATTTATGTCTCTTAGAAGTTGAGTCCCTTATGACGGCTTTACTGAGTGTGTGCTCTAGATTGCGTATCATGGATTCTGTGAATCCTTGGCGTTCTTTAGCTGCATCCAGAGGAGCGTTTTCTCGGAAATCCTTGTCAGCCATCGCTTTTCCTATATCTGCGACGATGTTAACGCGTTCACCTTTAAGTTCATTGAGTCTAGCAACTAGGTCGTCATATCCTTCACGGGTAAGCTCGGCCCTGTCATTTGCAGCAGCTGCCGCTGCTTTGGATCTGGTTCTGGTTTTAGGTGCCCGAAGGTGTGAGGCTAGGTTAAATTGGATTATTTCATGTTTCTTCAAATATGCTAGGAATGCTTTTACTGGTATAAGCTTCTTCGGAACATCGCCACCTTGTATGCCAATCCATGCAGCATAGTTGGCAATAGTGTGCGGAGTTAGCCGATCTATGGACGTGGTTTTTCCACACCACTGGACAAACCGGTTAATATCCTGAGATACCTCACGGCCGTTCGTTTTTGAATCCGATAAATATAGGTTGTAGAGTTCGCTACAGGTTTGTGCCAAAAGTAGTTCCCATCCTCCGTTTCAATGATAACTTATTTTATCGTTAAGCCCAAGTTTTCTAAGAGATTCTTATTTGCAGGGTTTAATTGCAATCCTTGTTCTAATGCGGTGGTCGTTTTTACTTGAATTGTTGCTAGAGTCGATGGTTGTGGTTGATGTCCTTCCGATAGGTGGTCTAGCAACTCAGATATTGTGCTGCAGGTTTGGTCTACCTGCCAATAAAACGAAAGAAGACAAGACAACTCACGTTCAGTGCTTGGGATTGGAATATCATCCAGGTCTATTAGGTCGTTAACAACTTTCGTATAGCGAAGGATACCTGCTTTGTCCTGTGAATCTTCACCGTAATAGCGCCTTTTTGTGAGTTGCAGGATTCTTGATTTATAATCATCTTCGCCATAGATGTGTCTCGGCAACCATTCTTTGCGGAGATCTAAAACTTCGTCTCCGTTTTCGTTAATTATGGCAACAGCTACCTCAGACCCTAGAGTTCCGTCATATTCGAATTTGACGGCATTTCTTTAAGATCTATGTAATTAAGTGGGTCGAACTCCGTAGCCTCTCCAGCAATTTGGCAAGGAAAAGGAGATGGATCGCAAAGGGTCATAGGGCCAACGCCAGATTTGCCTCTAATTAATTGATCCCAAAAGTTTTGTGCCCCTATCCCTAACGGCGTTACCGCTCCCATTCCAGTTATTACTACTTTAGGTCTTTCCATTAAATTAGTTGCCCCCATTCAAATAATCATTTTCCTCTTTTTGGGAAATCTGAGTATAATTCCGGTTCTAATCCCTTTATTACTTCCCTCACCTCAGCAGCCACAAATAGAGATCCAGTAGCTACTAGAATTGCACCATTACCAATAAGCTGTTGGGCCATTTTTACGGCATCATTAGCATTATCGGAGACACGAACCGAAAACCCCTTTTCCTTAAACATAGCTTCAAGGGAATCAGCTACCAGGGCTCTAGGCTGCCTGGAGTTGGTAATTATAACTGTTGGGTCAAGAATCATTAACTCATCTATCATGGAACTTATATCCTTATCACTCGAAACACCAAATATTATAATTACCTTTCTTTGCTCTACCATTTCCAATAAGGTTTGACTTAATCGGCGAACAGAATCCGGATTGTGAGCTCCATCTACTATTATCATAGGATCGACAGACAATATCTCCATTCTACAGGGCCAACTCACGGAAGATATCCCCTTTTCTATATTTTCAACGGAAATATTCTGTCCTTGGTGTATCAGAGTTTCAATTATACCTACTGCCACAGAGGCATTATCGAGTTGATATTTGCCGAGCAAAGGTAGCCATAAGTTGTATG
Organism: SAR202 cluster bacterium AC-409-J13_OGT_754m; assembly: GCA_009391235.1. Lineage (GTDB taxonomy): Bacteria > Chloroflexota > Dehalococcoidia > Lucifugimonadales > VEXD01. The sequence goes on from VEXD01000008.1 coordinate 12,004, forward strand.
TATCTAAGCTTCCAATTAGTACGAATCGTTGACCTTGATAGTCGCTATCTAATCCACTCCATTGTAGATCCTGCCCTATAATAGTTACCTCGGCGTTCATGTCTTTCGCCCTTCTTTTTATTAACCTCAAAACTCCATCCTGTTGTGGGGCACAAATTACAGGAACTCTGCGTTTAATTATCCCGGCTTTCTCACTCGCTATTTTTTCTAATGAATCACCCAGTATGGCGCCATGGTCCATACTAATGGACGTTATCCCAGTAACCAACGGGCTAATGACATTTGTGGAATCAAGGCGTCCTCCCAATCCCACTTCCAAAACCTGAAAGTCTGCTCCAATATTTTTGAAATGGAGAAACGCCATTGCAGTAAGCGCTTCAAAAAGAGTGACAAATCCATATCTCCCGAATTTGGCGGTTTCTTCTATATAAGGCTTAACGGTCTCAACTAAAGATGCAAACTCGTCTTGCTTTATAGGCTGCCCACCCACCGAAATTCTTTCTAGAAAAGTATGCAGGTGAGGTGAAGTAAATAAACCCACTTTATACCCGGCATTGGCTAATATGGATGTCACCATCGCACAGGTGCTACCCTTGCCTTTAGTCCCCGCTACATGAATGGCTGGCACTTCCATATGCGGATTACCTAGTCTTCCCAAAAGGTATAAAACCCTATTCAAATCCAGCTTTACTTTGGGAGGCTTTAAGCCGGCATGGCGTTCTAAATCAACCAGGCTAAAAAGATAATGCAGCGAAGATCGGTAGTCCAAATCTAATTTACTGTAGCATGTTAAACATTAGTTTAGGTTAATAAGTTTAGGAACCGTGGTTGCGATTGTCAATCAGGGTTCCAAATTATGATTGGCATTTAAGTTCAATTGCCTACATGCACATCAATTTAGTGGAACACATATAAATTAAGTCTAAATACTTGACCTGCTGTCAAGTATATAATATCGTTAGCACCGGTCTTACAGTTATGTTTACTCATCTTCATGTTCATACCGAATACAGTCTTCTTGACGGTTTGAGTAGAATCCCTCAACTAGTTTCCGCAGCAAAAAATCATGGCATGAAATCACTAGCCATAACTGATCATGGTTCCCTGTATGGAGTCATTGATTTCTATACTGCCTGTAGGCAACAAGGCATAAATCCTATAATTGGATGCGAGATCTACGAAGCTCAGGGAAGTCGGTTTACTAAGGATAATTCTGAGAGGAAACCGGCTCATTTAACAGTTCTTGCCCAAAACAACACCGGATATAATAACTTAATACACCTATCTACCAAGTCCCATTTAGAGGGTTTTTATTACCGCCCACGAATTGATGACGAATTGTTGCAAGAACACCAAGAAGGCCTCATAGTCTTATCAGGTTGTCCCAACGCTAAGATCCCGCGATTAATCAGCGAGGGACGATTGGAAGACGCGATCAATAAGGCCAAGTGGTACAAAGAAATCCTCCCAGAACGTTTCTACCTGGAACTCCAGGAGCATGCACATATACCAGAATTGCCAGCCATCAATAAGGGTCTAATATCAATAAGTAAAACGTTAGATATTCCAATTGTGGCAACTAATGATAGCCATTATACAACGATAGAGGAAGCTCCTTTTCAAGATTTGCGGATATGCATCTCTACAAACGCAACTATTCACGATCCCAGAAGATTAAAAATGGAAGATAACTCTTTCTATCTCAAGAGCTCTATAGAAATGGCCAAGTTATTTAATGAATTACCTGAAGCTATAACAAATACACAACTGATAGCTGAGATGTGCCAGACTACAATTCAATTTGGTGAAATGCATCTTCCCAGCTATCCAATCCCAAACGGTTCTGATGCGGACACTTTCCTGGCCGAGATTTGTTGGAAGGGCTTGGAAAGGTTATATGAATCTCCGACCGCTCATGCTCAAAACAGACTCCAATACGAGTTAGAAGTTATTAGACAAACCAATTTTGCTAATTATTTCTTAGTAGTATGGGATATAGCCTATTTTGCTAAGAAGCAATCTATACTAATGGGAGTACGAGGAAGTGCAGCGGCCAGCCTGGCTCTGTATTGCCTTGGAGTGACAGAGATAGACCCTCTTGCTCATAACTTGGTATTTGAACGTTTCCTCAACCTTGAGCGTAAAGAAATGCCAGATATTGATATGGACTTCCAAGATGATCGCAGAGAGGAAATTCTGAACTATGTAACTAAAACATACGGAAGTGACAAAGTCGCCCAAATCATAACTTTTGGTACGCTTGGCCCGAAAGGAGCAATCAGAGACGTAGGCAGAGCCATGGCTATGAGCTATGGCGAGGTGGACAAATTAGCTAGGATGATTCCTTTTAGGACAACATCAATAGATGAGGCTATTAAAGAAGTCCCTAGTCTGAAGGAGATTTACAATAAAGACCAAACAGTCCGAGATTTGTTAGAAAATGCTAAGGGATTAGAAGGCATATCCCATCACGTCAGCACTCACGCGGCCGGAGTAGTTATCTCTGAAAAACCCCTTACCCAACTTATCCCCCTTCAGCGTCCAGTGAAATCAGGAAATGGTAATGAGATCGCTATGACCCAATATGGGATGCAAAATATAGCAGAGCTTGGACTTCTAAAAATGGATTTCTTGGGTCTCACCAATTTAACCATTATAGATAAAACGCTAAAATTACTAAAGGCAAATAGGGGCCTGCAACTTTCCCTAAATGAAATCCCTTTGGATGATTCCCTTACATTTGAATTATTATCTTCCGGTCTTACCAACGAGGTATTCCAACTTGAAAGCGAAGGAATGCAGAGGAATATAAAAGAACTGAAACCATCCTCTGTCAGTGATGTAGCAGCTATGATAGCCCTTTACAGACCCGGGCCTATGGAGCAAATACCAACCTTTATCGATTCTAAACATGCTAGGATCCCTGTTAAATCCCCACACCCTAGCTTAGATACTATTCTCGAAGACACGTACGGTGTCATAGTCTACCAGGATCAGGTTCTGAGAATTCTGCAAACTTTTGCCGGCTACACATTGGGCTCAGCTGACATAGTCCGTAAAGCAATGGGCAAAAAGATTCCGGAGTTAATGCGCCAGGAAAGGCAAGGGTTCATCAAAGGAGCTGAAAACCAAGGTTTTACGTCGAAACAAGCCCAGGAAATATTTAAGCTTATTGAACCATTCGCTGGATATGCATTTAATAAGGCCCACAGCGTCAGCTACGCTTTGATATCGTATTGGAACGCATTTTTCAAAGCTAATTTCCAGTTAGAGTACATGACCTCAGTATTAAATGCACGACGGGACAATCCAGAAAGAATGGCAAATGCTATAACTGAATGTATGCGCATGGGCATTCCTATTCACCCGCCCAATATTAACCTTAGTGAAGTGGAATTCGCGATTAACAAAGATGGCGGTGGTGATTCAGGCATTCGCTTTGGCCTTGCAGCAATAAAAAATCTAGGATCAACTGGAGTCACTACTCTTATAGGATCACGGGAGCAAAACGGGATATATAAATCAATAGGAGATTTTTCAAGAAAAGCCAACCTGACTGGGCTAAATAGACGCTCTTTAGAAAGTTTAATCAAAGCAGGGACCTTTGATTCCCTGGGAAATCGCGGTTCTATTTTGAACTCGATAGACGCTATTTTGGCTCACTCCCAAATGCAGTATAAAATGAAAAGCACGGGACAAACTAACCTTTTTGAAGGGCATGCTAGCCAAGACTCCATGCCTGACATTGATATACAATTGGACTCCTCCGATGTCCAGATTGGCGAAAAATTATCATGGGAAAGAGAGCTGTTAGGAGTGACTCTAACACCAAGTCCACTAAGCAGTCTCATAGCAAGAGATTATCCAGGCCATATCACCACTTTAAGTGCCCTAACCAAAGAAATGGAAGGTCGAGTCGTCACCCTACTAGGCCAACTCTCGTTAACTCGAGAACTCACTACCCGAAATAGCCAGAATTACCTAGTCGCATCAATAGAACTTCTAGGAGGACACATCGAGGTGCTAGTCTGGCCGGACGCACTAAGCAGAACAAGGGACGCATGGAAAGAAGGCAATATCCTGCAAATTAAAGGCAAAGTAGTAGTCCGTTCAGAAACCATATCAATATATTGTGACGCCGCTCGGGAATATGACTTGCAAGGTGATCACAATGGTGTCGACAACAAAGGTTTTTCCCCACAGGCCAGTTTAGCTTCAATTGACACCAACTTTAAAACTCTAACCATAGTGATAATGGAATCAGATGACCCCGCCCATGACTCCAATCTATTGCGAAGTATCATAGACATCGTGCTCAAGTTCCCAGGCAAGAATCCCCTTGTCTTTGATATAAGGAGTGGGAACCAACAAGTTCGCCTAAAAATGCCCATAACCGTGGGGTATTCTAACGAGCTCCATCAACAATTGTCTTCCTTCATTGGCGAATCAAAAGTCTCCTACGGAAATCCAACAACCGTGGATAACATGGTCGACACACCAACACAATAAGTTTGTTGGTCAACAGAATCGGATCCCATAGATTATCTCGCCCACATCATTAAAAAACCACCCTTGGTAGCTGTGGTTTATATGTCCTTAATTTGGTTTACCATTAATTAGAGCTCTGCTCTAATGTTAAAAGTTTCCGTTTTAAAGTTAGCCCCCCAGAATACCCATGTAGTTGTCCCGAATTAGCTATAACACGATGGTAGGGAATCACCACTGGAAGCCTATTCCTGGCCATGATCCCACCGACTGCCCTGGCCGCTTTAGGTCTTTTTAATTCGGTTGCAATCCACAAATAACTTCGCGTCTCACCAACAGGAATAGACCTGCAGACCATTAAGCAGTCTCTAGCGAATGGACTCATACCTTGCATATCCAATGGCAATTGGTCTAATGCGAACCCAGTTCCCGTAAAATATGCATGCACTATTTCACGGATTGTCCTCACTAATTTCGAATTGCTTTGAGAAGCGTTTTGTATCTCAGTGCCAATACGCTGTATAGCGTCCCCTTTGGTAGGCCCTAAACTTGAACGCCGCACCCCATGATTGGAAAGTAAAATCCCAAACCAACCTAATGGGGTAGAAAATACATCATAAAACAACATGGTTTTAGTATAATCTCAGAACATCACCCAAAGTGCAAAAACCTAGTTTTGTTTGATTCAGTCCAAAGGGTGTAGTAAAATCCAACCCAAGTTTTTTAGCATATGGATTTAACAACCAATATCCCTTGAGTAGTGCAATTCAACTAACCGCCGTCACAAGAGACGATGTCTTTAGAATGGCATCGTGGCTTGAAGACACGTCTGTGAACAGCATGTGGTATGGGAAGAGAGCAGATGGAACTCCTTCACATATTGGCTATGACCCTAGGTCAGCGGTCAATACGGATGAGGAGAACTGGAATTATATCTTCAATAACACAGAACGCATAATCAAGTCTATCTACGCGCATAGCTATGGTCATATTGGAGAAATACAGATTCTTATAAACCCTCCATTAAAGGAAGCAGAGTTATTTATACTTATCGGGAAACGGGCTGTCTGGGGTCATCACTACGCCCAAATGGCTGTGCTTCAATTTCTAGACACAGTATTTTTTGAGCTTGAACTACACCGAATATGGGTAGACGTACCTGAATACAACCATATAGCTATGCATCTATTCAAAAGACTGGGTTTTACAATAGAAGGAAGTCTCAGAAGTACACATTTCCTAAATGGTGAATGGAAGAATTCTACAGTTATGGGCCTATTAGAAGACGAATACAAGCGGCGGCGTACAGGAATGTGGAACAACCTAAAAGTGGTGGACAACTAAATCTCGAAGAACATTAGGTTTGAACAGGCAATATAGATCCAGGCTTATCTCGTTATGTTTAGTCCCCGTTTCTACCTCTTCTAATTGTCTGACCTGCCAAAGCTCCGGTATGAGTTCCATCTTCAACAACGATAGATCCATTTACTATCACATAATTAATACCAATCGCGAATTGCTTGGGTTCAGATCTGGTCGCAGGAGCGCCAACTCGCTTAGGGTCAAATATTACTACGTCCGCCGACATATTATCCTTCAGAAGTCCCCTATTCAATATCCCTAACCGTTGGGCTGGGAAAGAAGTCATTTTGCGAATCGCTTCTGGTAAATCCATGTGCCGTTCTTCTCGGACGTATTCGGCTAATATAGTGGGAAAAGTTCCATAACTTCGTGGGCTCGGGAAATCCCCTATCAGCAGTGCATCACTACCCACCATAGACATAGGATGGGTCACAAATTGCGGCAAGGTTTTACCATTCACTCCAGCCATTACAAAAGAAACCTGCAGGTCCTCATCCAACAGCAAGTCGCACATTGTATCAACTTCACTCTTTTTACAAATAATAGACGCTTCAGCTATGGACTTGCCTTCAAACCTATGGTTGTGCGCCTTCTTAAAATAAGTTAACCACATATCTTGATATGAGGTTCCTCGTGTAAACATATCCATCTTAAGTCTTGCTCTTCCTTCCTCCGAACCCAGAACCTGTTTAAACCTTTCAGGTCCTCCATCCTGACTCCATTGAGGAAATAATATAGTTAGACGAGTACCTCCATATAGATACGGATAGCAATCGAATGTCACATCTTGTCCATTCCCGCGAGCTCCTTCCACTAACCCCAACAGATCCTTCCCGCCTCCTGGGTGCCCTACCCTATGGTAAAGGTGAGTTATATGGCAAGGAATTCCAGATTTAGTGCCAATCTCAAGAGCCTCCTTAACAGGGTCTAAAAATCGGTCACCTAAGGAATTTCTAGTATGCGTATGATAAATCCCTCCCAACAATGCTGCCTCATGGGACAACTCAATTAATTCTGAGGTATCAGCATAACTCCCTGGGGGATAATCTAACCCAGTAGACAAACCAAAAGCGCCTTCTTCCATCCCTTCTCTAAGTAATGCTTTCATATTATTCAATTCATTCCTGTCTGCCGGTTTATCATCCCATCCAACAGTAGCAATCCTTAAAGGGGAATTTCCTATTATGTAGGCAATATTAATAGCAACTTTGTTATCGAAACACATCAAATATTCGGCCACGCTCGACCATCTTTGAGACAATTCCGGATTCCCATCTAACCCAGCGTTCATTTCAACAAAACTTAAAAAGTCTGCACGATTGAAGAATGGCGCATATGAATTCCCGTCTACTCCAATTAGTTCTGTTGTAACGCCCTGCCTCACCTTGGCTTCATGTTCTGGTTCAGCCAAAATCATTAAACCGGAATGCGCATGCACATCAATAAATCCAGGACACACAATCATCCGAGAGGCATCAATGGTGCGATTTGCCTCTACCATTGATAGATCGCCACGCAAGATTCGTATCCTCGCACCTTTAATACCTACGCCAGCATAAAACCCGGGGTTTCCAGTGCCATCAATAACAAGTCCATTTGCAATCAATAAATCCAACATATCAACGCACCCCACAAATCTTATCTAACTTCATATATAATCGCGTGAAACCGATATAAGACGATTAAGTCCTAAATCAACTTTTGTTCCGAAACAATGCCAAAAATCTATCTTGATATCGATCAAAAATCTGCCATCTGTCTAATTCTATTTTCAAAACACTTGGATCTATGTTGCCTTTGGAGGTTTCAACGAACAACAATTCGATATCTTTAATTGCAGCCCTGGGCACACCGAGCCCTGGTTCTGGATCAATCAGTCTCAACCTTCCTAGTTCTCTAATATTGTTCTCTATGGAGGCCATCGTAAATTCGAAAACAAATTGGAGAAGACAAATATCCCATAAATTGTCTATTCCAATAATAACTGCAGTTTGGTCACTGCTAGATTCCAATCGCTCAGTTAATCCCTTGGCTACATCAAAGGATTTTCCTTCGACAATATCAGTGCTTACATGATCATTGGAATACCTATACAGTAACCCCGGTGAATTAGAACCATACTTTTGTGCCAATCCAGTAAAATAATTAAGTGCGTCCTCCCCAAATCCTTCTAAGCGACGCATATAACCCGGGGTCACTACAGCTGGTGGTGCCACTGATACGAAACCCTTCCTAATGACTGCTTCTGCAGCATCATCATTCGCATCCTGATATATGGCATCTGTCACTACATAATATTCAACTTTGGTCATACCAAAAGTTGCCAACTTGTTATGGGGAGCTTTTAGAACCACTGTTGCTTGACCTACCGCTGTTACATTCGGCAGGTCTCCCCTTTTTTGACCTTCTACACTCAAAGCAAGTCCATGATTTGTTTCTTGTATTCTTGTAAATGTGTTTCATAAGGAACGTTGAGTTGGCCTGAAATGCGTAACCATTGCTGTTGAAATTCCGGCATCGCTTCAACGTTGACTTTCATGCCTTGGTGAGAACCACCCGTTTGTCTGCTTAGCACCTCGTATACCTGTTGTTCAATCTGGGCTTTTAATTGTTCGAAAGCTTGAGTCCTTTGTTCTCTCCCAAATTGCCAATACTGCTCCAAAACATATTCCAGATGTTCCAACGCCTCTCCACACTTTGGACGGTCACCCAAAACTCTTCTAATCCCGTCAATTACCCGAGCATTAGTTTCCTTTTGAGCTTCGCTTTTAGGAATCTGCACATTAGAGACGAAAACTTCAATCATTCCCTTTACGAGGTATGGTTGGTCATCTTTCTCAAAACTCTCTAAATCATCGAAAACCCCTTCCCCACCTTTGATGTAGGTTCCAGCCAGCCGTTGACCAACAGGTATAAGCTTCCATTCAAGTTTCTCTTCTTTACCCGGCTCATCCATTTGCTCAACCCGTTCCATTGCTTTCTCAAAAGCAGTTTTCATCCTATTCATGCTAAAGCACACATCCTATCGAATTTACAATTGAACATCTCTCTAATTATCCCAATCTTTCGTATGAAGTAATCTTAATTCATTAAGACTTTACCAATATCTTTACACTATTTATCAAAATATCATTCGTGGGTTTAGAAAACTCTCCTGACGAACTAAAGGTGACTGGCACATTCGCTATTTCATCCACTACATCCATGCCATCAACCAAAACTCCAAAAATAGTATACTGTTTAGGCAATTGGGCAGTCCCTCCATGAACAATAAAAAATTGACTTCCATTAGTGTTTGGTCCCGCATTTGCCATGGCTAAAGTGCCAGACACATAATCTCTGGTGACTAATTCATCATCAAATCGATACCCTGGCCCCCCAGTTCCATCTCCTTTAGGATCACCGCTTTGAATCATAAAGTCTTTTATGATTCTGTGAAACTTCACTCCATCATAAAAACCATTGTTTGCCAGAAAAACAAAATTGTTAACTGTCTTGGGAACTTCATTTGCTAAAAGCTCGAATACCATAGTTCCTTTATCAGTTTCAAAAGTTGCCCTGTAATCCCCGCTAGGATCAATTGTCATAGCAGGAGGGCTCTCGTACGTCGTTTTGCCATTTGTTTGCTTAGTCACTATTTCATATCCCTCAGTAGAATTTGTTTCCCCAGCACAGGAAGCCAGAATTACAGAAACCGCCATCATCATGATTACAACTAGAGTTGCACGTAAATTCACCATTGTTCCAATACCTCACTCCGAATGTCCTGAATAGGGCCTTAACGGCACAACTTTCCTTAAGCCCATTATAGCCCTGCCCCATTGTGTATATCAAAATCATAGGCGTCATATAATAATGAAACTTGGGTTAACCGTCCGCAATTGTATCACTATGAATTCTTTAAACCTACTATCAAATTCATTCCTTCCTATCAACTATACTGTTACAATTATTCTTTAAACCTGATTTGGAGGCCTATCATGTGTCAAACATGCGGATGCCAGGCAAAGCCTAAAGCCTAAGTCTCGTTTCAATTTGGAGTTTAACTTCCAGCTTGCTGTCCATGCAGGGCCTTTTTTATTGACCAAAACCAGCATTCCCTTCGGGAAAATTGGCCTGCATCGATGGTTAGTTGATCTATCAGATTATCTTATATGTCACCATTCGTATAAACTTCTTTAATTCCCTCATAGCGCGATTCTCTTATATCTATCCATAACTGGTTGGAATTTCTTCCTTTTGCTTCCAATGCCATTGACACCCCAAAAGGATATGTGATAATTTTCACTGGCCCGATTTAACTAAACAAAACAACCATAATTTGTCCCACGGTAAGGCAGCTAAAATGGATCCAGATCCCACACCCATCGGCTCATTCGAATGGAGCCAAATCGGCCATCTGTTGCATTTCCTTTGGTATTACTTTGCAGTGGTTATAGCTTTTGGATTCATGTTCCTTACAGCACATGCGGTAATCCCTTCATTGCTATCAACAAGAGAAATTAGCCCTACATTAAATTTGGCCAGGTTTTCTCTTTACGTTTCGGCTTTTGGTCTATTCATTGGAGCAATACTGCTTTTCGCATACATGATAAGTTTGACTTCAGTAGTAGAGTCGTTCCACCACAGGTATTGGTTCTAACATGGAATTGACTATTAATACATTCAATGGTGAGCTTCTCCAATGATCTCCAAGCTAAAGTATATTCCAATGGTCTTAGGACCCTTGATCATGACTGCTGTGGTGATTGTTCTCGCCATTTTTATTCTTCGGGCATGGTGGACAACCCCCTTTCAGGTATTCGGCATGGGCGAACCTCCTGAACAGCCTATAGCTTTCCCGCACACGCAGCATGTAAAAATTGACGGGATAAGCTGTGCTTTCTGCCACCAGAACGTTATCAGAGGCGATGCTGCTACCATGCCTGCCGTTGAACAATGTTTATTCTGCCATGCTACTATACAAGGAGACACCGCTCCTCCTGAGGTTGCTAAAGTGGTGGCTCATTTCGAATCAGGCACTCCTATAAACTGGAAGAAAATCCATAGATTGCCTGACCACGTGCAATTTTCACATGAACCGCATGTCCGATTTCTAACACAGACACAGGGGTTAGGGATCGAAGCAGCTTGTGCTACTTGCCACGGAGACGTAAGGAATATGGTGGAAGTAGAACAAGTGAGAAGACTCAAAATGGGAGACTGTGTCGACTGCCATAGAGATAACATATATTTGACCGATAATAAAGATATAACGGACTGTGTCACATGCCATTATTAAAGAGAGAATCATATGCAGGTATCTAGAAGAAATTTCTTGCAATTAGCAGGTTTATCGACACTAGGCGCCGTAGCTTGTAATTTCTTTCCTGAAAGGGAATTCATAGCGCAGAGCCCTTCCGAAATGCCTGAGGACTTGGTAACAGGTATAGACAACTGGTATGCCACCCTATCGCCAACGGGGACAGAATCAGAGGGGCTAGTTATTAGAATAATGGAAGGCCGAGCTAAGAAAGTACGGGGAAATCCTTTATATCCTATAAACCAAGGATCCCACAGTGTCCGCGCTGAAGCATCACTCCAAGCTCTCTATCATCCGGATCGCATATCCAATCCTATGGTAAGAACTGGGAATCGCGGAGATGGACAATATCGTCCTATCGACTGGAATCAGTCCTTCGATATATTGAGAAGTCAGCTACAAAACCTTTCAGATGGCACTAAACTACTTTCTATTACAAACCCACTAACAGGTAGTTTGGCTCATATCATTAAAACATTCTCTGAAGAATTTGGCAGTCGGCATACATCTTTTCAGCCCTTAGAAGAAACAGTATTTAACTCCACCGTAAAGAATTTATTTGGGCAGGATACGTTACCCACTTTCGACCTAAAAAACTGCGCATTTCTTTTGTCTTTTGGTTCCGACTTTCTTTCTACATGGCTTTCGCCCGTTCAATTTGCAAAAGGGTTCGGCGAATTCCGACAAGGGACCAATAGAACCAGAGGGACTTTTGTTCAAGTCGATTCTCGCTTCTCCATGACTGCTGCCAATGCTGATCAATGGATTCCACTTAAACCGGGCATGGAAGGCAAGCTGGCATTAAGTATGGCTCAGGTGATTGTATCGGAGGAACTTGTGCCCCAAACAACAATTGAGTCTATGAATACTGGAAATACATTTGCGGAACTCCAAAATGCCCTGGCTCCTTTCGCCCCAGAAACTATTGTTTCTGAACTTGGCATTCCTGCGCTCAATCATGATAAGCCAGAAGATGTAATCAGAAAGCTAGCTCGTGACTTCGCTAGCCACGGTAGCAAAAGCATCGCCTTAGGCGGAGGGTCATCAGCAGCCCATACAAATGGACTATTCAATCTGACCGCTATCTACGCACTGAATTTCCTCGTCGGAAGCGTAGGCCAAAAGGGAGGAATCCGCTTTAACCCTAAAGCTCCAGTTGAGACCCTAACCCATACTTCAGCATCTGCAACTACAACAGAATGGATCAAAATCAAACAAGCGATTGATAATGGGGACATAAGCTTACTACTAATCAGGAATGCCAACCCGTTACATGGTTTATTAAATGACATAGGAATAGGTGATTCCCTGAGAAGAGATGACATTTACATAGTAGCATTCTCTACATTCTGGGATGAAACTACGGAGATTGCTGACTTAGTGCTCCCGGAAAAGCAATTCTTGGAAGATTGGGGGGATGATGTTCCCAAGATAGGCCCAGGGTTCCAATTAATAGGTATGCAACAACCAGTCGTGAAGCCAATTGAACCGTTGAATCCAATGGCATTTTCCGATGTGATGCTCAGAATGGCTAACGAATTAGGTATTGCCTCATCATTCCCATTAAACAAAACGACCTTCTTGGAAGTGCTAAAAGACAATGCCGCTTCGCTACATCAATTGGGAAGGGGGTCGATAACTGAGCCCAGCTTTGACAAATTCTGGAACAAATACCTTCAACAAGGTGGCTGGTGGGATGAGCAGAGTACTTCTATAGACGGACAGCCAACGCCGCCAATGTTGATAGAAATAGTATCAAAGCACACATCTCCATCAATTATTGGACCAAAAGGTAGCAATACATTTAACCTGCTACCATTCCAATCTCTAGCACTAACTGACGGAACCGGAGCACATCTTCCATGGCTACAATCTACTCCCGACCCTATAACCAGCGTAGTCTGGTCCACATGGGTGGAAATTAACACCAAAGTCGCTGAAGAAATGGGCCTGAAAGAAGGAGACTTCGTAACAATAGAAGGGTCTAATGGTAATTCGATTGAGGCACGCATATATCACCATCCAGCGGTTCCACCGAACACCGTTAGCATTCCAATAGGCCAGGGCCATACTAGCTCAATCAAGTATTCTAAAGACCGCGGGGCGAACCCGTTAGAAATAATTGGACTCCCAATTGTTGATCATATCGGTTCCTTAGCATGGGCTTCGACTCGAATCAAACTCACTCCGACAGGAAAAAGTTCTCCCGTACCTAAATTTGAGGGTATAGTGCTTGCCGAGGCTACAAGTGAACACGAGGCTGTAATTAAAATAACCCGAGGGTAGAAAGGCTTACATATGGCTAAACAACACAAATGGGGAATGGTAGTTGACATAGATCGATGTATAGGTTGCCAGGCTTGTGTCATAGCATGTCAATCAGAAAACAACGTGCCAATCAACGAAGAAGTGGATTTCCTTTCTAGACGGGCAAAGCAATGGATTCGAATAGATCGATTTTGGGAGGGGGAATATCCAAACGTCAAAGCACGATTCATTCCTGTTTTTTGCCAACATTGCGACAACGCACCGTGTGAGCCTGTTTGCCCGACTTATGCAACATATCATAATGACCAAGGTTTGAATGTCCAGGTATACAATCGATGTGTAGGAACTCGTTACTGTGCAAACAACTGTCCTTATCAAGTCCGTTTCTTCAATTTTTTTAATCCAAGTTGGCCAGAGTCTCTATGGAATCAGTTGAACCCAGACGTAACTGTACGTAGCAGAGGAATAATGGAAAAATGCACCTTCTGTGTCCAGCGAATTCGAAGGGCAGAAAGACTCATCGAGGGACAGAAAGGAGAAGAACTAACCGACCAGAAAATTAAGGACGGTAACTTTATGCCAGCCTGCGTTAATGCATGTCCCACGGACACACTTGTTTTTGGTGATTTAAACGATGAAACAAGTGAAGTTGTTAGGAAATCTAAATCAGATCGGAGCTACCGGCTATTTGCTGAATTAGGCACAGAGCCCAGCGTGTTCTATCTCAAAAAGGTAGACCCCGCCGCAAAATCACATTAAAAGAATAAAATGACATCCTATAAAGACAAAATTCAAATTTCTGTAGCCGGAGAAGAGCTGAGTGCTAGTATTGTTACCAATGATATAGCAAACAACTTCTTTGCACACCGCCGTAGCGGACGAATGGCTCTATTTTTGTTCGGATTAATATTCCTAGCTGGAATAGTTGCGTTTATAACAAAAGCTATGGATGGCTTTGATTCAAGTCAGCGCGCAAATTGGGGATACTTTGCAGCTCTGTTCGCATTTCTATTATCTGCCGCTGGCTCGGCTCCACTAGTTGCGGTTGGCTTTAGAATGACTGCTAACCATTGGAGACGTCCATTTGCTCGAATATCAGAAATCTACGCTGTGGTTGGCCTTTTAACTATCGTGTGTCTCATGCCATTATTAGCATTGCTCCCACCAATCGGAGATTGTTCCAGTGGGCCATGCAGGAAAACTCTATGGTTTACCAGTGAGTATTGGGGTGTCCCTACCTTTTGGGATTTTGCCGGCCTCTTAGCTCTTGTCGTTTGCGGAATTGCCTTATTGCTTGTTTCAGCTTTGCCAGACATAGCTCAAATATCTGCTCTATCTGAATCAAAGAGTCGCCCTTTATTAAGTAAACTCACTAAATTCTGGACAGGTACTCAGTCACAATGGCATATTCACCGCATCAGCCTCTCACTCTTAGGAGGTTTCTATTTCATACTACTTATCGGAGTACAAACAATAATCAACGTCGACTATGTTATGTCATTAGTTCCAGGTTGGAAGGATTCCATATTGCCAGCACATCAAGCACTAACCGGAATCCAGGCAGGTGTTGCTAGTGTAGTTATCGTAGCGTTTATAGCTAGAACATTTGGTGGTTATAAAAAATATTTCCCAATGGAATCTTTCTGGTCTATTAGTAAAATATTGTTAGCGTTAAGCTTATTATGGGCATATTTCTGGTTCGCAGAAGTTAATACCCTATGGTATGGGCGAATGCCAGTAGAACAAAACATACTCAAGCTCGTCATGTTTGAGTCCTACCGTTTGCCATTTGCATTGAATTTTTCAATGAACTTTCTGCTCCCATTTTTTATATTGTTATGGAATCCTATTCGAAAGAGTGTTATAGGCCCTACCGTGGCATCTATCCTAATCGTGGTGGGCTCGTTCTTTATGATGGTACGGCTTTATGTTCCAGCTTTTGGCATACAGGATGTAACAGCTTTTCAAATAACTTATGTCCCCGCAGCAATTTATCCTGATTTCCTAGACTTGATTATGATTGCTGGAGGTATTTCTGGAGCAGTGTTCATTTACCTTTTGTCAACAAGAATCATACCAATCTTATCTCTTTGGGAAGTAAAAGAGGGTCTCTTATACCAACGTGTGCGGCCATTCTTAAGAGGCGAATATCAAGTCCTAGGAAAACCCAAGTAGGTTAATCCAAGAGGAAAGAATGTACGAAGGCAAGACCTATAGTAACAAACAAATAAACGATGACCTGCTCAGTAGTTTAACTAAGAGCTCACTGGTCTATTGGGCCATTGTAGGAACTCTGGGGCTTATAGTTCTAGTAGCTACCGTGGCTGTTGCATTTATGATCAATAAAGGTCTGGGAGTCACTGGCTTAAACAGGCCTGTGATGTGGGGATTCTTTATAACTAACTTTGTCTTCTGGATAGGTATTAGCCATGCTGGAGTGATGCTTTCAGCGATACTTAGGTTGTCTAAAGCAGAATGGAGACGTCCTGCTACAAGAGCGGCCGAGGTTCTTACAATTTTCTCCCTTATGACTGCGGTGTTAATGCCTCTCATACACTCAGGACGTCCATGGAGACTCGTTTATTGGGTCATGTTCCCTTACGACTTTCAAAGAGGAATTTGGATGGATATTCGCTCTCCATTGGTCTGGGACCCAGCTGCAGTTAATACATATTTAACATCTAGCATTCTATTCGTATTTGTAGCTCTTATTCCAGATATAGCCATAATTCGGGACCGAAGTTCAGGAATTAAAAAAATAGTTTACTCAGTCCTGTCCTTGGGGTGGAGGGGCACTACACGACAATGGAAGTTCCAGGCAATAGCCGGCATTTTATTGTCAGCTTTAATATTACCGGTGTTCGTATCTGTACACAGTATCGTTTCATGGGATTTCGGAATGGCTATTGCCGTCAAAAGCTGGCACTCTACGATATTCGCTCCATATTTTGTTATTGGAGCAGTGCATTCTGGAGTATCCGGTGTTGTAAGTGTAATGATCTTAATGAGATGGTTGTTTGGTTGGCAAAACTACGTTCGACACGAACATATAGATGCATTGGGAAGACTACTTTTGGTTATAGCTATAGCCTGGTTCTACTTCCTACTAATGGAATTCATGTTCGGAATATATGGTCAAGAAGGCGACGAATTAGCAACCAGGCATATGCAACTCTTAGAACCACCATGGATGTGGTTCTTCATTGTCTTCATAATAACTGCGTTCTTATTCCCTGTTCCTATGTGGTTGTTTAGGAGAGTAAGAAGAAATCTTTGGCTCATGCTTATAACCACAATATCGGTTAACATTGGAATGTGGTTGGAAAGGTTATTAATCATTGTTCCAGGGTTAGCAAGAAAACAAGTGTTTACAGGTACTTGGTATACATATGCCCCAAGTATAATCGAAATAACCATTATAGGGGGGACCTTCGCAATGGTATTAATGCTATTCTTACTATTCGCTAAAATCTTCCCTCTCATCCCACTGTTTGATATAAAAGAAGGACAAGTACTACAAGACAAAATCAAAGTGGGTAAAGCTGAGATACCCGCAGTGATTCGAGAAGAATAAATCTAGAGGTTACCATATGGCAACACAATCTATACTAGGGCTATACGAGAATGCTGAATATGCAGCAGAAGCCAGCGAATCTTTGGAAAATGCAGGGTTCTCAAAAGAAGAATTCGATTTTCTTACGGATACACCGTATCCAGAGGGAGCTTTGGGAGAGCGCCATCACAGTCATAGACTATATGTATTCCCCTTTATAGGGGCCCTGCTTGGCCTTAGTACTGCATTGTTGCTTACCATAGGAACTCAAATATCGTACCCATTAATCACCGGTGGAAAACCCATCTTATCCATACCACCAATGGTTATAATCTCTTATGAAGGCACTATGCTTGGCGCAATATTGTTTACCATCATTGGAATCATTTTTGAATCTCGCCTAGGGCCCAACCTAAAGAACAGACTCTATGATCCCAGAATCAGTGAAGGTCTTATTGGCCTAATTGTTGACTGTAATGAAAGTAAAATTGCTACAGCTGAACAAGTTATGACACAGGCCGGGGCAATAGAAATCAAACGGAAATAGGAATGAACTATAGTTTGGTCATAAAAAACTTTAGATTTAATAGCATATCGCGGTCATACGGGTTTATGCCGTCAAGAGCGGTAGTAGTATTTTGGATACTACTATTGACGGCATTTACCAGTCTTAGCTGTGCACAAGGTTCATATCCAATAGACTTCTTTTATGAAATGCACTATCAACCTTCATATCACTCTCAGGAACCTCCCAGGCTGAGCCCTCCAGAGAGCGCTGTTCCAATTACGGGTAAGGAAATCCCGTTAACTGTAGATGACATATCGACTATAGTTAACCCACTGCCAGGAGAAAGGATAGATGAAGGCAAGTTCTTATATAACATTAACTGTGCAATGTGTCATGGGGTTAGCGGAAAAGGTGATGGAACTGTGCTAGGCCTAATGATCAATAAATACGGATATGAACCCAAATTGTCCCCTGACTTAACGACCGTTAAAGCTTTCCCAGACGGCTTTCTTTATGGGATCATTAGTAATAGAGATTTAGTTTTAACTGACCCCAAACAGAACAAAGTCATGCCTCAATTTCAGAAACTTCTAACCCCAGATGAACGATGGTCCATCGTTAATTACATTAGGAGCGCTGATTTCGGTAATTAGCATTGGAGTTAGGTTTTCTGACCTGAATAGGAGGAATCGCTCGTGCAAATAATTAAAAAGGTATTACATGTGAGAATGTGGCTATTAATAATGGGTATTACTCCCTTTATTGGCTCTCTCCCAGACTTGCTAGATATCGAAAATGCAGTGCAAAATGCGTGGGATGCCCCATTAACTGAAAGGGCCATGGATATTGCTTCAGCCTATGAAATCATCTGGACAACCCATGCGATGCTATTTGGCGCCATATGTATTGCCGTATCTTTTTTCTTATCTTCAGGATCAAGGGCAAAGTTTGCGGCTATCGCTTCCGCTGCAGTTATAGTATTTATAGCACCAGGTTTCGCATATTCAAGTTACGGAGATTCCAACCAACTGAGCGGAGGGTTTCTTGCGCTTTTTGTTTTAATGCATGCCATGGTTCTTTTAACAGGGTTAGTTCATTGGAATGATGGCGCGGAATCAAAATAAGGTTATTAGCATATCTTTTCCGATGTATGAATACCATCTGTTGCGTTGCAAACGCTTTCTGAGGCTATCATGCTCATTAATTACCTTGATCAGATATAATGTATCCTAATTGAACAAACTTAATGGAACTCAGACTTTCTGCTTTTATAGTGATCAAAATGTTTCTACAGTCTCTGAGTGGGTTTTGGGTAATACTCATACTCTCTATATTGCTTTTCAGTTCCTCTTGTGCAAACGAAAGCAACCCTAGTGTTGAAGAACAAGCCCAGCAAATCGATAAAATGTTAGTATGCCCTGTATGCCCAGCTGAAACATTAGATCAATCCCAGGTCCCATTAGCTCTGAATATGCGGGAAATTGTCAGAGATAAACTACGTGAAGGTTGGACAAATAAGCAAATATTGGATTACTTTTCATCCGAAGAACGTTATGGTCCCAGTGTCCTATCAGAACCACCTAAAAATGGATTTACATTGACCGTTTGGCTAGTACCCCCAATTTCCTTCATTTTAGCCTGTGGCCTACTTGGTCTATCACTTAAAGCAATGAAAAAGCGTAGATATGTTGACCGTGACAATTTGCAAAATAAGCCTTTTAAGTCCTATCTAAAAATAGTAGACCTGGAAATAAGGAAACGCTATTTAAATGACCCCAATGATAATGATGGTTCTCCAGTTGCTTATTCTTCAAATCCAGAAGGTAGATCAAATGGTGAACTGAATGGGTGAACTTGGACTGGCAGCTCTATACACAGCATTAGGTCTAGCTCTATATTCTTTAGCGGCTTCAATCATAGGGAAATACAAAGAATATCCTGAACTCATAGAAAGCGGTGTTTACTCCACCTATTTATCTTGTTTATCCCTGATAATATCCAGTTTTTGTCTTGTAGGTGGCTTCATCACTCACGATTTTGAAATTGCTTATGTGTATTCCCATAGTAACTTAGCGATGCCCAAGGCA
>VEXD01000009.1 GCA_009391235.1 SAR202 cluster bacterium AC-409-J13_OGT_754m
ACACCAACTTCTCCAACCACAGCGTTTCGGATAGGTGAACGAACTAAGGATCCTGTTCAGATGTATTTAAGTGATATAAATAGCATTCCTGCTAATATGGCTGGCATTCCTGCCATATCTGTTCCTTGTGGATTTCATGATGGGCTTCCAGTAGGGATGCAATTAATGGGTCCGGTTCTGTCTGAAGCCACATTATTGAACGTAGCTTATAAATATGAACAGGCCACGGAATGGCATAAATTCCGGCCAATGAGTTGATGCTAAAGTAACAATAGTAGGACTTGCTTATATGAAGAAAATAAAGGAAAGCCCTAAGATTTACGCTTTAAATAGAATCTGTAATAAGTAAGTTGTAAAGCTTGGATTTGCATGATATAATTCCGCGAACTGTTGTGGATCCAGAGGTCAGAAACAGGATTTTGGGTTTTAGACCGTCGGTTCTGGGGATCCTAATTACGTGATGAAAGTTTAAAAATGGAGTAGTCGCGGGATATGCAACGATACGTTCTGTTCAGAATCGGTCAGTCGTTAATTGCCATGCTTGGCGTTTCCATGTTGGTGTTTGCTTTGACCAGGCTCAGCGGCAGTATAGTAGATCTATATCTTCCTATTGAAGCTACGCCAGAAGACTTCGAAAGAATGACTAAGTATTGGGGTCTGGATAAGCCTTTATACCACCAATACCTGCTTTATATGTGGAAGTTGGTGCAAGGAGATTGGGGCGAGTCTTGGAAATGGCAGCAGCCAGCCCTTCAAGTAGTATTGAATAAGTTTCCCAACACACTTCAGATATCCGTATTTACATTCTTTATTAGCACCGCATTAGGCATTTTTATGGGGGTTTTTACGGCTATAAAGAAAGATACTGGATGGGATTATGTAGGTAAAGTGGTAGCTTTGATGGGTCAAGCTCTTCCGTCTTTCTGGCAGGCCATAATGCTTATGTGGGTATTTGCCGTAGTATTAGGTTGGCTTCCAACTTCTGGAAAAGGGGAATGGTATGAGTGGAAGTACTATATTCTTCCTTCAATTACCCTAGGATCTTGGAATGTGGCAGCGTTGATGCGTATTACTCGATCCACTATGTTGGATGTTCTTGACAGCGAATATGTAAAAATGGCGAGGATTAAAGGATTACCGGAATGGAAGGTAACTTGGAAGCATTGTTTGCGGAATGCTGCGATAGCGCCACTTACTCTTTTTGGTGGTCTTGCGGCAGGCCTCCTAACTGGCTCGGTAATTACTGAGACAGTGTTCGCTTGGCCTGGGGTAGGGTTCGTTGCGATACAGGCAGTGAATGCTAGGGACTATGCAGTAGTGCAAGCCGCCACGATATTCTTCTCAGCGATATTAATTTTCGCATATTTGCTAGTAGATATTTTATATGCTTATCTCGATCCGCGTATCAGATATGATTAGGTTAAATTGGAGTAATTGGTAGGAAATGGCAGTACAAATACCATCAAAACCGGCTTGGTACTCACCTGTAGGGATGTGGAGATTAATAAAGGAAGCAAGGCGACTTCCCTTATTTCCTATTTTGACAATCATAATATTTATGATTGTGCCTGCTGCGGGCGCTGATGTGTGGAGCAATGCGACAGGACACGATCCAGAAGTAGGCACCCTTGCCAAGAGGCTTATTCCTCCTGCTTGGGAGAAGGCAAGAGTTGATACGCTTAAGGGTGGAGTGAATTGGGACGGAATCGTGGTATATGACGAAGACACCCCTATACCTGGAGCTATGATAACTAAATCTGGCAAAGCCGTTCTTAACGGGGAATTGATTTTGGGAAGGCTTTTTTATGAAGAGGGTGGCGAGTCCATTGGGATTAGTCAAACGCTTTTTTATCCTGGTGCCACTGAAGATGGTATAAGAGTGCTTTTACCTCCCCCATTAGTCGTGGTTCAGAACGCAATCCCGTTTCATAACGGAGGAGTTTGGGCTAGAGGTAAGGAATATCAAAAAGGCATTGCTATAATTGATGAGGTCACCTTCTCACCGTTGGGAGCAACACTTCAGGGAGTACAGGCTAGAGATGCTATTGAAGTTACCGACGCCCAGGGCAAAGTTATAAAACCTGTAGTGGGTGTGTCATTTTCTCATACGGGTTATGAACATGGAACGAAAGCGGAACTTCTCCAAATGGATGAAGTAATAAGGCAAATTAGACCTGACGGCGAAAGACGTTATTTGTTAGGTGCTGACAAACTAGGTCGAGATGTACTTACCAGAATGTTCCACGGAGCTCGGATTTCAATAACTATTGGATCTATAGCCATATTCTTTGCCGGTACTATAGGCAGCTTTCTAGGAATGCTTTCTGGATATGCTGGGAAATGGGTAGATATGGTGATTATGCGACTTGTTGATATAAAGATATCTATACCTGGACTACTTCTAGCTCTAGTACTAGTAGCAGTATTGGGTCAGTCATTTGGGACGGTTGTCATAGTTGTGACGTTGGCGTATTGGGCTACATATGCTCGTCTTGCTAGAGGAGAAACTCTGCAAATTAAGCAGATGGACTATGTTGCTCGTGCCAGAGTTGCTGGTAGTTCGCATCTTAAAATAATTATGAAGCATATTTTCCCTAATGTAATGAACACACTTATAATTGTCGCAACATTGCAGTTAGGTGGAGCCATATTGTTTGAAGCATCTCTTAGCTTCTTAGGAGTTGGCATACCAAGGCCTCAGCCAGCCTGGGGTGTTATGGTAGCCGATGGGAGAGAATTGATAGTGGCTGCCTGGTGGGTATCGCTATTCCCCGGTGTTGCCATTATGATGGCTGTTCTTTCGCTTAACCTATTGGGCGACTGGATTAGAGATAAATTGGATCCGAAACTTAGGCAGGTGTAAAGAAAGTTGGATGCTACTAAAGACACACGGCGCACAGCGCTAAAAGTAGAGGACTTGCATACCTATTTCTTCAATCGATGGGGTACTGTCAAGGCTGTTGACGGCATTAGCTTCGAGTTGAAGGAGGGTGAGACATTAGGAATTGTAGGGGAGTCTGGTTGTGGTAAAACTATGACTGCTCTATCGTTACTGAGGCTACATCCGCAACCGGCAGCTCAGATCATTGAAGGGAAAATTATTCTGGATGGGGAAGACATACTTCAAATACCAGAAAGAGATATGAGGAATGTAAGAGGTCCTAAGATCTCAATGATTCTTCAAGATCCTCAGACTTCGCTTAACCCTGTTTATACTGTCGGAAACCAGCTAATTGAAACTCTTGATAGAAGAGACGATATTCTTAAAAGTGACCTTAGGAAAGAAGCTGAAGAAAGCCTTAGAAGAGTCCGTGTTGCCGCTCCTGAAAGGCGTCTTAGCGACTTCCCCCATCAAATGAGTGGTGGAATGAAGCAAAGGGTAATTGGTGCTATAGCTATGGCTGGAGGACCAAAAGTCATCATTGCTGATGAACCGACTACTGCCTTGGATGTAACAATACAGTTGCAATACTTAAGACTGTTGAAAGATCTACAGGCGGAAACCGGAATGGGAATTATATTTATTACTCATGATTTTGGGATAGTTGCTCGAATGTGCGATAAAGTAGCAGTAATGTACGCAGGAAGAATCGTCGAAGAGGGACCAGTAAGAGAGATATTTAATAATCCCTCTCATCCATATACTGAAGCGTTGATTGGTTCCGTTCCTAAAATGGAGGAAAAGACTGACCGGTTGTATCAGATAGATGGTCAGCCTCCTCAATTATATGCTTTGCCAGTAGGTTGCAGATTTACAAATCGATGTCAGTATGCAAAGAGCAAATGCGTTGAGGAGTATCCGAGAAGATTCTCATTTGGTGAGAATCACTATGCGAGCTGTTGGAGACACGATGATTCGTGGGATAAGATACCTTCTTCGACTAAAGAAGAAATCACACAAATGTTGGAGGCCTAGCTCGACATGGCAAGCAGCGCTCCTCTACTTGAGGTTAAAAATTTAAAGAAGCATTTTCCTGTTACTAAAGGATTATTACTACAGAAGATTCTCGGGCATGTTAAAGCTGTAGATGGTGTCGATTTTACCATAACAGAAGGAGAGACTTTGGGCCTGGTGGGTGAGTCTGGTTGTGGTAAAACTACCACTGCTAAAACAGTCTTAAAGTTGGAGACTCCCACGGAAGGCTCCGTAGAAGTCTACGGTAAAAATGTACATCTGCTAAAAGGGGCGGACCTTAAGGAATATAGGGCGACTGTTCAGGCAGTATTTCAGGACCCTTGGTCCTCTCTCAGTCCGAGAATGCGAGTGCGTGATATTATATCTGAGGCCTTAGTCGCCAATAGGAAAGTAACCAAAGAGGAAGTAGACGCTAGGGTTGCAGAATTATTGTCCCAAGTTGGACTACACCCATTTCAGGCCCCTCTGTTTCCGCATGAATTCAGTGGGGGGCAAAGGCAGAGGATAGCGGTTGCTAGTAGCTTAGCTTCTTACCCCAAGCTGATAATGTTAGATGAGCCGGTTTCTGCTTTGGATGTGTCTATCAGGGCTCAGATCATGAATATGTTGGTGGATTTGCAACAACAGTATAACGTAGCGTATTTGCTAGTTGCCCATAATCTGGCCACTGTTAGGTATATGGCTCATAAAACAGCTGTTATGTATTTGGGTAAGATTGTTGAGCATAGTGAGACAGAGGATTTATTTAAATTTCCTTTACATCCATATACGAACGCTTTGTTTTCTGCGGCACTTCCGTCCCACCCAGATATACTAACAACTGAGATTGTATTACAAGGTGAAGTACCTTCACCAATAAATCCCCCGTCGGGTTGTAGTTTTCATCCACGATGTCCTGCAGCTTTAGCGGATGCTGATCTGATGAAAAGATGCCAGGGAGAGACGCCCGTATTAGCTGAAGCTGCTCCTGGGCATGAGGTGGCCTGTCACTTGTACACGGGCGGAGCTACTGGTTCTGTAGAAACCACAGGAATACTTTTCAAAACAGGTTTAGAGGCTGAGCAAGCGGCTTTAAAATTTAAGGCCGCGCAAGCAGCTGGAATTGGCGCCACTGTTGCTAGTGCGGAGGACGCCTCCAGGGCCGTAGAGGCATCAAGGGCGGCCAGCAAGGCGCAGGTCAAAAAAGAGGCGGTGAGCAGGAATGAGACTGAGCCTGCCAAGGGAAATGTGGAGACTACTGAGGCTCAATCAGAAGACGATACGATTGAGGGCTAATTCTTAGTAACAAAAATGGTTGCAGGAAATTCGTTCTACGTTGTCTATGGTTGGCTTATTGAATTGAGTGGATTTTTCTTAGTGTAGGCAAAAAGACATGTGGCGGCTTCTTTTATTTACTATTGTTGTAGCGGCATTTATTTTCTATATGATTTTGCGTCCTAGAAGAATTCTGAAGGTTCTGGCTTCTGCAATTTATTTTCCCGGCTCGCCACTATCTAGAAGGACTATTCCAATATGGGCAAGTTATTTCCTTAATAGGGAGATTTTTGAAGGGCCTCCCGTATCATTATTGCGACTAGAAGAAGAAATACGAACTGTTGGATATTTTCTTTTGGCTATCCCACTAGGAATGGGAATTTTAGTGATTTGGGTAGGGAGTTGAGAATTCAAACAGTTAGAGGTTAGAGGTTCCATTGACTAACTTGGGGTCTGTGAGTTTGCGGGCTCTTTCCCACATTCGGCAAAAGGAACATACTTGTCCTGTAGTTGGCATACCACAGGAATCACATTCATTTAGAGTAACTGTTTCCTGAGAGCGAAAAGATGGGCGGATTTTGCTGAGAAAACCTTGGAGAAACTGTTGTTTGCTTCCGGGAGATTGCACCTCGAGTCTGTTTAGCAAATCTTTATATAGTAGTGAATGAGCACCTGCAGCATTGGGGCATTCTTCTTCTTGATAGGCGATTTTGAGTAGGAGACAATAACTGGCGATTTCCCTCTCTGTTAGCGTGTATAAGGGCTTGCATTTTTTTACTAGATTGGGGTGAGTGCTCTCGAGAATCGGCGATTGACGACTTAATGCCTGCTCTTGCCAGTGAAGAACATTGCCGAATAGGGTTGCAGCCTCGTCGTCTAAGTTATGACCTGTGATTAACACATCGAATTGGAATTGCAAAGCAAGTTTATTAAAAAAATAGCGTTTGTTCAGACCGCATCCAGAACAAGGAGCCCTTTTTATCGATTTACTTAACCGTGATACGCCAAGACCCATTTCTGATTCAAGGTCGTATTCAATTAGTTGGAGTTCATGAGTTTCGGCAAAAGCTCTAGTTTTCTCAGCTGCTTTTAAGGAGTAGTTGCCTATTCCTAATTTCAGATGGAGTCCAGTTACGTTGTAGCCTTGTTTTGTTAAAATATCCCAAAGGGCTAAGCTATCTTTACCTCCTGACACTGCGAGCAAAACCCTATTAGCGGAGGTAAACATGTTATGTTTTTTGATATTGCGAGATACTTGGTTGCTGACAAATTCTATGTAGTGAATTGGGCAAAAAGATGTGTTATGACGGCGTAATTCAACGCTGGCTTTCTTATGGCATTTTTTGCATCGCATAACAACTATCCTCCGGATATAGCAGATACTATTTGAACAGCATCGTCATTTCCAATTATGTCTTGGCTTGTAAGGAGTTCTTCATCGCGTATTACAATATGGGATTCTGGATTGAGATTTAAGTGGGCAAGTAGTTGGTGGACTTTTAAGCTGCCATCGAGAGCAATTTCTCGACGTACTGGATTTCGAATTGTTACTTTCATGGCTTGATTTAGGATGCAAAGCTAGCATGTTGGGCATTTAGTGTCAAATAATCGTTCGGTGTAAATTATAAAGGGGTTGAGAATGTTTCTAGTCGCGCTACCTCGACGAACCCGTTTCAGGCAGTATTTTTTGTTGTCCTTTATCAGTAACGGTATAATAACCAGAATTACCTGGAACTCTTCTAAGCCATCCAAATTTTTTGCTGCCAGCATTGCGTAGGGTCAGAAGGAAATTATGTGGTTTTGGCCAGGATACAGCACTAAATAATGATTCTAATTCATGCCTCGAGACTTGTTCTATTCCTAGAAAGCGACGAGCTCCCTCCGTGACCACCACAACTCTTTGCATATCACTTATAGGTTCTAGGTTATGGCAAAATTGGGAAAAGTTATCATGGTTAAACGAAGCTGTTGGTGGCCCACTATTAGTTTCGTATAGAATAGCAGTGTCTGGAAGATCGGATATGGAGATACCTTGCAGATTCGCGGAAAAGAGATTAGTTGAAACTGAGGCAATAATATCTGAGTAAGATTGAGGATCACTGCATTCGATGATTATTCTAGAACCATTTGGTTGGTCGATTGTCAGTTTTAGCATAATATCAGCATTTTATAGGATGTTTAATGAAAGTACATGCTTTTATGTGAAAAAAGCAAGTGATTCGATTAATAAACTTAAATAGCTAGTTGAAAATTATAAAGTTTGTCTAATTCTAAGAGCTAGCGAGGCACTTATGCCAGGTGTTCCAACTAGTTGTTCAAGACTGGCCTTTTTAATTCCTAAGACTGAGCCAAATTTTCGTATAAGGTTTCGTTTTCTTTTGGGGCCTAGTCCCGTAACAAGATCTAGAGAAGAAGTGAGAGAGGACTTGTTTCGTAGTTTACGATGGTAAGTAATAGCAAATCTATGAGCTTCATCTCGAATTCTTTGAACTAGTTTTAAGCTTTGGGATCTTTTGGGCAAAATTATAGCTTCAGGTGTTTGGGGGACGTAGATCCACTCATTTTGTTTAGCTATGGAAGCTATTGGAATCCGGTCCAGGCCTAGGTTAAGTAGGACCTCTAGGGCTGAGGATAGGTGTCCCTTCCCGCCATCGATTATAACTAGGTCAGGCCATATGGACCATTTGTTATTAATCCGGCTCTCATCTTCTTTGACAAGGGTATGTTTTTTGAGGCGGGATCTAGAAATTCGTTGAAACCTACGCGTGAGAATTTCTCTCATCATTGCATAGTCGTCTATTGTGGACGTGCCTTTAACTTGAAACCTACGATATGATTTAGGGTCAGGTAGCCCGTTTTGAAATATGACCATGCTTCCTGTCGCATGAGCACCTTGAATGTTGGAAATATCGTAACACTCAATTCGTGATGGCAATACAGGCAAGTTAAGCTGTTCCTGTAATTCGGATAGGCTCTCATTAACTGTGTTAGTATTAGCCCACCATTTAGCCAGGAATTGTGTTAATCGTTGCCGTGCATTCTCCTCGGCGAGTGTTACTAAATGAAGGTTCTTCCCTCTTTGGGGGGTAACTAAATGTATGACCTTGCTGTGAGTTTCTTGGAACCACTCTTTTATTTCATCTTGATTAATTGGTGAATGTTGCAGAAGAATTGTTTTGGGAGGAATAGAAAGAGACAGATAAAATTGTTGGAGGAAACTTTCCATAAGGACCCCAGGAGTTTCAAATTGGGTGTTGTCCATGATAAAAGTTTCTATTCCTATCAGGCGACCATTGCGAATAGATAGAACTCCCACACAGGCATTATCGTTAACTGAAACCATGCCAATGGCATCTATGCCGTGATTTTGCCCTTTTGGGAAACTTATGCTTTGTTCTTCTGAGATTTGCTTGATGGCTTTTATTTGATCCCTTAATATAGCGGCCTTCTCGAAGTTGTGATTCCTGGAAGATAGTTGCATGTGTTGTTCTAAGTCTGACAATATTGGTTTGGAGTTTCCCTGCATGAATAGAATAATTTGATCAATGATGTGGTGATAATCTTTTTGAGAGATGGCCCCAATACATGGGGCATCACATAGGTTGATGTAGTATTCTAGGCAGGCACGTGGGTCATTTCCTGTTATTGCTTTAGTACAGGATCTATAGCGGAATAGTTTTTTGAGAAGTGCTACGGTTTTTCTTACGCTGCGAGCATCGGAAAAGGGGCCGAAATATGTAGCGGAATCGCTTTCTATGTGGCGAGTAATATAGATTTGCGGAAACGCTTCTTGTTTATCTATTTTAATGTATGGATAGGTTTTGTCGTCTTTTAAACGAACGTTAAATTTTGGATGATGTTTCTTGATAAGGGTATTTTCTAGTATAAGAGCTTCGGATGCAGAAGATGTGACGGTGAATTCGAAATCAAATAAATGTGATAGCATCCGTTCTATTTTGGGGGTATGCGTGGTGGAGACACCGAAATAAGATGTGAGACGGGATTTGATATTGGAGGCTTTACCTACGTATAAAATGCCATCTTTGTGATCTTTCATGACATAAACCCCAGGCTTAGTAGGGGCAAGTCGTAGACGGTGAGCGAACCTAATTGCAGTCATGCAGGCAGTCTTTTTTATTGGATAAAGACGGTGATAGCTATCAGAGCTGTCATGATAGTGGCGCTGAGAACTAGTATACGTCGAATTTCGGGTCCTACGAAATTATAGACACTACCTCTGGGTCTTGATTCTGCTCTAACCGGATTTACTTGAGATTGTTCTACCTCTGAGCCCATTCGTGTTTCAGGTGGTGAGGCCATTGTTGTTCGTTCACTCTGGATTACGGATTGTTCCAGAGGTATACCTGAAGGCCCTCGAGTGCGTTTCTTTTTATGACTCGAGGTGGACTGCTTACTAGCAATGCGTTTTCCTTTACTTGGCATTTTAATTGTTCTCTACATTTTTTTTCTGAATTAAGATGTGGTGAATAATATCAGCAGCTTCCGTGATTGAAAGATTTCTCATATTTAACATTATATCGTAAAAAGATGTCTCATATGGATGTTGGTTAAAGAATTTCTTGTAGTAATTAATTCTAGATGATTCGTGTTGTTGGATAAAAGCTGTTGCTTCCACAGAGGGAAGATGCTCGCGCTTCATTATCAAATCTACCCTTATTTCTAAGGGTGCGAAGATGCCAACGTGTAGTGCTGAGGGATGTGAGGCAAGAATCTGATTGCTTCCTCTGCCGACTATTACGACATTTCCCTGGTGGCTTAGTTCTTGGATGACTTCAGAAATGACCTGTATGTAGGTTTGATCCTCTAGTTGATGTGATTGGGTAATTGGAGAATTGGTCTTTTCAGAATAATAGTCAGAGGAAAGAAGGGCTTCGATTCCGGTTCCAAAATAAGGTTCACCTCCGATGCCTGACAAGGCGGATCGTTCCAACATTTTTTGGATGAACAAAGTAATGCGGTCTATAAATTTTTCTGGCGTAGTTTCTTTACCTGCTAGAGCTTGGACTGTAGCATTTATTTTTTGTGCCACTTGAGTAAATATTAGTCGGTCAAAATAGTTATATCCTAATTTGGACGCTAGTTCTAAACCTACTTCCTGGCCTCCACTTCCTATTTGACCATTTATGGTTATGACGGACATCAGTTTATCCTATTGCAGGTTATTCATATTGGCTCTACACACCAATCGTTTTTAAAATTAGAAGTACCTATAGGTGCAACGATTAAATGTGATTTATGTCCAATTCACTTTTGGGCAGATTGTATCAGATACTACGTTATTGTCCAGTTTTATTTGAAAAAGACCTTTGATATATTACGGGTTTGGGTCTTAAATGAAAAACAGTCTATATGCCACCAAAGGGTCAGGCTCCGTTGAATCGCGGCTTTTTGGGATTGTGAGTATATTTAGACCGGATTCAATGTTTAGAGGTTAGGCCCTAGGATGACTTTCTTGGTACTCTTTGTGTAAATGCTCATTAGTTAGATGAGTATATATTTGAGTTGTTGTAATACTAGAATGCCCCAACAATTCTTGGACATGTCTTAATGAAGCTCCACCTCTTAGTAAATGAGTGGCGAAACTATGTCTCAGAATATGAGGCGCTATTGGTTTGTTGATATTGGCCCTCTTAGCACTTGCTTTGAGTATTGCCCATATCCATTGTCTGGTCAGTCTTTCTCCTCTTCTATTTAAGAACAAGGCTTTTTCTTTTGGATCGGTGGTTTGTTTTGTCCTAGCTTCTTTAATGTAACCTTCAAGTGCTTTAATTGCTCTTGGATGCAGGTAGGCAAGTCTTTCCTTGCCACCTTTGCCCATTGCTCTCACGTATCCTTCAGAAAGATTAATGTCGTCTGTGTTCAGAGAAACTAGTTCTGTTACTCTGAGTCCAGTGGCATACAGAAGCTCTAAGATAACTCTATCTCTTTGGCCTTCAGGGCTATTAAGTGATTTGGCTTTGTCTAGGAGTCTGTCAACCTCTTCTTCTAGTAGATGTTTGGGAAGGCTTCGTCCAGGTCTTGGAGAACTAAGAGATTCCGTAGGATCTTTATCTACTTTACCTTCCTCAATTAGAAAGCCAAAAAATGATTTAATGGCAGCTACCTTGCGAGCAGTAGTACTATCTCTATAGCTTTTCCTTCCACGCAAATCGAAAACATAGTCGGTTAGGAGATCAATGCCGATATCGCTCCAAGAAAGGGAGCCATTCGCACTGTCAGATTTCACTTGAGCGTAGTTCATAAATTGGTATAGGTCGTTTCGATATGCATCCAGAGTGTTGTGAGAGAATCCTTTCTCTACAACTAGATGGTTGAGAAATGAATTAATGAGCTCTTGCATGATAATATCCTTGAGCTAGTTTTTATCTAATAAAGGATAGCATACGCTTTGGGAATGTTGCCTGTTAACTGCGTGCGGGATTTGGGAGATTGACGGTGCGATTATCACACAATAGAATGAATTACTCATGTCAACGGTAATTGATCTTCACGTACATACTACTAAAGGAAGTAGCGATAGTAATCTTTCCCCACATGCTATGGTGGAAGAAGCAAAGAGGCTTCGTATTGAGGGCATTTGCATTACTGAGCACAACGCCCCCTGGGGCCGCACCGAATTCGAAAATTTCGCTAAGAAACATGATTTGCTTCTAATAAGAGGGGTAGAAGTTGACACTGACATGGGCCATGTCCTAGTTTTCGGCTTAGATACTTACGTTTCTGGTATAGGCTCTATAAGCGAACTGAGGAAGGTTGTTGATAAGAATGATGGGTTTATGATAACGGCACATCCATTTCGCGGCTTACATGACTCGAGAGGGAATAAGTCACTGTATTTATATCCAGATGGAATTAATATTCCTAAGACTATAGACGATGGTGCTAAACATAAGATATTTGACTTGATAGATGCAGTCGAAGTAGCCAATGGGGGAACAGTAGAGAGTGAAAATAGATTTGCACTTAGAGTGGCTCAACAACTGGGTAGACATAAAACTGGAGGCAGTGATGCACACTCAGTTAATGGACTTGGACGTTGTGTGACGATATTTCAGGATCGAATACGTTCTGAAAAATCATTTATAGAGGCGTTAAAGTCAGGTAGATATTATCCAGCCTTGGGACTTAAATCCCAAAAGCTAGTGGAGTATAAGTAGTAATTCAGAATAGAAAAAGGTGGTTAGTGAATTGAGTCTGCGTGATCCAAGTAGGGATAAGGTTTACGTGTCTCTAGATTTAGAGACCACTGGTTTGGATTCGGAAAGAGATTATATTATTGAAGTTGGAGCGGTGAAATTTTCCAAAGCTCGGATTATTGATACTTTTGAAAGCTACGTTAACCCCTATGGGGTTATACCTGAATTTGTACAGAGACTTACTGGGATAACCCAAGAAAACGTTGCCCATGCGCCGCCTTTTGCAGTTATTGCTGGTCAGCTGATTGATTTTATAGGCTCACTACCTTTAGTAGGGCACAATATACAATTTGACATTAATTTTTTGAGAAAACATGGAGTTGTTCTAGACAATCCTTCTTATGATACTTGGGATTTAGCCATGATTCTTCTTCCTACTAATACAGAATATTCTTTACCATTGCTATCCAGGGATTTGGGAATTTCTATCTCAAGGTCTCATAGAGCCTTAGATGATGCACAGACGGCAAGACAGTTGCTACTGGTGCTGATGGAGCGATTGGATACGATAGACCCATTAATAATTAACCAGATAGCCTGGATGGCCTCTAAAGCCGGGTGGGGGATTCAAGATCTATTTTCCGAACATGGCCCTAGACCGGTGGCAACCTTAGAAGGGATTGATTTTAACAATCTATCAGCAAAAGAAAAGAATGATACTGAGAAGGGCCAGAGTCAGAGTTGTAGGCAGTTTATTCCCGAAGAGATTAGCTCTATGGCTGATTCCGAGGGTTTATTGTCTAAATGTTTGTCTGGCTTTGAATATCGGCCACAACAGGTAGATATGATATACGAGGTCTCAAAAGCTTTTGATGATAACAGGCATTTGATCATAGAAGCTGGTACTGGTGTAGGTAAATCGCTTGCTTATCTTTTGCCATCTATAATGTTTGCTGTCACTAATGGATCTCGCGTAGTTATATCTACGAATACCATTAATTTGCAAGAGCAACTTCTTAGTAAAGATATACCTGAACTACTTGCAGTGCTCGAAACAAATGGACACCTTTCGTCGGGTGAAGTAAAAGTTGCTAGTCTTAAGGGTAGGGATAATTATGTATGCGTCAGAAGGTTGGCTAGTTTATTTAAAAATGAGCGACTCCAAATTGATGAAGCGCGCCTACTTAGCAAGTGCTTGGTTTGGTTAAAAGATAGTATGACGGGCGATCGTGGGGAAATTACATTAGGCCCAAAAGATGGAGGAGTTTGGGAGAGAATTTCAGCGGGCGATAAAGGAATCTGTCCTGGTTTAAGAGAGGGAGCTTGTTTTTTGAAATATGCTAGGGAAAAAGCTGACAATGCTCAAATAGTTGTTGTCAATCATTCCCTCCTTTTGTCAGATATGACTCGTGGAGGTTCACTTATACCGGAATATCAGCATCTGGTCATAGATGAAGCACATAGATTAGAGGATGAGGCTACCCGACAATTGGGATGGGAGGTGTCTCAAGGATGGTTAACTGATCATGTTGAGCGACTTTCTAACTGGCTAAACGAAATGCGGACAACTGGACTCAGATTTGGGTTATCAAAAACTCAAATGAGTCAACTGGAATCTCTTGTTTTCAATGCAGAGGAATCTCTTCCAAAATTAAGAGGCACCTGGTCGCAACTATGGGCAATGTTTGAGGGCTTCTTTTTAAATCAAACTAGTGCGCATGACCAAAGAGCACAAGTTAGATTGACTAATGAATTGAAGGCGCAATCGGGTTGGTCCAGCCTTGATATGACTTGGGGTAATTGTGATATTTCTTTAAGGGCAATAGAAAGTAACCTGGAAAGACTAAATCATTATATTGAGTTAATTGATATTAAAGATCAGGGCAATTGGGACACTTTGGCATATAATGTTGAATCCTGGTCGGAAGAGGTTTCCGAACTTAGGATGCGATTGGAATCGACTATAGGTAAAGATGTGGAAGATGATAGGATTGATTGGATTACACAAAAGTATGATTCAACGCTAACCCTTCATTCAGTTCCAATGCGGGTAGATTCGTATTTAGAAAAAGGGCTTTTCGAGAAGAAAGATATGGTAGTTCTCTGTGGAGCGACTTTGAGTATAGGAGAAGACTTTAATTTTATTCGTAGCAGACTTGGGTTAAAAGAAGCAGATGAAGTCTCTTTGGGGTCACCTTTTGATTATGAAAAAGCTGCTCTTGTAATCGTTCCAAAGGATGTGCCTCAACCTGGTGTAAAGGGGTATAAAGAAACTGTGGAAAGTGGTTTAGCATCTATAGTCAATGCTGTAAATGGTCATACATTAGCATTGTTCACTTCTCATGCTGCATTGAGAGCTGCGAGGCAAACACTTATCGATACTGTCGAGGGAAGTGGAATAAATGTTTTAGCCCAAGGTATAGATGGATCGGCTCATAGAGTAGTGCAAAGATTTATAGAACGACCTAGAAGCATTTTATTGGGAACTAGTAGTCTTTGGGAAGGAATCGATGTACCTGATGGGCTTTTGAAGGCGTTGGTTTTAGTTAGACTTCCATTTAATGTCCCGACAGATCCCATTTTTTCTGCCCGAAGTGAACAATATCAAAATTCGTTTGTTGAATATGCGCTTCCACAGGCGGTATTAAGATTCCGTCAGGGTTTTGGTAGGTTGATCAGAAATAGTAAGGACAGAGGGGTTGTAGTTGTTATGGATAGCAGAGTGTTAAATAAGGCTTATGGTCACCTGTTTCTTGATTCTTTGCCGCCTTGCACCTTTAAGACAGGTTCTATAACTCTAATAGGTGATTACATAAGCAATTGGTGGGATTACTCGAATGAGAATGAAATTTCCGGAACCCTTTAATCTTCAAGCTACACTTGAAAGTGGTCAGGCACATAGGTGGCGATCTAATGATGGATGGTATTGGGGTGTGGTCTACGGGAATCTTATAAAGATTAGACAGTACTCCGGAAATATAGAGGCATTTGCAGCACCTAAGGAACCAGAGCAACTTGCAGAGCTGTTGCATAGCTATTTCAGGCTTGATGATGATTTATTGGAAATATATGGATCAATATCTAAGGATTCGCGCATTGAAAAAATGCTGGAAATATATTCGGGGTTGCGGTTATTAAGACAGGAACCATGGGAATGCTTATGTGCTTTTATTTGTTCTTCCATTTCTAATATTCCAAGAATAGGTAAAAATATGGAATCTTTATCCGATGCATTGGGAAAGCCTGTCAATCTACTTGGTGAAACTAGAAACACATTTCCTACAGCGGAAGCTATTGCCACGGCCGGAGTTGATTTTCTCAGACAATTGGGGCTTGGGTTTAGAGCCAAATATGTTACTGCTGCTGCGCAGAAAGTTGCTGAAGGAGAATTAAACTTGGATGAAGTCCGTTCAATGCCCTATCAGGAAGCAAAAGATATTTTGATGGAATTGCCAGGTGTAGGTGCGAAAATAGCAGACTGTGTGTTGGTGTTTTCCATGGATAAACTTGAAGCTTTTCCTATAGATAGATGGGTTAGCAGAGCAATGCATGAATGGTATAAAATTGGGAACAACCTATCCTATGAAGAAGTCGCCGATTGGGCTAAGGGTTACTTTGATCCTTATGCGGGTTATGCGCAGCAATATCTATTTCATGGACGCAGACTCGGAAGCATGGATTTATAATTGTTATATTGAAGTTTTCCTACGATAATTCAGGCCAGAACCGTTCTTCTTTCCAGAAATCGCCATTGTTGTGATATCCTCTAATTTCCCAGAATCCTGGTTTATCTTCTTCGACGAATTCGATAGCGTTGATCCATTTGGCACTTTTCCATCCGTAGCGTTCAGGGACAACTAGTCGAATTGGCCAGCCATGTTCAGGTGTGATAACTGTGCCATCATGCTTGTGGGCTAAAATGGCTAGTTTGTCATCCAGAGCTTCAATTGGGATATTAGTAGTGTAGTCTCCATAACAATGGACAATTACAAATCTTGCTGATTTTGGCGGTTTAACTAGGGATATGAGGTCACTAAAAACTACTCCTTCCCATGTGTTTTCTAATTTACTCCATTGAGTTACACAGTGAAAAGGAGCCTCTACCATTTTCCAGGGTAGATCTAAGAATTGCGCCCATGTGAATTCTATTGGATTTTCAACGCTACCAAATACTTTGAGTGTCCAATTAGCGAGGTCGATGTTTGGCGTAGAGCCATAGGTCATGATTGGGAATTTCTCAGTAACGAATTGCCCAGGAGGCACATCCTGAATATGAGGAGCTTTCTTAACTTGTTCAGGTCGTTTTAAGTACAATTTCCGGTAACCTCAACTATTGGTAGGCAACATCTCTTTATAGTCAAAAAAAATACTTCTCAATTGAGAGAAGTACACATATTTAAGGTTCCTCTCTCATCTCTCGACTAACTTAAGTGTCGCCGGATTTGGCACCGCGCTTTCGGGTTTCTCAACCGTTGGCCGGTTGCCAGGCTTCATAGGGCCGATCCCTCCGCCATTCTTGATAAGAGTTAATATTTAATTGTCTGATAGATACTAGTCAGTTTAATTTCAACTGTCAAGTATGGTGGAAATGTGATTTTGTTAATATTTTCTGGTTCTGTTTATCGATTAGTCCTATGGTCATTTTAGTTTAAACAGTTGTATGCTTGCAGAAATATAGGCAAAATTTGCTTATGATTTCGGGTTGAGCGGTTCCTATAGGGCTACTATTAGCCCTGTGGAGTGATTATCTCGGGTATAATTGTCATATAATTTTAATACCGAAATATTGTAAAGGGTGCAAATCATCACCGTGGCGTTAGAACCGGCTATATTAGTTAATGGGTTATGCAAGTCCTTTGAGGACAATAGCGTGCTGTCTAATGTGGATCTCACGATAGATTGGGGTACCCAACTTACGATTTTTGGCTCCAATGGTTCTGGCAAAACTACTCTATTGAAAAGCCTTGCAATGCAATGTAGACCGGATGGTGGATCCATAAATATTGCGGGGAGGGATGTTTCCAGGGATCGTTCTACAATCAGGCAGAATATTGGTGTGGTTGGACATCAACCAATGCTTTATCAAGACATGACCTGCATCGAAAACCTTATATTTTTTGGTCGGATGTATGGAGTAAACGAAATTGCTAAACGTGCTCAAAAAGTATTAAGTGAAATGGGCCTTGGGAGACATTTAAATGACCGAGTGCGTAACTTATCTCATGGAATGCAGAAGCGATTAGCTATATCCAGAGCTATTATTCATAAACCTCCAATTCTT
Source organism: SAR202 cluster bacterium AC-409-J13_OGT_754m (assembly GCA_009391235.1). Taxonomy (GTDB): domain Bacteria; phylum Chloroflexota; class Dehalococcoidia; order Lucifugimonadales; genus VEXD01. The sequence continues at coordinate 17,609 of VEXD01000009.1, forward strand.
CTTATGGATGAGCCTGAAACTGGACTAGATATAGTGGCGTTAGAAATTGTTAAATCTTTGATTAAATCATGGACTTCTAAGATGGGGGCTGTAGTTATAACCACACATTCAATAGAAATAGGCTTGGGATGGGGTAGTGATGTGGCTATTTTGAATAATGGAGCTATAGTTTATAGAGCTAAGCAGGAAGAAGTAGATCAAATGTGGATGAGGAAAACTCTTCTGTCTAATTTTGGTCTCACATCATGAAAAACTTTTTTGTGCCAATTTTGTTGATAGTTTGGAAAGATATTCTTACCGAGATTCGCAATAAAGATATTATATTGGCCTCATTTGTATTCGCGATATTGGTTTTGGTAATTTGCAATTTTGCTTTTGAAATAACCCCTGCAACTGTACATATTCTAGCATCAGGTATTTTATGGATATCTTTTATTTTTGCAGGAATATTAGTTATGACTCACTCGTTTGTTGTAGAGAATGATTTAAATAGTTTAGAAGGGTTGCTTCTATGTCCAATTAGCAGAGACGCACTTTATTGGGGGAAAATGCTATCCCTCTTTTTATTTATGATGGTTGTGGAGTTGTTGTTATTACCTATATTTGCTGTATTGTTTGACTATAATGTATTATCTCCCAGCTTGATTTTAATAATGGTGTTGGCAACTATTGGGTTCGCAACAGTGGGAACGTTATTTGCTTCTATGTCAGTTAACACTCGTGCAAGAGAAATCATGCTCCCAATTTTATTTTTTCCGGTAGTCACGCCAGTATTGATATCTGCTGTTGAGGCATCAATGTCAATTATCGGGGGAGGAACTGCGATCATAGATATTAGAGGATGGATCCAGCTACTATTATTATTTGATGTAGTTTACTTGGTAGTTTGTCCCTGGGCCTTTGGATTCGTTGTTGAGGAGTAATGTTTAATGGTAGATAAAACCGATGGTTTGAATACTGAACCAAAATCGCAAGGTGGAAATATGAAATTAATATATGCGAGTATATTTATTTCGTCAGCAATGATGATTGCAAACATGTATCTCATTTTCGTATGGGCACCTACGGAAAGAATCATGGGTCATATACAGCGTGTTTTTTATATCCATGTTCCAATGGCGTGGCTAGCCTTTATCGCGTTCTTTATAGTTTTTGTTTCAGGGGTCCTTTATCTTTGGAAAAAAGATTTTAAATACGATAGAATTGCGAGCTCTGCTGCAGAAATCGGTGTCATTTTCACAACTATAGTTCTTATTACTGGTCCTATTTGGGCAAAACCAGTCTGGGGTATATGGTGGAGCTGGGACGCTAGGCTAACTACTACACTAGTTTTGTGGATGATATATATTGGATATCATATAGTAAGGTCTTATAGTTCAAATAGGGCACAGGCCGCTACGTATTCCGCTATTCTTGGTGTTATCGGATTTATTGATGTGCCTATAGTCTATTTCGCTGTGGATTGGTGGCGCACACAACACCAGAGGTTAGTTGTAGGGGTGACTTCGGTAGAAGGGAGTCTAAATCCAGATATGAGAATTGTATTATATTTTTCACTCATAGCATTTACTGCATTGATGCTATGCTTGTTATGGTTAAGGGTTTCTATGAAGGGACTTGAAATGAAATTGCAATCTGTTAAAAACAATAGAAAAAATTTACTACCCTTGGGGTAAGGAGATCTTCATGTTAGCTTTGCTAAGTACTCCAGCTAATAACATTCCCTATCTTTTTGCTGCTTTTGCATTAGCTTGGGTGATATTTTTTGGGTTATTATATTTGACGGCCCGTCGTCATGTGGAAATTGAGAATGAGATTCGAATATTAAAAGATGAAACGGATAGAGGCCAGGCAAATGATGCGAAGTAATCTATATTCGATTAAGGGGAGGAATAATTTTTGTTAGAATCCAATACTGAAGAATTACATCATAGTTTTGGGGCCGGGAGAGGATCTGTCGCAGGACGCAAAAGATTTGTTTTTGTGATAGGAGTCTTGATTCTGGCCATCATCTACCTGATATTTGCTGCATTCCCATCTAATACGAATTATTATTTGACGGTTGATGAGTTAACTTCCTATGAAGGTAGTATAAATGATAAAACCTTCATGGTTCGTGGTAATCTTGTTGAGGGAACATTCTCTAGATTCGAAGGGACTACTATGGCTACCTTCAGGATTTCCCATGGTGGGGAAACAGTCTCGGCTAGATATGATGGTATTGTTCCGGACTTATTCTTTAATCCTCATTCAGAAGTGATTTTAAAAGGAAAGTTTGATGATGTTGGGGTTTTTGATACTGATACTGTGAGCGTATTATGCCCTACCAAATATGAAGCCCTAGGTGATTTAGAAACATAACCAATTAATCTTATGCGAGATGCATAGGTGGCGGTTCAGAGACTATATCTGTCAAGCAATTGCCGCGCTGTTTTTTCGCCTACCTTCTTATGGATTTCTTCATGCTGCTGGTCAAGTGATGGTCTCTCACTACTTTGATAGATAATTCCTACAGGCCATCCGCCTGAGTGTATAAGATTATAAGCCGAATCAGTGCTTGATGGGTCATGGTCTTCTGTAATGTTCCACAAAAGTGGTTGAATGCCCTTTTTTGCGTTTCCCTTAAGGATTTCGTAAGTATCGTTATAAGTAGTACAAGGTGATTGAATATGAACTATAGAGAATCCTGGATGGTCCATAGCGGCTGTAATTAGCTTAGCGGTGTCTCTAGGTTTGCTCGAATAACCTGAGGCAATAAAAGATATTCCCAGAGTCAGATATAGGTCCAATGGATTTAGAGGGGACTCCATTTTACCATATGGAGTTGAACTGGTAATTTCACCTAGATTTGTCGTTGGAGAACTTTGTCCCTTAGTCAGGCCATAAACGGCATTGTCCATAATAACTGCTGTAACATTGAGGTTGCGAGCTGCTTGGGGGGCAATGTGCTCCATTCCGATACTAAGAAAGTCTCCATCACCCGCTACTATTACAACATTTAGATCAGGCCTTGCCATTTTAACTCCCATGGCTATGGGCAATGTCCTACCATGAATTCCATGAAAACTGAATGGCTGAGGCCCTTCTAACAGATGTGTGAGGTTACCGGAACAGCCTATTCCTGCTACGACTACATTATTTTCGACTGGGGTTTCTTTTTCGACAGTTCTATCTGCCAAAGCGAACTCTAATGCTCTACGTACTCCGAAATCCCCACAGCCTGGACACCACTTAAAATCGTATTCAGGGTTTTTTGTACTCATGCTTTTGCTTTCCTTTCAGTGTGAGAGTTAATTCTGTTCTCTATTTTAGCAATCAGATCACTGACTTTAAATGGAAGTCCTGTGTATTGTGTTATGGACTCGGCATTTACTCCTTGCGATCTTAAAATTGATGACCATTGTCCCTGATAGTTAAGCTCTGGGACCAAAACCAACTCTTTTTGACGAAGTTCTTCCAATAAAGATGTTGGTAGGGGATTGAGATACATTGTGTAATACCATCCAATTGGCAGCTTCCCCCTAAGCTCTTGGTAAGCCTCTTGACTTGGACCTTTAGAGCCTCCCCATGGCATTATAACGATACGTTCATGGGTGTTATCGCTTTCGTAGTGTCCGTCCTTTAGAAGGTTTAGTTTATTGAATCTCCTCTCAGTCATTTGGACATGCCTCTCTGCCAAGTGAGTAGTGTCTCCAATTGGGTCATGTTCGCTTCCATTGGCTGTATAAGAGCCAGGGCCTCCAGGTATAGGCATTGGGGTTACGCCTGGTCCCTCGTATCGCATATATCCGTTACTGCCTTGATACACTTTGCGAGATTCAACATTAAGTTTTGAAAGGTCAGGTTTAGGTATATTTTGAGCTCGTTCTGCTATGGCCATCTCGCTCATTAATATTACTGGCCCTTGGTACCGCTCAGCCCAATTTAATGCGTCTACAGATGCGTAAAAACATTCTTCTACAGTTCCTGGAGCGATAATTGGAAGAGATACATCTCCATGAGCAGGATGCATACATGCAAATAGGTCAGATTGTTCGGTTTTAGTAGGAAGACCGGTGGCGGGCCCTCCCCTTTGCACATCGACTACTACGACAGGGATTTCAGCCATCCATCCTAGCCCTAAACCTTCGCTCATTAGACTGAACCCTGGGCCGGCGGTGGCAGTCATTGCCTTTTTGCCTGCAAAGCCCGCTCCCAATATACCTGTAATTGCTTCTATTTCAGAGCTGACTTGATAGACGAATTTGCCTGGCCCAACAAGATTGCTTTCCATCCATACCAAGACGGTGGTTGCAGGGGAGATAGGATAACCGATATAGAAGTCTAACCCTGCGGCTACAGCTCCAAGGCAAATTGCTTCATTTCCCTTAATCAAAATCTGATCCACCGATGGCATTTTCGCATCTTCTAAGGTTCCAAGGTTGAACCCACTATTTTTAGCTTGATCTCTACCCAACGATAGAGCCTTGATGTTTGATTCAATAATTTGCTGATCGTTTGTTCTGCCTCTAGTAAATCTTTTAGTAACAAATTCTTCTAGATACTCCTGAGGCATATTGACTAGGAAGGCTATTGCACCTATTACTACCATGTTAGCCGCTCTAGTATTACCTGTAGATTTGGCTAACTCATCGAACGGCATGCCAAAACTTTTAAGATCATCCGCGATTGCGAATTCTTCTGAATTGTAAACTACTACTCCACCTTCTCTTACCGCCGATGCGTGGCTGTCATATGCTTCCTTGTTGAAAGCCACTAGGACGTCCAATTCGTCACCTGCGCTCAGAACCTCAGTTGTAGAAACCCGAGTTTGAGTCCATGTAGGGCCACCCATAATTTGAGATGGAAAGGTTGCATATGTTAGTGCGTGATATCCAACTTGAGTGGCAGCTTGAGCTAAGCCCTCCGCAGAAGTCACAACTCCTTGACCGCCCTCACCGGCGAATCTCACTACTAGGTCAAGTTTTTTCAATAGTTTACTCCGATGTTTTTCGCGACTGCTCTTTACGTAAAAACACCGCCGTATCTACGACGGGTTTTGTGTACGTCTCTATGAGACTTTGCGCTAAAATCCGTCCTGCTGAAAATTCCACACCTTTTACAAATACTATATTGCGGTATTTATAAAAGCGGATTTTTACTATATCAATGGCGATTTGGGTTGTCAAACAAAAATCGATCAGATGTCATGCAAATTACGTATAAAACACATTTGTTAGGAACGTCAATGAGGCGTATTCTCAGGTAGCACTATAGTGTTGGAGGTATGGGAAAGAGTTATGGAGCGGGCGGCGGGAATCGAACCCGCATAACTAGCTTGGAAGGCTAGAGCTTTACCATTAAGCTACGCCCGCGTTTTACACCAGGAACTATCCTCCTATAAGAGGAGTCAGGTCTTTAAATACTGGAGCAAATACCAATGCGACTATTGCCATTAACTTCAGTAGAATGTTCAACGAAGGACCAGATGTGTCCTTGAATGGGTCTCCTACAGTATCCCCTACTACAGCTGCCTTGTGGCTGTCTGAGTTTTTACCATCGAAGTTACCCATTTCAATGTACTTCTTAGCGTTGTCCCATGCTCCACCGGCGTTTGCCATAAATATGGCAAGCAGGAATCCTGCTCCTATAGAGCCAATTAGGAGGCCGCCCAGAGCCTCTTTGCCTAATATGAATCCAGTTGCCACTGGGGCTACTACAGCTATAATCCCAGGAAATATCATTTCTCTGAGAGCTCCTCTGGTGCTTATATCTATACAACGAATATAGTCGGGTTTTGCAGTACCATCGAGAAGGCCAGGTATTTCGCGGAATTGGCGTCTGACTTCAGTAACAATTGAAAAAGCTGCTCGCCCGACTGCTTTCATTGTCATTGATGAGAATAGGTAAGGTAGCATAGATCCGATAAGGAGTCCTACAAGTGTTTTATGATTTAGTATATTGAGGCTTAGCTCAGTTTTACTATCAGCAACAAAAAGTTCAGCAGTAATCGCATATGCAGCCATAAGTGCTAAAGATGTAAGTGCAGCTGAACCTATTGCGAACCCCTTCCCTGTCGCAGCAGTAGTATTCCCTAGGGAATCTAGGGCGTCCGTTCGTTCCCTTGTTTCTTTGCCTAGGCCAGCTTGCTCTGCTATGCCTCCCGCATTATCTGCGACTGGTCCGTATGCATCTGTCGCTAATGTTATTCCCAAAGTTGAGAGCATACCAACTCCTGCTAAGGCTACGCCATAGAAGCCTAATAGCTCAAACGAAATTAGTATAGCCGCTCCTATTGCTAAGACCGGTATTACAGTGCTATGCATTCCGGTTGCGATACCGCTAATAATGTTAGTGGCGACCCCAGTTTGACTAGCGCTAGCAACTGTTTTTGTTGGTGAATAATGGTATGACGTATAGTACTCTGTTACTAATCCAATTATGACACCAGCTAATAGTCCAACTAGTATTACCCAAAAAGCGTTGAAATCAACATCTAGCCAAAGAACTATCAGTAGAGAGAATGAAATTACACAAATTGCTGCAGCAAAAATTCCCTTTCTTAGGGCCCATAAAAGGTCGCTAAATCCAGGGTTGGTTCCCGTTCTAACTAAGATAGATCCAATTATTGACGAGACTATGCCGGCAGCGGCTATCAAAAGTGGCAATAATGCACGGTCGTCATCATAGGCTCGAGTTCCAAATTCTGCGGTGGCGGCCACTGCTAGAGCCATTGCTGCAATTAAAGAGCTCACGTATGATTCGAATAAGTCGGCTCCCATACCAGCAACGTCTCCAACATTATCACCCACATTGTCAGCAATAACTGCTGGATTGCGAGGGTCGTCCTCTGGTATACCTGCCTCAATTTTACCTACGAGGTCTGCTCCCACGTCAGCGGCTTTAGTGTAAATCCCCCCACCTACTCTAGCGAATAGGGCAATAGAAGAAGCCCCTAATCCAAATCCATATACATATGTGACATCTTGATATATTACGTACAATATTGTAACGCCTAAGATTCCTAATCCAACTACGCATAGTCCCATAACGCTTCCTGATGAGAAAGCGATACGTAAAGCATCTCCTAGACTATGCATAGCTGTAGCTGCGGTTCTTGTATTAGCCTTGACCGCGATATTCATGCCGAGGAATCCGGCTAACCCGGAGGTTAAGGCGCCTGCCAGATAGGCGATTGCAGTTTTGGGAATAATGGATTCGTGTTCTTTCCAGTCAATTGCCAACCATAGAATAATAGCTACTCCTATAATCATAGGGAACAGCATGGCATATTCGCGTTTGAGGAATGTCATAGAGCCGTTTTTAATGGCTTCACCTATGTCTTTCATCTCTTTCGTTCCCTCTTTGGCCTTAGACACCTTATAGGCGAGTGTCGCAGCAAATAACAGAGCGAATATGCCTGCTAGAATTGGCAAGAATAAAACTTCCATAGTTGAGTATTTAGCCTCCGTAGTGTTTGTTTTTAATTCGCGTCTATTTGTTGGTACTACTACTTTTCTTTAGATTCATTCCAAGAACTTAATTTTTTTTCTAAGGATCTTTGTCGTAGTGCCATGGTAAAGTCACCTCGGGTTCGTTCCAACGTTCCTCTAACCATATCAGTTGTGTGCCTAAGGCCTCCAGTAACCCCTTCAGGAAAATCTAGAGTTACTAGCAATCCGTATAAATCATCCATCCAGGCCATGATCTGCTCGCATTGACTCCAATCATCTGTTCGTAATGAATCTAAAATATAACGACGCATTTCACCAGATGCATCACCTAGGCCTTTGAGATAGGCACTAATGTCAACTCCCAGGTCCTCTGGTTGAGGCAAATACCCTCCCGATAATAAAGCCAAAGTGATGTTGGCTTCACAGTATTCTTTTCTTGCTTCACTAAGGAATCCTGCGTGATATATTTCGGGCGTTCTATCTAATATAGACTGAGTTTCACCGAGGATTTCTCCAGCTTCCTTGATTAATTCCTTGGCTCTATCAAATTCTTTCCGATGAGCAGCTCTGATAGCATTAGATGAAAGACGAATTGCTTGTCTTGAAATACGCAGACCCTGTTCGCGAGATTCATGTTTTTTGGTAAAAACTTCTAGGGCTATGTCTGACAATCTGTTGAAGTCTTGAGAATGATTTGTATACATTACGCTTGGCCTCCGGCTTCAAGAATCTTAGACACCATGAATCTAGATGCTTCTAGTGGGTTCTCTGCAGTATTTATAGCATTAATCACACATATACAACTAGCCCCAGCTAAAACCACCTCTTCTATTCTATCAGGAGTAATTCCTCCGATCGCTACTATTGGCACATCAATACGTTCAGCGGCCTTTTTTAATAAGGAAGGGCCTCCGACGATTGGCTGGGTTTTGGAAAGTGTGGGATACATTGCCCCTATGGCTATATAATCAGCTCCTTCATTATATGATTCTATGGCTTCTCTATAGGTGTGATTTGATTTTCCAATGATTTGAAGCGGTGATAGTAGTTTTCTAGCTGACTTTATTGAAAGATCGCCTTGCCCCAAATGAACTCCATGAGAATTTAGAGAAGCCGCAATGTCAGCATAATCATTAACTATAAATAATGCATCGTTGGATTCACACAAATCATTCATGGCCCTACTAAGTCTTGAAATTGACTGTTTATTACTGCCCTTAGCTCTTAGTTGTATGACTTTGGCTCCACCTTTAAGGACTTCCTCTGCTAACATTAGAGGGTGATGCTGTGATCGTTGAGTAATATCAATGATAACATATAGTCCATACATGCGGGCTCTGATTTCATGTCGTAACATTTTACAGCGGCGATTATATTATTTTAGGCAGGAATGCCCACCTTGCTTAGTACCTTTTTAGCGGAAATGATGTGTCTAGAAAGGCCTAACTCTTTAGCGTCAAAGCCCATAGCTAATCCCAGGAGTTGGGGAAGGTGAAGTATGGGCATATTTATATTTTGTTGAGATTGCTGCATTGCTTTGGGCTGATACCCATCTAGATTTAGATGACATAATGGGCATGGGGTTACCATAGCATCGGCGCCAAGATCCTTCACTTCGGAAGTATGTTTAGCTACCATGCTGACAGAATTCTTTTCATTAATGGTTAATATAGGAAATCCACAACACCGTGTTTTACCTGGGAAGTCGACAACATCCGCTCCTAAAGCCTCCATTACGCGTTCTAGCGAGTCTTCTCTTTCAGGATGAAGTTTGAATTCAAGAGCATCGCTAGGTCGAATGATATAGCAACCATAGAATGGAGCAACTCTTAGGTTGGTTAGTGGCTGAGTAACATATGTTTTCAACTTTTCTATTCCAACGTCCTCAATCAATATCCATAAAAGATGCCTTGGTTGAGCTGTTCCTTTGTACTCAAGCCCTTCATCAGCCAAATACCCATTAACTTTGGCTAAGTATTCGGGGTTTTCTTTTAATCTTTTGTTGGCCTGACTCATTACACCTTGGCAGGTACTACATATCGTCATTATCTTCAATCCAATACTTTCTGCTATAGCGAAGGTACGTGCATTAAAAACGTCCCCAAGAAATTGATTTTTTTCCTGCAGTACTCCAGCTCCCGTACAAGTAGCGCCTCTTTCATGGAGCTCGTCCAGAAAGAATCCTAATTTCTGGCAAACTTTAAGTGTTGCCGGATATAATTCTGGGCATCCACCTCGGGACACACATCCTGCGAACAAAGCGTACTTCAACTTAAGTCCCTCCATATGCCATGGTTATTCATTCTCTTCAATCTTTTTGACGATACGGCGAATACGATGAACGTTAGGCACCGAACGATGAAAAATCGAAGGCATCTTTCCTCTTAAGAGAGCTCTGAGTCCTATAGGTGCAAGACCCATCATCGCTCCTAAATTGAACATACCAAAAGTTTTAAGTGGTAGCAAGAGTTCATTCAACCATCCGCTGTGCGCAACGGAGTCTGTAAATGCATCTGCATGGCGAGCCCCTACAGTCTGGTCTAAACCTTGTTCCATTGCACTCTCTCTTAATGACATAATCCGCTCCATGGGAGCGACGCCTTTGGGGCAAACCTCTACGCATTCGAAACAACGCGTACAATCCCATATTCCAGTTTTCTCATTGAGTTCAATTAAACGAGACTTTGTTTGATCATCCCTAGGGTCATTGACGAACCGATATGCTTTAGCTAGGGCCGCAGGGCCTATGAAGTCTTTGTCTATTTCTAAAACTGTGCAATCTGAGACACATGCTCCACACATTATACAATTCATTACACCAGCTAGATCCATCATGGCAGAGTTTGGTGCTATGTATTCACCTTCTGGTTCAGGCCCATCAGGTTGTAGCCATGGAGAAATTTGCTTAACCTTATCCCAAAACAGGGTTTGATCGACCACCAAGTCTTTTATCACCGGCATTACCCCGGCGGGCTCAACGGTTACTCGCCCGTCAGCATCAATGACATCAGATAATTTGGTGTTACAGGCTAGCTTAGCATGGCCATTGACTCTCATAGCGCAGGAACCACATATAGCGCTACGACAGGAGCATCTAACTGATAAACTTCCATCCACATCTTCTCTGATCTTTATTAGGGCATCCAATACGCTGGCCGTATCATGCATACTCAGATCAAAATCTTCCCAGTACGTATTATTATCTGGAGCACTTGGGTTATGACGCTTTATAGATATATTGACCTGCATTAATATTTCCTTTCCTGCGGTTCCCAAGATGTGATTGTAACAGGTAAATGTGTGAGCAATGGCCCTTCAGCAGTTTTAGTAACTAGTACATGCTTAAGCCAATTATCATCATCTCGCTGAGGGTAATCTATTCGGGAATGAGCTCCTCTGCTTTCTTTGCGTTCGATTCCACTTAGAGTTATAGCTTCAGCGCAATCTAACATATACCCTAATTCTAGAGTGAATATTAAGTCAGTATTAAAGATGCGTCCTTTGTCTTGCACTGAACAATTATCATATCTTGCTTTGAATCCTGTTAAGCTCTCTTTAAGGCTTTGCATTCCGCTTTCTGTTCGGAATACTCCGAAATGTTTATCTATTTCTACCCCAAGATCTGTTCTAACATTTGCCCAGCGTTCTCCGACGTTATCTCGGTCAAGGAGTTTTTGCAAATCCATCTCAGCTTTCTTGATTTGGGATGTGACGTCGAACTTTTTGTATTCCATTTGCTTTGATACTTCAGCAGCATGATGTCCAGCCCGTCGTCCAAATACTACTGTGTCTAATAATGAGTTGGCTCCAAGTCTATTGCCGCCATGCACGCTAACACATGCGCATTCGCCAGTCGCGTATAGGCCTGGAATACTCGTCTTTCCGTCTATATCGCTTTTTATGCCGCCCATAATATAGTGCATTCCAGGTCGTATTGGTATTGGTTCTTTTATGATATCTATTCCTGCAAAATCCCTGCCTATGCTAAGAATTTCCGTTAAACGTTCTTTTATAAGCTTTTCCCCCAAGTGTCGACAATCGAGCAGGACACAACCGTCTATTCCTCTGCCCTCATTAATCTCTGTTTGGCCGGCACGTGAAACAACATCTCTGGAAGCTAATTCCATCATGTTTGGAGCGTATTTTTCCATAAATCTGTCACCGGATTTGTTTAGAAGATATGCTCCTTCTCCACGTGCTCCCTCAGTGATCAAGACTCCGCTTCCCTTTAAAGTGGTAGGATGATATTGGATCATTTCCATATCCATAAGCGGGGCTCCAGCACGATATGCGAGGGCCATGCCATCCCCCGTTACTATTAGTCCATTGGTGCTAGGCTCAAAAAGCCTACCTACTCCGCCCGTGCACATGATTACTGTCTTAGCTCTAATGACATACACTCTACCTGTTGCCATTTCGATGGCAGTCACACCACAACATTCTCCATCTTCAATTATCAGTGACAATACAAACCATTCTTCATATACCTTAACCTTCGATTCCATAAGTTGTTCATAGAGAACATGTAGGATGGCCTGGCCTGTGAAGTCTGCTACGAAAAAGGTTCTGGCTTTTTGCTGACCGCCAAACGCACGGGTTCCAAGATGTCCCTTTTCATCGCGGTTGAATATGACCCCCATATGTTCAAGAGATATAATGTCATCTCCTGCTTCACTGCACATCACTTCGATGGCATCTTGGTCAGCTAAGTAATCGCTGCCTTTAACTGTGTCGAAAGCGTGATCCGTCCAGTCATCTCCACGGTCAGTTAAAGCCGCATTTATGCCACCTTGAGCTGCATTGGAGTGACTACGCACCGGGTGGACTTTGCTTATTACCGCTACATTAGCTCCACGCTCGTGAGCAGCTACGGCCGCTCGCATTCCGGCTAACCCAGCACCTACAATAAGGACGTCGTGTTCTAACAAAATGGAAACTCCAGGGGGATTGTGTGAAATCGAGCACAATTTTAGCAAATCCATCCATCATTATCAATGGAGCTGGCTATACTAATCTAATGAAATACTGCTCTTCCAGCTCCACCTTCACCCTCAAAGCCTAATCTACGGGTAAGAGTACTGTAAAATTCCTCAGGTGATCCAGTTCGTAGGAATAAGGCTTTTGAGGAACTTCGTTTAATCTCGACCTGGTCAGATTTACTAAGGTCGAGATCTAGCGATCCATCTACACTTAGAATGGCGGGATCATCTGACTCTACCATAAGGATAACGGTGGACTTTTCAGGTAGTACCACAGCCGTTGCCAGACCTACATGTGGGGCAACAGGTTTAAGTATCATTTCTTCGGAGTTTGGTGGAAGAATGGGGCCTCCAGCAGATAGATTGTAACCGGTGCTTCCTGTCGCAGTACAAGCTATGACTGCGTCAGCTCGATAAGAGGTTAAGTGGGCATTATCAACCCAGGCATTAACATGGACCAACCGTGCAACAGCGCCTCTACCTAGTACAGCATCATTTAATGCATTGTATGTGATTCCATCATTTATATAGGTGGTTCCATTCCATCTTTGTACGCTTACTTGAATCATAGACCGTTCTTCTTGCCATCCATTTCCATTAAGGTACTCTGGGATACGTGTTAAAGCTTCATCGGCTTTTAATTCTGTCATAAAGCCCAGTCTTCCTAGGTTAACTCCCAGCATTGGTATGTTGTGGGGGGCAGCTATCGTGGCTGCTTTTAATATAGTTCCATCCCCTCCAACGGTTATAATAAGGTCGGTTCTAGCGATTAATGGGTTAATGCGTGCTGAATGGGATGTTGATTGTATCCAACATTCGTGAGTTGCCTTTAAT
>VEXD01000010.1 GCA_009391235.1 SAR202 cluster bacterium AC-409-J13_OGT_754m
CACTTTTCGCACTATGGACGCATATGTCCCATAGAGACTCCAGAGGGTCCTAATATCGGATTGCTAAGTACTCTCGCAAGTTATGCACGTATTAATTACCTCGGGTTTATTGAATCACCGTATAGAAAGGTCCTACATGATTTGCCTAATAAGGACCCTGACCTCAAGGGACGTGTTGTGACTGAGCGAGTTACAGATGATAAAGGGAAGGTATTGATTCGAACCGGATCAACGATCTCATCTAAAGCGTTTACCTTAATCTCTCAGTTGTCTCCGAGATCAATTCCTGTGCGAGCTTTTGTGTCACTTAAGAAAGATGATGTTACTTATCTGTCTGCAGATCTTGAAGAACCTTACATTATTGCTCAAGCGAATGTTGCTTTGGACGATAAGCATCAACTGGTTGGCGATCGAGTAGAGGTACGCTTGGGAGACGAATATGCTGAAGAATCCCCAGGCAGAGTACAACTTATGGATGTATCACCCATGCAGATAATGAGTGTATCTGCTTCTCTAATACCGTTTTTAGAGCATGACGATGCTAACCGTGCCCTTATGGGTTCCAATATGCAACGTCAAGCCGTCCCTTTACTTAGACCACAGGCTGCACTTATTGGTACCGGAATTGAAGGTAGAGTGGCTCAGGATAGTGGTCAGGTTGTTTTATCGGCAGCTGAGGGAATAGTTACATCTGTATCAGGCGATATGATTGTAGTACGAGATTTAGATGGGGAAGACCATGTTCATACGTTGACCAAATTCTCTCGAACAAATCAAGGAACCTGTTTCAACCAGCGTGCTATTGTTTCCAGAGGTAAAAAAGTTAACCAAGGTGAGGTGTTGGCCGATAGTTTATCCACTGAGAACGGGAAATTGGCTCTAGGTCAAAATGTGTTAGCCGCTTTTATGAGTTGGCAAGGTTATAATTATGAAGATGCAATAATTATTAGTGAAAACCTGGTCAAAAGTGACTTTTTCACATCTGTACATATTGAAAAGCACGAAATGGAAGCCAGGGAAACCAAGCTTGGACCAGAAGAAATTTCCCAGGACATTCCCAATGTTGGAGAAGAAAACCTTAGTGATTTAGATGAGAGAGGCATAATCAGAGTGGGAGCCGAAGTCGGACCAGGGGATATATTGGTTGGGAAGGTTACCCCTAAAGGTGAGACTGAATTGACTGCCGAAGAAAAATTATTAAGGGCGATTTTTGGAGAAAAATCCCGGGATGTCAAAGATACATCATTAAGAGTGCCACATGGTGAACGAGGCAAAGTTATAGATGTAAGATTCTTGTCCAGGGAGAACAAAGATGAACTGCAGGCTGCTGTGAACGAAGCTGTTAGAGTCTGGGTAGCTCAGACTAGAAAAATATCGGTTGGAGACAAGATGGCTGGTAGACATGGTAATAAGGGTGTGGTGGCTCGCATTCTTCCGGCTGAAGATATGCCATTCTTACCTGATGGTACGCCGGTAGATATAGTACTGAATCCCATAGGTGTACCAGCAAGAATGAATTTGGGTCAGGTTTTAGAAACTCATCTTGGATGGGCTGCTAAACTTTTGAATTTTAATGCTGAAACTCCTATTTTTGATGGTGCTAAGGATCTATCTATAGAGGACAGTTTGGCTAGAGTTTGGTTTTTGCAGAAGGCTGGAGCAGTTGATATGGACCCGAATAATCAAAATCCGGATGTGGATTGGGATAAAGTCGGGAGTTGGTTGTCCGATCGCGGACATGATGTTGCTAAGCTATGGGATGAAGATGTGTCTAACCTTTCGTGGCAAACTGCATTAAGGATATGGCTTGAAGAAGATATAGGAATACCATCAAAAAAGATGTCGCCTGAGGAGCTAAGGGAAAAAGCAACTGAAGTACACCTTGAAAAGAAATTAGCTCCTCCTACGTATGGCAAAATTCATCTTAGGGATGGATTGACTGGTCAACAGTTTGACCAACCTGTGACAGTCGGATATATGTACATGATGAAACTGGTTCACCTAGTCGAAGATAAGATTCATGCACGATCAACCGGACCGTATTCTCTGATCACTCAACAGCCTTTAGGTGGTAAGGCTCAGTTTGGTGGACAGAGATTTGGTGAAATGGAGGTTTGGGCACTTGAAGCTTACAGCGGTGCTCATAATTTGCAAGAAATGTTAACTGTTAAGTCAGATGACGTTTCTGGAAGAGTTAAGACATATGAAGCAATCGTAAAAGGTGAGGATATTGTACAGCCAGGAATTCCTGAATCGTTCAATGTGCTGGTAAAGGAACTCCAAAGCCTTGGATTGTCTGTAGAACTTTTAAATGAACCTGATAGTGACAATATTATTCTTGAGGAAGATACGAGCTTAGGACCTATCGAACTCTCTAATGGAAGTGGGATAGATTCTGAATTGATAGAAGAGAAATCAGGGGTTGAAGAAAATTAAGTTTGTAATAGAGGGTTAAACTAACTATGGTCAGCATAGCAGATAGAAGTGAGATCCATTCAGTTAATTTTAGTGCAATAAGGATATCTATAGCATCTCCTGAGCAAATTCGAAGTTGGTCCCATGGTCAAGTAACTAAACCTGAGACCATAAATTATAGGACACTTAGACCAGAAAAAGATGGCCTATTTTGCGAACGAATATTCGGTCCAACTAAAGATTGGGAATGTTTTTGCGGTAAATATAAGCGCATTCGTTACAGGGGAGTGATCTGTGATAGATGTGGAGTCGAGGTAACTCGTTCGAGAGTTCGACGTGAGCGAATGGGCCACATTGTTCTGGCCGCTCCCGTCGCGCATATTTGGTTCAGCAAGAGTACTCCCAGTAGACTTGGGTTGTTGCTGGATATCTCGCCACGTAACTTAGAGAGAGTTCTTTATTTTGCTCAGCACATCATAATTTCTATTGACGAAGAGGCTAGGACAAGCGTTTTGTCTTTGGAAGCGGATTTATATGAGAAGCGTTCGGAAGAATTGAAACTGAAGTCATCCGAAGCCATTGAAAGTCTAAACCAACTTATTGAGGAATCTTCTGAAAAGGATACCGAAGATGGTTCTGAGGTTGGCAAAGAAGGTGAGCCTAAAGACATAACTGAACAGATCTCAGAGCTAGAGAACAAACTTGAAGAAGAGCTTAATAATCTACAATCCGAATATGAATCCAAAATCGATGAACTGGAAGATCTTCGACCGCTCCAACTAGTTACTGAGGGGCGTTACCGAGAACTTCGAGATAAATATTCCGGAGTATTTGAAGCGAGTATGGGGGCTGAAGCCGTAAGCGAGATTCTAAGGCATATGGATATGGAGGCTGTAAGGGAACATCTCTTATCGGAAATGCAGTCAACATCAGGTCAGAGGCGCAAGAAGGCAATTAAGAGGCTTCGTGTCGTAGAAGCTTTCAGGAAAAGCAAGAATAAAGTAGAGTGGATGATTCTTAGAGTATTGCCAGTACTACCACCCGAATTGCGCCCAATGGTGCAATTAGATGGCGGTAGATTTGCTACAAGTGATTTAAATGATTTATATCGGCGCGTAATAAATCGAAATAATCGACTAAAAAGGCTCATGGATCTCGGTGCTCCAGAGATCATAGTAAGAAACGAAAAACGCATGCTTCAGGAAGCAGTCGATGCGTTGATAGATAATGGTAGAAGAGGAAGACCGGTGCAAGGCGGGCATAACCATAAATTGAAATCCCTGTCAGATTTACTTAGAGGTAAACAAGGCAGATTTCGTCAAAATCTACTTGGTAAGAGAGTAGACTATTCAGGAAGGTCCGTTATAGTTGCTGGACCCGAGCTAGAACTGCATCAATGTGGTCTTCCTAAATCGATGGCACTAGAGTTGTTTAAGCCATTCGTGATTCACAGACTTGTTTTGATGGGAATCGCAGCTAACATCAAAAGCGCTAAGAGGCTTGTGGAGCGTGCATCAGGGGAAGTTTGGGATATCTTGGAAGATGTTATTAGGGAACGTCCGGTTTTATTGAACCGTGCTCCTACTTTGCATCGCTTAGGGATTCAGGCTTTTATGCCTGTATTAATTGAGGGAAGTGCCATTCAGTTGCATCCATTGGTCTGCCCTGCATTTAATGCGGACTTTGATGGTGATCAGATGGCTGTTCATGTTCCTTTATCAAAGATGGCTGTCCTTGAAGCGAAAGAAGTTATGATTAGCACGCACAATATGTTATCACCTGCTTCTGGGGATCCACTTGTTGCTCCTACATTGGATATGGTTTTGGGTTGTTTTTACTTGACCGATGTTAAGGAAGGAGCAATGGGATCTGGCAAAAAGTTCCATAGTTTTGAACATGCTTGTCTAGCTTATGATAATGACTATATTGAACTTCATGCACCTATAAACATTTGGGATCCTAAAGAGCCAGAAGGTTGGCTTAATACTACGGTGGGTCGAATAATATTTAATGAGATCTTGCCAGCTGAAATCGAATTCAAGAATGGTTTGATGGATAAACCCGCGCTAAAAGCACTTACCAGCGAATGTTATCGCATAATGGGTAATGACAAAACCGCTAAAATTCTAGATAGCATAAAATCATTGGGATTCCACTATGCAACCGTTTCTGGGTTAACTATAGCGATAAATGATATTAGAGTTTCTCCCAAGAAAAAAGGAATTATCGATCAAGCAAATAAACAAGTTAAAGCTTATGAAGATGATTACATGCAGGGATTAATGACTGAGGATGAGCGATATACCAATACCGTCAATACCTGGACAGAAGCTGGCGATGCGATGGAAGACATAGTTAGAGAAGATATGAGTAGTTATGGCGGTATAGCGGTAATGGCGGTATCTGGAACTAAAGGAAATATTACGCAGATCAAACAGATGGCTGGAATGCGTGGGCTAATGAGTAATCCCAAAGGCCGAATCATTGATCTGCCAATCAAATCTAGTTTTAGAGAAGGGTTAACAGCACTGGAGTATTTTATTTCTACTCATGGTGCTAGAAAGGGATTGGCCGATACTGCTTTAAGGACTGCCGATTCTGGGTATCTAACTAGACGTCTTACAGATGTGTGCCAGGACGTCATCATTTTGGAAGAAGATTGTGAGAGCCTAGATGGCATGTTGTTGGTACGCACTTCTAATGATCCTTTGGTGGCCTCATTTGAGGAGAGAGCTTTAGGGAGGATAAGTGCTGTTTCAATTCTCGGCAAATCTGGCAAAACACTTGTAGATCGCAATGAAGAGATTTCTGAGGCAGTAATTGAACAAATAAATAGTAATGGGATTGACGAAATACTCGCTCGTTCACCAATGACTTGCCAAACTCGTAGGGGCCTTTGTCGACTGTGCTACGGCAGGAATCCTGCTACTGGTGTCATAGTTTCTATGGGTGAGGCGGTTGGCATTATAGCTGCTCAAAGCATTGGTGAGCCTGGGACTCAGCTAACCATGAGAACATTCCATACTGGAGGAGTTGCTGGTGTCGATATCACTAGTGGCCTTCCAAGAGTAGAAGAATTGTTTGAAGCACGAATCCCTAAGGGAGCCGCTGTACTATCGGACATTGATGGGGTTATGGATGTTTTAGATGAAATTGATGGAAGGCGATTGAGGGTGATTAGCAGGGAGGAATATAGGGAAGATTATGATCTTCCGGCGAGATCAAAGATATTAGTTGCAAATGGGGATGAAATAGAAGCAGGAGCTTCGTTAGCTATGCCTCCTGCAGCAAAGAAAAGCAAAACTAGCAAGAAGGAATCCGATACAGCTGAAGCTATAACTGCTGATGTTAGTGGGACTGTTGAATTACAAAAAAATCGAATTTCAATTACTTGGGCGGATGAAGAGGAGCGCGAACATTTAGTTCCGGTATCGTATCGTCTGCTGGTACAAGCTAAAGATGTAGTAAAAGCCGGAGATGCGATCACTGCCGGGCCATTAAATCCACATGACATTCTTAGAATCAAAGGCAAAGAAGAGGTGCGCGCATATTTAGTACAAGAGGTTCAGAAAGTCTATAGATCACAGGGTGTATCTATTCATGATAGACACATAGAAGTAGTTGTGCGCCAGATGTTAAGAAGAGTTCAGATTGATTCCTCTGGTGATGCGGAATATATTCCCGGTCAGATGGTAGATTTATTCGATTTCCAGACGAAAAATGCTGAAGTTTTGGCCGCTGGAGGCGATCCAGCTACTGCTAAGACTGTTCTGTTGGGTATTACTAGGTCATCATTGCTAACAGATAGTTTCTTGGCTGCAGCTTCATTTCAAGAAACTACAAGGGTTTTGACTGAGGCCAGTGCGAGCGGGGCACAAGATAATCTTCTAGGCCTTAAGGAAAATGTTATTATTGGACGACTTATTCCTGCTCGTACTCAGATGGAATTGCCAGCGATGGAAAGGGAGTTCATGTCTGGGGAAGAACTTTTCCTTAAAGGTGCTGCTGAAAGTTTCTTTGATGAATCATGGCCTCCTCTTCTATCGGATGCTGAATTATCAGAGACTCTTAAAAACCCTCTTAGTGAGTCCTCCAAGAATGAAGAAAATAATACTCATGAAGGGGATTCAGAGTCGTAATAAAAAGAGACATGAATTCAATAGCCTCTTAGTTTTTTGATAACTTCGAAAATGGGGCATGTCTGTATTTTGGGATAAACTAATGTCTTGACGGCGTTTAGGGTCGTAGTTACACTAATCGCGATGGGCGGTTAGCTCAGGTGGTTAGAGCACTGCGTTGACATCGCAGAGGTCACTGGTTCGAGTCCAGTATCGCCCACCATTATATCTATAGTAGCTATTTTCCAATTCCACCATTCAAAAAGAGTTAGAAGATGGCTAACTTTGATGAACTTATCAAACGGTTACATGTTTCTTGCCTAGAAAGCCAGAAACGTGGGAAGGAATTTGAACGCGTCTGCAATAACGAAATTTCTCAAAGATCAAGGTGCTAAAACGGAAGGTAGATAGACCTATATTATGCCGTTACCAAAGGGTTAAATATTAGAGGGTCTCTACGTTTGGGTGATGCATTCTAATTCAGGCATAGTGTTGAATACTACTTTTCCATTTATCAAGGTAGCAAGGACATTTGTTTTTAAGATTTGATTGGGATCGCCTTTCAATATATCCCGATCGAGAATTACTAGATCTGCTGCTTTTCCTGGAGATAATGGTCCGTAATTGGTTTCTTCAAAGCTAGCATAAGCTGGTCCCAATGTGAACGAATGTAAAGCTTCGTTAATTGTCATGCGTTCGTCTGAATACCATCCTTCTGGAGGATTACCCTCGTGATCTTGTCTAGTTACAGCTGAGTAAATGCCCCAAAGGGGATTATGATTTTCCACTGGAAAATCGGAGCCTCCAGCAATAACTACGCCAGCATTTATAAATTTACGCCATGGATATGCTCCTTTCATTCTGTCAGCCCCTAGCCTTGCTTCGGCCATATTCATATCGGAAGTGCAGTGAGTTTGTTGTATGGATGCTATTATTCCCAAAGTCTTAAAGCGAGGTATATCTTGAAGGGATACTATTTGAGCATGTTCAATTCTAGACCTATGCTCTAATATAGGGGTCTCTTTCAGGCATGATTCTATTACATCGAGAGTGATTCTGTTTGCTTTATCCCCTATGGCGTGCACATTAACTTGAAAGCCTTCAGCAAATGCTTTCAAGGCTACTGTCCTAAACCTGTCATTTCTAAGGAGCATGAATCCACTTTCTTCCTTTGCGTCGGAGTAAGGTTCCAACATGGCAGCACCTCTAGAACCTAAAGCTCCATCCGATACGATTTTGACACTTCTACAAGACAGGTTTCCGATTTTGAATGGAGTCATAGTAGTAGTCTCAAAAAAATCACGTTTGAGCATGGCATAAATTCGTATTTTCAGACTTCCGTCTTGAGCCATTGACCTATAAGCTGCTAATTCAGTTTCCGATATGCCCGCATCATGTATTTCAACTAGGCCGGCCGCAATACATCGTTCTTGGGCAGTAATTAATATGGATTTAGTTTCATCAAGATTGGGCTCAGTGATATGATCGGTTATAAGTTTCATTGCAGTGTCTACTAGAATTCCAGTAGGTCCATCGTTACCTAAAACAATTAGTCCTCCATATGGTGACTTAGTATTGGAGTCTATTTTTGCGAACTTCAGAGCATAATCATTAACAAGTCCTGCATGTCCATCTACTCTAGTTAAAAAGACTGGATTATCTGGAGCTGCTTTGGAGAGTCGTTCGTGGGTTGGCAGGGAACGATCATTCCAGCGCTCATGGTTCCAACCTCTGCCCAATACCCACTCTCCCTTTGAAGCTTTTTGAGCGTACTCACGTATTATCTCGGCTACTTCTTCAAGAGATTGAGCCTCCGTTAGGTTGGCCTGAAGGTCAATTTTACCGAAGCTTTTCATGTGTGCATGCGCATCCCTTAGTCCCGGTAGAATGGTGCGACCAGATAAATCTATAATTTCCGCATCCGAGTATTCTCGTAAATTGGTGGAGATGTCGTTACCAATATAAGTTACAACACCATTACTAATTACTAGGGAATTTACAGTTGGACGATCTTTATCAAGCGTATGGATTATACCGTTATACAGAACTAGGGTGGCCACGTTACCTCCAAATATTGTTCAATCTACAATTCGATGAAATGCATCTCTAAGTCTTAAACCAACTTGTGATAGTTGGTCAATATTGCAATTACTAAAAGCTAACCTGATATGATTTTGGTCTGTGTTGTAACCATCCTTGAAGAATGTAGCTCCAGTTGGGAATTGAAGCCCCTCCTCAGAGGCAGCATTTACCAATTGTTGTGACGAAGCTCCTAGGCATTCAACCCACAGGAAAAATCCTCCTTCAGGCGGTGTAAAAGTCACATATGGATGGCAATAATCCATTAGCGATTTACAAAGAACAGCACATTTTTCATCATAGAGGGGTCTCATTTTGGACAAATGGGAATCTAGTTTTCCGGATGTGAGGTATTGTGCCAAGGCTCTATGTAACAAAGGACTATTACCCATATCAAATCTTACTCTTTCTAGGACTTCGATGTATTCGGGGTCTGCCATTATCCACCCAACCCTAATACCTGTAGCTATTGTTTTGCTAAAAGATCCAATTTGAATGGTGCCGTAGCCATTTGTAATATCGTAAATGGATTGTGGTGAGTTCTGTTTAAAATAAAGCTCTGTATATGCTCTATCTTCTACAATTAATATATGGTTATTATTGCAAATTTCAGCCAACTGCTGCCTACGTTGTAGAGTCATCGTGACTCCGGTCGGATTATGAAAATCTGGGATGGTGTAGAGTAATTTCACTCTCTTGTTTCCCAATTTAGCATCGTGAATTATTTTTAATAAAGCCTTTACAGATAGTCCTTCTTCATCTAGTGGGGCTTCAATAACGTTTGCCATGTACCCTCGTATGGTCCGCACTGTACCCGAATAAGAGGGACCTTCAACCACAACTATGTCATCTGGTTCAATAAAAGCTTGGCAAATATTATCCAAACTACCTGAACTGCCATTGTGAAGGATAAAGTTGTCTTCGGTTAGAGATAATTTTTCGAGCTTGGATTGTCGAAGAGCAATAGCAGATCGCAATCCGTCGAATCCCAACCATCCTCCATAACGCAATGCCTCCCCGGCTTCGTTGTCCAAGACATTATTGATAGTTTCACGCAAGTCAGTTACTGGTAGTGTTTCCGTATCTGGTATGCCTCCTGCCAAAACTATAGGGTCAGGGTGGTTTGTAGGCAAAGTCCAGGATCTACCTGCATCTGTTGAGCTGCCTTTTCCAATACTTCTTGCGGATGGAGATGCGAGGCTTTCGATGTCTAGCGGGGAATTTCCCAGTGGATTTTTATCTGGTTGTTTTATTTTAAACACCTTCAAAATATTTATATTGACTATATTGCTATTGGAGACGTATCTGGCAACATAGCTGCTTTTATAATACACCAATAAGAAAATATAATGGGATTAATACAATAGTACAAATATTGGAAAGCAACTTAACTGGCTATATGTAGTATATGCACTACTTCAAAGGTATAGTGTTTATTAAAGGCATGGGAATAATTCATTGGATATAACTGAATTAACATTGACTCAAATGATGAATTTGATGGGTCAGAGAAAATTGTCGCCTGTTGAATTGGTAGATGCATATCTTCAGAGGATTGAAGTATACGATTCTAAATTGCATTCCTACATCACAGTTACTCATAAAGAGGCTCGGGATGCGGCAATAAAAGCAGAGAAATCTATAATGGATACTGGTTTGAGCGGGCCTCTTCACGGATTACCTTTGGCTGTAAAAGACCAGTTTGAAACACGGGGAATACTTACCACTGCTGGTTCTAGAATGCTATCAGATTACATCCCCAGTAATAATGCTACCGTGATTGATAGATGTATTGAAGCTGGAGCAATCCTTCTGGGTAAGTTAAATATGACGGCTTTTGCTACTGGTGGCGGTGACCCATATCAATATGGAAACCCTCCGAGGAATCCGTGGGATCTAGAAAGAGATCCAGGAAGTTCAAGTAGTGGTTCAGGGATAGCAATAGCTGCATCGTTATGCGCTATGTCTTTAGGAGAAGATACGATTGGTTCTATAAGAGGACCTGCATCCGCAAATGGTATCGTTGGTTTACGACCAACCTGGGGCAGAGTGAGTAGGTTTGGGATGATACCTGCATGTTGGTCTATGGATACTGGTGGGCCTATGGCTGCAACTGTTGAAGATGTCGCAATCATGTTACGAGTGATAGCTGGATATGATTCAAGGGATCCACAGACATCTAGAATGTCAATACCAAACTATCAAGCAGCACTATCTACTGATTTAAATGGGCTGAGGATTGGAATTTTGACAGAGTATATGGATGATGGTCTAGTGGATATGGATGTAAAGCAAGCTGTAAGCTCAGCCTATAAGCATTTTGAAATGTTAGGAGCGAATATTGAGGAGATATCTTTCCCGCTTTTGATTAATCTTGGGCCGGAATGTGCAGTAATATCTTTAAGCGATGCTGGGTATTTGCACCGGAATTGGTTAACGAATAGAGCCAATGAGTATGGTCCTAATACCAGAAGAACGTTGCTGTTGGGAAATCTATTTACCAGTCAAATGATTCAAAAAGCTATTAGGATCCGGGAGGTTTTTGTTCGAGAATGGTTGAAATTGTTTGATAAATTCGATTTGTTGGTTAGCCCTACTGATTTATCAAAAACAAAAAGGTTAGAATTTTCGGAGTCTATAATGTACCCGGTAGATGCTGCAGAGAGATTTAAAAACAGTATAGGAACCGCTATGCCGGCATCACTTGCTGGAACACCAGCTATGTCAGTTCCTTGTGGATTTGATTCTAATAATATGCCGGTTGGTCTGCAAATCATGGGCAGCCATTTCCAAGAAGAAATAGTTCTTAAAGCCGGTTATGCGTACGAACAGACTACTAGATGGCATTTACAAAAAGCCACGAGTTATAAATCATAAGAGTAGGTTACGAACTTTTTATAATGGGCAAAAACGGTTTGTATAGTTCATTTGCGGACTTTTTGAGTTGATTCCAATTGGCCATTCCGGACTTATATCGTTCCCAAGCTCCCTGTGCCCTGTAAGCTAGCTCTTCTTCATCTAATCCTACTACGTGTCCGTCATCGACGACTACTTTTCCATCTACTATTACCGTTTCACAATCGTTTCTGTTCGCAAAGTGAATAAATGTGCGCATTGGGTCATCTATAGGACCTTGTGAAAGTCCCGTTAGGTTGAAAATTGATATATCGGCTTTACAACCTGCTTCCAATCGTCCTATATCTTCCCGGCCTAATGCTTTTGCTCCACCAACGGTAGCCGCATTAAAAAAGTCCTTTGCTAGGCCCGCCTCTCGATCCCCATCTGCAAGCTTATTTACTATCGAACCAAGTCGCATTTCTTCGACTAAATCTGGAGGGAATGTATCACATCCTAATCCCATATTAACTCCAGCTTTTACATAGCGGCTGAAAGATTCTAGTTTATTTCCACCTCTCGCATAAACGATTGGAGTATGACATACACTAGTGCCAGTCTTTGCCAGAATATCTAAGTCTTGTCCTTCAGGATCTCCTGTGGCACTGTGTCCGGCTATGTATATTGCGTGTGTTAGGCATACCTGAGGTCCCAAGAAACCGATTTCTTGCAGCCAATCAATCATTGACCCATCTCTTTTTGATCTATGAGCTTGGAATTCGCCTACACCTTGTGAAAAATGGGTACGAACATGAGCTGAGTTCATTAATTTTGACTGATGCATAGTTTCTTGGAGTAGCTCATCTGAACATCTAGCGGTTTGATAAGGAAATAGGAATCCAGTTATACGTTTAGACTCGTTTTTCTCGCAGTATTTTATAAATGAAATCGCGTTGTCTAATCCATGTTGCGCTTTTTGACGATCCCACACTCTTTGTGGGGTGCCATCTGCATCCATGTAGTCACATGCTTCTTGATAAATATGAGCCAACCACGCTCGAGCTCCCATGGCATCTGATGCTTCAGCTAATGCGTATGGCTCGACAACTGGGTCCTCCCACAATTTTGTTATTCCGGTTGTTACCGATCCAAAAGATGTATTACCAGCCTTTAATAAGGCAGCTACAGAGAATTCTGCGCTTGTTCTAAAATCTGCGTCACTGAGTATATGAGGGGTTCCAGGTTCCATTATGGATGCTGGCCTATTGTATCCTGCTTGACGATCTTGATCGATGTTAAGTATTTGCAAATCAAGGTTTGCGATACAGTGCAGATTAATTAATCCGGGTGAGACCAGTTTGCCTTTCGCAGATATTATATGGTCGGCGGGTGGACAATTCGGGTCATTCGGAAAACCAACAAATATTATGTTGCTTCCTTCAATAACAACTGTCCCTCCGTCTAGCACTTGATGTTGTCCATCAATCCAAGCAATTACCCATCCGTCTTTTATTGCTGTCCGATTCATATATACACCTTCTTTACTTAATACTTGATAAAGCCAACCTTGATTGCATGATACCACGAACTATGAATAAATCTTATAGCATTTCCATTTACGGAAATTCTTGTACCTACCGCGCTTATTATTTATTGCCCGTTGACACCAGAAATAGCTCGGCATATGCTTGCCAGTGAAATAATACAGCAATTATTTAGAAACCAATAGTAGGAGCTAATAAAATGGCGACTTTAGATACTGCAGCTTGGAAATCTATGGTATGGAGACAGGTCGGCCCTTTTAGAGGTGGTAGAGTAATGGCGGTAGCCGGTGATCCTGTTAACCCACTGGTCTTTTATTTTGGAGCTCACATTGGAGGAGTATGGAAGACTTATGATGCTGGAACATATTGGCATAATATATCTGATGGCTTTTTTAATACAGCTTCCATAGGTGCAATAGCAGTATCTCAATCGGATCCAAATGTAATCTATGTAGGCACTGGAGAAGCTTGTTTTCAATCCAGTGGGGACGAATCACAAGGCGATGGTGTTTACAAATCTACAGATGCTGGAAATACTTGGACACATGTTGGATTAGATGATACGCGCCACATAGGTCGTATCCGCATCCACCCTTCAGATCCCAATTTGGTATATGTAGCCGCTCTTGGTCATAGTTACGGTCCAAATGAACAAAGAGGAATATTTAGATCCAAAGATGGAGGGTCTAATTGGGAAAGAGTGCTTTTTAAAAGTGATAAGGCTGGTGCAATAGATTTATCTATAGATTCATGCAATCCAAGGATCCTGTATGCTGCAATTTACCAATTTCTACGAACTCCGTGGACTCATATCAGCGGTGGTCCAGACAGCGGAATATATAAAAGCATAGATGGTGGGGATACTTGGGATTATCTGAGTGACAAACCAGGTATGCCAATTGGTCTCACTGGTAGATCTGGAATAGCTGTTTCTCCAGCGAACCCAGAACGCGTATGGGCATTAATAGAGGCTGAAGACGGAGGATTGTTTCGCTCTGACGACTCTGGGGATACATGGAGTTTGGCGACAAACAGACCTGATCTATGGATGAGGGCACCATACTATACACATGTATTCGCTCATCCTAAAGACGAAGAAACTTGTTACATAATGTCCGTAGAATTCAACAAGTCCATTGATGGAGGAGCTAATTTCACTAGTTATGCTATGCCGCATGGAGATAATCACGATTTATGGATAGATCCACAAAATCCTGATCGTATGATTCAAGCTAATGATGGTGGAGCTACGGTGACCCTTAACGGTGGTGGTACTTGGTCGAGCATATATAATCAACCAACAGCAAGTTTTTTCCATGTAACCACCGATAATCAATTTCCATATAGGGTTTATGGTACTCAGTTTGATAATACTGCTATTTCGACACCTAGTCAGAGTAGTGTAGGAGCAATTTCGTGGAGTGAGTGCTATCCAGTAGGAAGTTCAGAAAGTGGGCATATTGCTGTGAGGCCAGATAACTCCAATATAGTTTATGCAGGGGCGATAGGAAGTTCTCCAGGAGGGGGAGGGAATTTTCTTAGGTATGATCATGGAACGGGTCAGACTCGTATAATTACTGTTTGGCCAGAATCACAGTCGGATGTTCCTGGTAAAGATTGGAAGTATAGGTTCCAGTTCCACTTCCCCAACATTATTTCTCCCCATGATCCGAATACTCAATATGTAGCAGCAAATGTGGTGTTTAAATCCCAAGATGAAGGAACGAGCTGGGAGGTTATCAGCCCTGATCTTACCTATAATGATGATTCTGTTATGACTGAAGTGGCCGGCGGTCTTATCACAAAGCAGGGTCAGGCTGCAGTATTTAATATAGGCAGCATCATGGCTTTGGCTGAATCTATTCACCAAAAAGGCGAGTTTTGGGTAGGAACCGATGATGGCTTAATCCATATTTCCAGAGATGATGGAGGATCTTGGCAAAATATCACTCCACCTGGCATGGAGCAATGGAGCCATGTAAATAATATAGATCTTTCTGAACACAATCCGGGAACTGCCTATGTATCAGCCACTAGGTTTAGGTTAGATGACTGGACTCCTTATTTATACAGGACTCATGATTATGGCGAGACATGGAAAGTTATTACCCAAGGATTGCCTGATAATGATTTCACTAGGGTTATAAGAGAGGATCCTAGCAGGAGTGGATTATTGTATGTAGGGACAGAGAGAGGGATATATGTTTCTTTTGATTATGGGGAGAGTTGGAAGTCCTTACAATTAAATCTTCCTGTTGTACCTATATATGACTTGGTTATAAAGAACCAGGATTTGGTAGCTGCAACTCACGGTAGAGCCTTTTGGATTATGGATGACCTTACTCCTTTGCATCAACTAACCAAAGAAGTAGTGGATAGGCCGTTTCATCTTTTTAAACCTAGATCTACTTATCGTAGTTTCCCTCAGTGGCGCCCAATAAGAGGAGGCAAACCTGGAATAAATTATCAGGCGGGAATCGCATTTTATGAAACTAAAGA
Organism: SAR202 cluster bacterium AC-409-J13_OGT_754m; assembly: GCA_009391235.1. Taxonomy (GTDB): domain Bacteria; phylum Chloroflexota; class Dehalococcoidia; order Lucifugimonadales; genus VEXD01. The sequence continues at coordinate 15,491 of VEXD01000010.1, forward strand.
TAATGATTCAAAACCAAAGCGTATCTACCTAAATGCAGGGGAAAACCCGCCAAATGGAGTTGTGGTCTCCTACTTCCTTGAAAAAGATACTGATTTAAAGGTGACTTTAGAATTTGGGAATGATACGGATGGAGTGATTCGTTCATTTGTTGTAAATGATGATAAAACGGGAGCATCAACTCGAGGACGGGGCATGAATCGCTTCGTTTGGGATATGCGAATTCCCGGTGCAATTGGTGATACCACTATTCCTGGTCCAGTAATTGTGGCTGGTTCTTATTGGGTTAAAATCAGAGTGGGAGATTACACTCAAACAGAGTCGTTCGATGTTTTAGAAGATCCAAGAGTAACAGCAAGCTATGATGACCTTAAGTCTCAATTCGGATTATTGGTGAAACTTAGAGATAAATTAACAGAATCCAATGAAACTGTTTCTCGGCTTAGGAAAATCAAAAAGCAAATAACTGATTGGCAAGAGCGTAGCAAAAACCATGCGGAGTTTTCAAGAATAGATGAGTTGGCTACCAATCTAAATCAACGTCTTTACGAGATAGAAGAGATGTTTGTTCCCATATTGGGGCCTAATCCTCAGAAGCCACCCCCGACTAGGTTGACCGATAAATTGGTGTCTTTGCATGCGGTGGTTTCGAGTGCTGATTGGGTTCCTACATCTCAGTCTCACCAGGTATTCGATCTGATCTCCAAAGATATAGATATGCAAATTGTCAGCTTTAATAAAGTTTTGGAATTTGATCTCCAGAAATTCACAGAGCTAATAACCGAGTTTGAAATACCCGGAATCATAGTTGCATAACAAATTAGTGTTTACAAAACTGTGTAATAAAAAGTCGATTTGATTTGATAGAGGGGTTTTTGTTCATGGTGGAGCTGCGGGGACTCGAACCCCGTACCTCTTCAATGCCATTGAAGCGCTCTCCCAGATGAGCTACAGCCCCACTTTAATATAATATACCGGTTTATCAGGGTGCTTACAAATACCCCTATAAGGTTATGGTAAATCTATGATATCAAACCCAGTGTAAGGTCTTAGTGCTTCAGGTATTATGACCGAACCGTCTTCTTGTTGTCCGTTCTCTAACAAAGATATTAATACTCTTGGGAGTGCAAGTCCTGAACCATTTAGAGTGTGAACAAATGCAGTAGGACCACCTTGTTTCGAACGGTATCTAATATTTGATCTGCGGGCCTGGAAGTCAGTACAATTGGAGCAAGAGCTGACTTCTAGCCACTCTTCGCATCCAGGGGCCCACATTTCCAAGTCGTATGACATTGATGATGAAAACCCTAATTCGCCAGTACATAGCTTTTGAACTCGGTATGGTAACTCCAGTAGTTTGCAAATAGTCTCGGCATTTTCCACAAGGGTTATTAGTTCATTTTCGGATGTTTCTGGAATGCAAAATTTATACATTTCTACTTTATTAAATTGATGTACTCGTTTTATACCTCGTGTATCTCGGCCCGCAGCTGTTTTTTCTCTTCTGAAACATGGTGTTAGGGCTACGTATTTGAGAGGTAAAACACCTGGTTGGAGAATTTCCCCATTGTGCATTCCCGTAAGTGGGACTTCGCTAGTTGGAATTAACCAGAGATCATCCTCTTCATCATGATAAAGGTTATCACCGAACTTCGGCAGGTTTCCCGATCCTAGCATAATTTCGCGACGGACTAGGGTTGGAACCTGAACTTCGCAATAATCATGTTGGCTAGTATGAATTTCAAGCATAAAATTGGTTAATGCTCGTTCAAGTTTTGCACCCTTTCCTACCAAAACAAAGAACCGCGACCCTGATATATTTGCACCACGTTGTAAGTCTAATATTCCTAGTTTTTCAGCTAATTCCCAATGCGGAAGGGGAGCAAAAGTAAAACTTTTAGGGTCTCCCCAAGTCTTGACGATTACGTTGGAAGATTCGTCAAGGCCTTCTGGGACCGCTGACTTAGGTAAGTTTGGTAAGCCTAGGAGTAGTGAATTCAGTTCTTCTTGTATTAGTTTAACTTCTTGATCAATAGTGGAGATTTCCTCTCCAACCTTTCTCATTTCTTCCACTAGCTGTTGTTTGGCGCCCTTGGATTGCCCGATATCCTTACTAACTTGATTGCGTTTAGCTTTAAGAATGTCCCCTTGGGCAATGAAGGAACGCCTCTTTTCGTCAATGGATAGAATCTGTGTAATTGGAGGGGTCTCACCGCGTAATTCCAAGGCTTGTAGTACGTAATCCGGATCATGTCTTATCATTTCGATAGATAACATAATTAATCAGGGCCTCTCATTTGGGGAAAGAAAATCACATCTCTAATTGATGTTTGTCCTGTTAATAACATGACTATTCGATCGATGCCTATGCCTAATCCTCCTGTTGGAGGCATACCGTACTCAAGAGCTGTTAGGAAATCCTCATCAGTTCTATCGGTTTCCTCGTCTGCAAACTCTGCACGTATATTTTCCTGTAGTTGGAATCTATGCCTTTGTTCTTGGGGATCGTTTAGTTCTGTGAACGAATTAGCTATTTCCATAGCACCTATGAAACCTTCAAATCTTTCTACGAGCAAAGGATTATCATATTTTTGCTTTGCTAATGGAGACATGATTAAAGGGTGATCTGTTATAAAAGTTGGCTGAACCAGATTAGGCTCTACGGATAGTGAAAGTATTTTGTCATAGACCTGGTGAGGAGGTCCTTTATCCACCATAATCCCACGATCTCGTGCCTCAATTATTAGTTGATTGGTATCCTTTTGGCCTTCAAGAAAGGGCTGCAAGTCTATACCACTGTATTGGTGTATGGCTTCACAATAGGTGAGCCGTTTCCATGGAGGAGATAAGTCTATTGTATCCTCACGATATTTTATAGCAGTAGTTCCTAGGACTTCTTGAGCCACATCAGATATAAGGGTTTCTACTAGCTCCATTATATTGTTGTAATCAGAATAGGCCTCATAACTTTCTAGAGTGGTGAATTCTGGGTTATGGGTGGCGTCTATGCCTTCGTTACGAAACATTTTGCCTATTTCATAAACCTTATCGAATCCCCCTATGATTAGCCGCTTTAGGTACAACTCTGTAGCGATTCTCATATATAATTCTCGGTCAAGAGCCTTGTGATGAGTAATAAAGGGGCGTGCCAAAGCTCCAGCAGCTACCGGTACAAGTATCGGTGTATCTACTTCAATGTAACCCCTATTGTTAAAAAACCTACGTATAGATTCCAAAATTTGACTTCTCTTTTGGAAAATTGGGGTCACATCCTCGTTATTTGCTATTAGATCTAGATATCTTTGCCGGTAACGTTGTTCTATGTCCCGCAATCCGTGCCACTTTTCAGGAAGAGGGCGCATAGATTTTGTCAAAATTGTAATATGATTAGCTTGTAGGGTTATCTCTCCAGTTCTGGTTTGGGTTAGTGAACCGCCGACCCCGATGATGTCCCCAATGTCGAGGTCTTTAAGAATGTCATAATTTGCTCCGAGAACATCTCTACGCATCAAGATTTGCAACTTGTCGGTGCCATCGCGGATATCTGCAAATGCGCTTTTCCCCATCGTTCTAAGGGCCATGATTCTTCCAGCCAAGGTTACATCGTCTAATGTAGTCGCATGCTCTTCAGAAGATTGGTTTGATTTCAGGTACAGCTCTCTAGCCTGTTTGTTTGTATGACTTTTGTGGAACCTAGGGGGGTAAGGGTCTATGCCTTTTTCCCGCAACCGTTGAAGTTTTAGTTGGCGGCTGGCAAAAACGTCCCCACCCTTATCATGCATAAGGTTCATGATTGCAAGGAGTATTACCTGATCTTCAGGATTTCAAAGTTGATTATACCGGCAGGCACTTGAACTTTAGCTATATACCCTACTTTTTTTTGAAGCAATGCCTGTCCGATTGGGGAAACGTTAGAAATTTTGCCATTAGCAGGGTCTGACTCGTGACTGCCAACGATAAAATATTGGTCTTTCTTATTTCGCGTTTTGTTATATACAGTTACCGTAGCTCCTACTTCTACGGTGCTTTTTGGACCCTTACGTTCCTTTATGATTTCGGCTTTATTTAATATGTTTGCAAGGTCTATTATTCGCCCTTCTATAAAGGATTGTTCTTTTTTGGCCTCCTCGTATTCGGCATTGTCGACTGTTCCACCGATTGAATTGGCCATCTGAATACGTTTAGCAATCTCTTCCCGTTTGTCTGTGCGGAAGGATTCCAACTCCTTCTTGAGTTTAGCTAATCCAGGGACTGTAAGATAATGAATTTGATTTGACAATGAACTCCGTCCAAAAAGAGAAAGGGCCAGACTAGCGTCCATGCCCCTTTAGCACCCGGATTGTAGACTAATCTCCTAGCTTTGTAAATAGTCCATATGTTTGTCCATTCACAAATGATGGGTGTGAAAATTAGAAGATTGAGACCATATATGGGGTGCGATTAGATAAGATGTTAATTGAGATTTTTAAACTTTTGTAAAAATCGTTTAAAATTGTGACCATTTCTATTTACGACATTGGCAACAGTTATGTAGAGTAAGAGCACGGTTAATATGCGTGTGGTAGGTGGAATAGCCAGAGGTCGAAAATTAGCTCCGCCTGCTATTGGTGGAGCAAGGCCTACCTCTGCGCTTGTACGTGGAGCAATCTTCAATGTTCTAGGGTTTGAGAATGTTGAGGGGAGGAGAATCATTGATTTATATGCTGGGGTTGGTTCTCTAGGAGTAGAGGGGATTAGCAGGGGTGCTCACTGGGTAGATTTTGTTGAAAAGGATCCTAAACAATGTGCTGTAATCCGAGCTAATCTTAAATCCACTGGTCTAGCTGGCCGTAGCCGGGTTTATTGTATGACAGCAGAAAGGGCGTTGGAGGTTTTGGAGGGACCCTATAACTTGGTTCTAATGGATCCTCCATATAAGATGAAGGACTTATCTTCTGTTCTGACGGTCATCGGGGAGACTAAGATGCTGGAGGCTGATGGGATGGTAGTAGTGGGACATTCGAAGCATTCTGACCTAAGTGATACTTATGGGAGTCTTTTACGCTTTGATTCACGGCGTTACGGTGATTCTATGGTTGAATTTTATCAAGGAACAAAGATTGTATGACGATCTGTTTATATCCAGGCACCTTTGACCCTGTTACTTTGGGTCATGTTGATGTGGCAACTAGGGCCTCACGTATTTTTGAGAAGGTTGTGATCGGAGTATATGAAAATCCTAAGAGGAATCTTCTTTTCGAAACACGAGAAAGAGTGGATCTGTTTCGAGAGGTAGTAAATGAAATTGATAATGTGGAGGTGACAGCTTTTGATGGTTTGATGGTTGATTATGCTCAGCGGATAGGAGCTGATGTTATTGTGAGAGGCCTAAGAGGGGGTTCGGATTTTGAATACGAGCATGAAATGGCCTTTATGAACAAAAAACTTGCTCCAACTGTTGAACTCGTTTGCCTTATAACCAGCCTTGAGTATCAATTTGTTAGCTCAAGTCTTCTTAAAGAAGTGGCTGGTTTAGGCGGTGATATAGGTGATTTGGTGCCGCCCCAAGTAGCTCAGGCGGTTTGTGAGAAGATGGGTTTCACACCCTAAACTAAAATAAGCCATTGTAAAAGGAGACGTTATGGAAATACTTAATATTGTAGATAAACTGGAAGCACTAATCACTACTAGTCTTAAGGTACCGGTAGCTCAAAGAACCCTATTGGATGCTAGAAAGGTACAGGAACTCATGGATCAAATGCGACTAGCTGTTCCACAAGACGTCACAGCCGCAGAAGAAATTGTTATGCGTAAAGAAGACATCTTCAACCAGGCTGAAGTCGAGAGGAGAAAAATCAAAGCTCAGGCTGAAGAGGAATTTAGAGCACGTCTTAATCAGACTGAAGTAATGAATCAGGCTACTACAAAGGCACATGCCATTATTCAAGAAGCAGAACATAAAGCTTCTAAACTTATGGCACAAGCTGATATGGAATCTAGGACTAAAAGAGCAGAAGCGGATGCTTATTCTGCGAAGACTTTAAGGGCTATGGAAAAACAACTAACTGCGAATCTTACTAGTATTCGTAATGGTTTGGCTCTACTTAGTGGTGTTGATACATTTGAGGTTGTTACTGCCGGAATGAAGCGATAACCGAAATAAAGAACATTATTTAGCCTCCCAGATTGCTATAAAGTAGCCTGGGAGGCTAAATCTTTTTGATGATAAACTATTATTAAGTTGCTCCCCATGAAGTTGAAACTAAGTGTAGTGTATAATTCTTTTAACAATAGCTAGAGAGGCTATGTATGAAGTTATCAGCTTTTGATTATCAACATCCATTACTGATGATTGTTGATGGATATGCAATGATACATAGGGCGTTCCATGCTATAGGTGCAAGGCTTAACCTTACTACCACCACAGGTGAACATACCACCGCAGTCTTTGGTTTCTCCAATACATTTTTAAAAATTATAGAAGAATTTAATCCTTCTCATTGCATCATGACTTATGATACATCTAGTCCTACGTTTAGACATGAACGATTTCCTGCCTATAAAGCTCATCGGTCAGCTACTCCACCAGAGTTGAAACCTCAATTCGAGAGAATCAGACAACTCATGTCGGTTTTTAATGTTCCACTAGTGGAAATGCCTGGTTATGAGGCTGATGACATAATAGGAACTCTGACACGGCAATCGGAAGACCAAGGTATCAAATCGGTAATTTTGACTGGGGATACGGATACCCTTCAATTAGTGTCTGATTATACTCGGGTTCTTTTATTTTACGGACAAGGTGAGCGTAAGATTTATGATAGCTCCGATGTGATGAAGAGATTTGGCGGATTAGGACCTGATCAGCAAATAGACTTTAAAGCTTTAAAAGGAGATGCGTCTGATAATATTCCTGGTGTACCTGGAGTCGGTGAGAAAACTGCTATCAAACTACTGTTAAATTATAAAAATTTGGAGAGCATTTACGCACATATTGAGCAAATTGACCCTATCAGATTAAGAGATACTCTGGTGGACAACAAAGAATTGGCATTCGAAAGTAGATTTCTGGCCACGATTGTACGAGATGCTCCTGTCATTCTTGATATTGGGCAAAGCAAATTTTGGAACTTTGACCGGAAAGATGTTGTTGACTTTATGAGGGACTTGGAGCTGTTTAGTGTTATCCCTAAGATACCTGAGGGCAGAAATATTGAGAATGAAGCTCCAAATACTAATGGCATTCAAAATGGATCTAAGTTCGAACAAATACCCACTTACAAAGTAGTGGTCACATCTGAGGAATTGGAAGAAATGGTGACTGATCTAAAAAATGCTGGTGGTTTTGCCTTTGACACAGAAACCAATATGTTAAATTCGATGAGGGCCAGTTTAGTTGGCATAAGTTTTGCGATTTCTGGAGGACAAGCTTGGTATGTGCCGGTGGGCCACGATGTTGGTGAACAATTACCAGTCTGGGAAGTAATAGATCAAATTAAACTAATTTTTAGTGATGATAATATTAGCAAATCTGGCCACAATCTCAATTTTGATATGACTGTTTTGGGTAATTATGGTATTAGGGTTAATGGTACTCTATCAGACTCAATGATAGCTGCTCATTTATTGGGGAAAAAATCTATTGGGTTAAAGAATCTTGGATTAGATTTATTAGGGGCCAATATGGAGCCTATTACTACCTTAATAGGTACAGGTAAGAAGCAAATATCTATGGCTCAGGTTCCCATAGAAAAAGTTATTTCATATGCCTGTGCAGATGCAGATTCGTCTCGAAGGCTTAGTGACATATTTGTCAAAGATTTAGATTCAGACAATTTACTGCAACTGTTTCAGAAAGTTGAAATGCCTATGATACAGGTTTTGGTAGATATGCAGCGACAGGGAATTACGTTAAACAGTGAAGTGTTATCTCTAATGTCCGGACACCTAGATCTAAGCATACAGGAAATTTCCAGCACGATTTACGAATATGTTGGACATGCCTTTGCTATATCTTCTCCCTTGCAGCTCAGCAATGTTTTGTTTAATGAATTAAATTTGCCAAAAACAAAACGGACTAAAACTGGGTATTCTACTGATGCTAATTCTTTAGAGAATTTGAAGGAATCTCATCCGGTTGTATCTAAGATTATGGAATATCGCCAGTTAGCTAAACTTAAATCGACATATGTGGATTCATTACCTGGTCTAGTTAACGAAAATACGGGCAGAATTCACACAAGTTATAGCCAGACAAGTGTGGCTACGGGGCGAATATCAAGTACGGGTCCGAATCTTCAAAACATTCCTGTAAGGTCTTCTTTGGGGAGAGAAGTACGTAGAGCCTTCATTGCTCCCAAAATAGAAGGGAAACAGTGGTATTTATTCTCAGCTGACTATTCCCAGATCGAGTTACGTGTGCTCGCGCATCTTTCAGGTGATAAAGCTTTAGTGGGCGCGTTTCTTGAGGACGAGGATATACATTCTGCAACAGCTTCTATGATGTTTGAAGTTTCTTTGGATGAAGTGTCCAGTGAGCAACGGAGAATTGCTAAGGTTTTGAATTTTGGAGTAATCTACGGACTGTCTCCGTTCGGAATATCCCAGCAGACTGAATTCTCTCCTGAAGAAGGAAGGCATTTTATAAATACGTATTTTGCAAAATATCCTGGAATTCAAAGTTATATAGCTGGAATTAAGGACTATGTTAGGAAAACTGGGTATGTGGAAACAATTCTAGGTCGAAGACGATATATTCCTGAAGTTGAAGCAAGTAACATCAATATTAGGCAAGCTGGTGAACGTATGGCAGTCAATATGCCTATTCAAGGTAGTGCTGCGGATATTATGAAACTAGCAATGATAAAAATCCATCGCAGGTTGGATGAATCGAGATTGAGGTCCAAGTTATTGTTGCAAGTGCATGACGAATTAATTTTCGAAGTTTCCGAAAATGAACTTTCTGAACTTAAGGGAATTGTCTATGATGAAATGCCTCACGCCTTATTCGGGCATTTAGATTTTGCAGTGCCTTTAAAAGTTGATGTGAAGATGGGTGTTAATTGGGGGGACATGAAATGATGCTTGTAAATTCGGGTATGGTTGAATTTCCGTCCTAGTTTCAATTGGGTGATTAATTTATGCCTATTTATGAATATATCTGTGATGAATGCGATTCGAGGTTTGATCGCCTTCAACCCACTGGAACAACTCATAGTACCTGCCCAAGTTGTTTTTTGCCTGCACGTAAAGCTTTATCTTTATTCTCTGCTATCTCAACCAATAGGCAGGGCGAATCTTCGGCCGTAAGTGGGATGGGTGGATGCCCGGGTTGTGCTGGTGGATCTTGTGCCTGTGCAGGATGAGCGGTATATGCCATAGTGAGCATGCCTATTAAGGTGTGTATTAGACAGGATCGCCAAAAACTGTTGCGAAATACCAGAAACTAGCTGTTACAATATTTAGACTATGAAGATTTGGTTGAGTGTGTTACTTATAGCTCTAATGCTATCGACTGCTTGTGGCGGTGGTGCTGAGCCTGCTCCAATAGCTGTGCCAGTTAATCTTGAAGCTACTGTTGAGGTTAAGGTAAAGGCTGTAGTAACAGCGGTACCTACAATTCTCCCAACTGCTGTTGCATCTCCAACACCTGTGCCAGCACCGACAGCTACTGCAACTTATCAGCCTAGTCCAACACCAACCTTTAGTCCTACGTCTACCTTTGTTTTGCCTACTCTGACTCCTACTCCCACATTTATCCCTAGTCCTACATTTACACCAATGCCTACACCCACCCCCAGACCAACCCCAACCCCAGATCCAAAGGCAAATCCACCAGTATTAAAGAACCTTTTATTGGATAATTTTGGTCCATATGATTCCCACACTGAAACCTCTGGAGTATTTCATTTTAACCGGGCATATTTTATTGACGGGCCACAACAAGTAGTTGGCCCAATACTAGATTTTGGAAGACTTGGATATAAATCCTCCCAACCTGATCTTATTAGTGGGAATATCGAATTTCGTGTTTCAAGTGACAAATTAGTATATGCCCCTATAGACGGTATAGTAGAGAAGATAGGTTGGCATAGCTCAGGTGGTCAACATGCCGATTGGGATGATTGGGGAATATCCATAAAACCATTAGCCGATAGAAGACCTCCAAGCCCACTAGGTAATGCACCTCCCCCAAATACTTGGTTGGTTGAAATAGACCACGTAGTAAGCCTTGACTGCCCTCGCCCTAGAGTGATGCCTGAAATATGTGATACTCCATTAACGCTTGAAGGTGAAGAAATTAAACCTGGCCGTGAAATAAAAGCAGGTCAAATCCTTGGATATGTTGGCAATCTTGCTGATTATGGGAAAACGGGACTAAATGGTCGGGTAGAAATACAAATTAATCGTACTACTGATGACTGGTGGGTAACTGAAGGACACTGTCCGATTTTATTTCTTGATAAAGATGTAAGCTCAATATGGACAGTGGCGATAGAAAATTATATGAGCGATTATGAAACTTGGGCTGACAATACTGAAATTTATGACGAAAACAATATGGTGGTACCTGGATGTAATTATTCAAATGTTACTTATGACCAGTCTACGGGGACGAAATACGCTTCTCAAGAATGGGTCAAGTAGTTAGGTCTAAAACAAATGCCACCCCAAACCCATAAATCCGATCTGTAGTAGTCTATATCGTGCCTAAATATGTACTAAAGTTAGTATTTGATGTAACTATTTTGGGTCAATCTGGACGACCGTTTGAGAAACCATAAGTAAGTTCCAGAAATAGTGGATAGTATTGAAGCAGAGCTGATTACTAATGCAGCTACGAATATTGTGGCGTCTTTCCAGAAGCCTTGGGGGAATATTATGACTAGATAATCTTTGCTACTGTCCAATTTCCAAAAATCATTGGCAAAACTGATTCTATGAAAAGCTAAGAATAGTTGATCAAAGGTGATAAGTGTAGCAAGTCCTATAGTAGTTATTAGTGCAATGGTCGCGATTCCTCCCCACATGGTGTATTTGCATATGAATTGCATAGCCCCTGGACTAAAAGATAATTTGGCACTTATAAAAATACTTAAAACGGCTACTAAAGATAATACTTGAATGATATAGTTTCCCTGGACCAATCGTTTAACATCCTTCATATGAGCGATCTCTTTAGTTCCGAAAAGAGGACGTTTTTGCCTGTCTACTGTTGTTTTGATATCTAGCGATTTATCAGTTGAGTTAAAATATCCCCGTATCCTTTCGGATACTGCTAGTAATTCCGATTTCTCGATTCCTGACGTTTCCGATATATTGTATTTATCGAAGCCCCTTTCGTATAGAGATAGATCATTTATAGCCCAGGTTACACTGGATGATATTAGCAGCAGAACGATTGAAAAAACTAATGTGGCGGCCTGTAATTTAGGTATGAAATGCATCATCTAATAGAATTACGTAGACTAAACCCGACTGTCATTTAATGAGGCGATTCCTTATAATATTTTTATGAAACCAGAATATTCGATTCAAGATGATCTTAGCACGTTTGAGACGCTTTTGCGTATTGTAGAAAGACTCCGTGGGCCAGACGGATGTCCATGGGATCTAGAGCAAACACATCAATCTTTGAAGAGAAACCTCTTGGAAGAATGTTATGAGGTCTTAGAGGCAATAGACTCCAGACAGCCGGAGAAGCTAGCTGAAGAGATGGGGGATATATTGGTTCAATTAGCCTTTCATGCAGACATTGCGTCTAAGAACGATCAGTTTACTTGGGATAATGTATTTCTTCACGTAAATAATAAGCTGATACGGAGACATCCACATGTTTTTGGCACATCCAAGATTAGTGATGTTAAAGAAGTTGAAAGAAATTGGGACCGTATTAAGAAAGACGAGGGTTTAATAACATCGCCAGTCGATGGGATTCCAAATGCAACTCCGGCATTGGCATATGCTCAACTCATGCAAGATAGAGTGTCTAGAGATGGCTTTGATTGGGATGACTTGTCTGGTGTGTTAGATAAAGTATATGAAGAGCTAAAAGAAGTGCAGGATGCATCCACACATGAAGACCTTATTGATGAAATAGGAGACGTACTATTTTCTGTAGTAAATCTCTCGCGTTGGTACGGTATACATGCTGAGGATGCTCTTAGGACTTCGATCGTTAAATTCAAGAATCGTTACTTATTGATGGAAAAGTTAGCCAAGGAAAGAGGATTGCAATTAAGCAATATGACTCTAAAAGATAAAGATAGATTGTGGGAAGAAGCTAAACAAGTTGAACGCTAATCGAAGGGTTCAAAAGAAGTTTACTCTTAATACCGACTTTTTATCTGGGGAATGCGTCTCTTATTCCACCGTCAACTGGATGCATGGCACCGGTTGTTTTTGAGGTTCTAGAACTGGCGAAGAATAATGTAGCCTCTGCTACATCGGCACCAGTTATACGTACATTCAGTAGGTTTCTTTTTTGATAGAATTGTTCTAGTTCTTCAATTCTGACTCCATGTGCTTTAGCTCTTTGCCTTCTGACTTCTACAGACCAGAGGTTAGATCCTTCAAAAATAGCATCTGGATTTATGATATTGCATCTAATACCATGTTCTGCGCTTTCAATAGCCAGAACTCTTGCCAGTTGGGCTTCAGCGGCCTTGGATGCGCTATAGGCACCGAAATCTTTTCCAGGAGCTGGAATATTACGAGTACCTATAAATACTAAGCTGCCTCCCAATTCTTGTTGTTTCATTAAACGAACTGCTTCCCTTGATACAAGAAAATGACCCGTAGCATTAACATTGAACGCGCGATTCCATTCTGAAATCGCAATCTCATCTATAGCGCCAACAGGTGCGACTCCGGCATTAGATACCAATATATCCAGGCCACCGTAGGTTGTTCTCAATATTTGAAAAGCAGCATTTATATCGCTTTCCTTTGTGACATCCATTACTACAGGAGTAACTCGGCCATTCCCGTATTTTCTGTTAAGGTCCTCGGATAACCTATGAATACCATCATAATCTACATCCGCGATTAAGAGATGAGAACCTTCATAGGCAAAACGCTCTGCGATAGCTTTGCCAATTCCGTTGGCAGCTCCAGTTATCATTGTAATCTTTCTAGCCAATTCCAGTTGGGGTGGTGCTAAGGTGAGTTTGTATAATTCCATAGGCCAATATTCCACGTCGTAGGCATCTTTGTCACTGAGTGATGTGTATTGTCCTATACTTTCGGCAGTTTTTAGAACTTTTATCGTATGATGATAGATGTCTCCTGCTATTAAAGCGGATTTATAATCTTTTCCTGTTGTCCACATGCCAATACCAGGGACTAGAATAACTCTAGGGTATGGGTCAAGCATTTTGTGATTGCCATCAGTATTTGTTTGGTACCATCTAATGTACTCATCCACGTATCGCTTGACTGAATCACTGAGTACTTTAACCAATGATTGATTGTCAATTGAGTTTGAAATAGGGACCCAGAGAGGTTTTATTTTAGTTTGCAATGTATGATCTGGAGTTGCTGGTCCTACCTGACTTAACTTTTGCCCCTCCTTTGAGTTAACAAATTCCAAAATATCTGAGCTATCGTCATAACGAAGAACCATGGATTGATTATTGCTTACCAATCCTCTGATGGTTGGCGATATATATGCTGCGATTTGTTTTCGGTCTTTAGGAGTAATTTTTAGGTTGGTATTTGAAGTGAAAACCTTTTTTGATTTACCCTTTGTTCTTGCATAGTTCTCTGCTTTATTTACTAGATCTATGTGGCGATCATAAGCTTGCTTAGGATCATCACCCCATGTGAATAAACCGTGGTTCATAAGAACTACACCAAGTACATTTGGATTATTCTGAACCGCTAATCCAACCTTCTTAGATAAAGTGAAACCTGGCCTTATGTATTCTACGATTGATACATCACTTCCATAGATGTCTTCAAGGATCTGTTTGGCTTCACTGGTGTTGGTAAGTGAAACTATGGCGTCAGCATGAGAATGTATAACACTTTTATATGGTAGGAACGCGTGTAGTAGAGTTTCTATTGAAGGTCTTGGGTCTTTAGGGTTTAACATGCATTGGCCTAGGTATGTAACCATGTCATCATCTGTCATATCGGTTTTATCGAATAAAGCTAAAACATCTTCCATGCGTAGGCTTGGGAAGTCTTTAGGGTCGATGGTTTTTAAATCTGAGCCTGAACCCTTAACCAGTAAAACTGATGTATCACGATCTCGGAAATCCTTCCTGACGGTTTTGATTGATGTGTTTCCACCACCCCAGACAACGAGTGATGAATCGGCGCCTATCAATCTGCTTTGATAGACGAGTAAATCCATCTCTTCGGTACGAGATGATTTAGACCTAGACCAGAGGTTTTTCATCTGTTACTCCTATATAAACCTTGCGATTTTATTGTATGCATGGCCAATAACATTCTGAGTGTTATGCGACATTCAATTTTGTCTCCAAGACTCCATCGTCTGTCACGATCAATGCACT
>VEXD01000011.1 GCA_009391235.1 SAR202 cluster bacterium AC-409-J13_OGT_754m
CCGGAAACCTGAAGTTGCTCCCAGAACTATTTGTAATTGGGCAAAACACAATGCGCATAATTAAGCAAAACCTTTTTTGGGCGTTTATTTATAATATTTTGCTAATACCAATGGCTGCAGGAATCATGTACCCCTTGTTTATAAGTATCGAATCCGTTCCAAGCGTAGTATCAATTTTTGTAGGTGAAAACGGATTCCTTAACCCAATAACTGCTGCATTTGCCATGGCATTTAGTTCAGTAAGCGTTGTAAGTAATTCTTTGCGCCTAAAAAATTAGGTGAAATAAGTACAGCAAGGTAGTTTGAATTCCAAAGTCTATTTGGCTAGAATACTGACAAACAAGCATTTGTGGGGTTCTTTATTTTGTCAGCACCTAACGAATCAGGAATTACAGTTTACACACACCCGGATTGTGCTTATTCAACCGCGGTAAAAATCGATTACAATAATAGAGAAATACCGTTTTATGAAATCGATATCTCCTTGCATCCGGAAGCGATACCGGAGTTAGAGAGAATTACAGGCGGAGAGCATATTACTCCAGTAATAGTGTCGGGAGATGAAATTACTATCGGATTCAATGGAATTGGTTGAAGTTTCTAGCCCCAGGCCGGCGGCCTGGCTAGCTTATAAATCTCACTTAACTTAACTGCAACATAATTCCAACCCACTGGGTTTTTCTATCGTAATTAGTTTGATATGAAATTCCTTGACACAACCTATTCACATCTCTAGTATCGAGTAGAAATCAAATTACGGCCCGGTGGTGTAGCGGTTAACATATCGGCCTGTCACGCCGAAGATCGGGGGTTCGAATCCCCTCCGGGTCGCCATCAACACCAAAAACCTAACTTTGGAAACAAAATTTAACCCTTAATCGTCCGCATGTATTATTCATGGAATAATGTCTTCAACTAGTCAGGAATATGCCAAATCCCTTATGGCCGTCTCCACCAGAGACGATACAAGACCAATTTTATAACTATTATGTTTTAACGGGCTGGCCCCTTGTGCGGCTAATTTCCCCATCTTTGTATAATCTAAATCCATGATGCGTGAGCCTCTCATCTCATCCTCAACATGAGACACCATATATGGTGTCGGTGCAACTCCTCCCAAAGTTAGACGTGCATCAGTAATAAAACCATGATCCACTGTTATCACTAAAGCTACACTAACTAAAGCAAAATCTTGGGTTCTACGCTCTGTAGCTTTGAGGAAAACGCTCCGCTGTCCCGGAACTATGGGAGGAACTATGATCGTCTTAATAGTGTCACCTGACCGCAACCTGGTTTCCCTTAGAATATCCTCACCTGGCCCAACATATAACTCTGTTAATGGTTGTCTTCGAATCCCATCCACACTAAGAATATCAACTTGAGCTCTATAAGAAATAAGGGCTATTGCGGGATCAGAAGGATGCACAATATAACATCGCTGTCCACCAAATACGGCATGATATTTACTTTGCCCATCCACAGCAAAACAAGTTTTTCCTCCTTTCTTCAGGCAATCAAAAAACTTATTCCGGTAATACCAACATCTAGGCCTTTGACAGAGATTGCCTCCTATGGTCGCAACATTCCGTATTTGAGGAGTCCCAACGGAAGCAACAGATTGAGCTAAAGCTGGATATCGAGTAGCTATCAATGAATTTGATTCCAATGACTCCAAAGTAGATAAAGCACCTACCCTCAATCCATCTTGCTCATCTCTAACTACCTTAAGTTCTTTCATATTCATTATGTCTACTAAGAAATCCGGTGTTATTAATCCCTCCTTTATTTCATCCATTAAATCTATTCCACCGGCTAATAGATAACTGGACCTCGGAGCAGCATCAAAAACCTTATTAATATCTGTTATAGACTTGGCTCTAACAATTTTAAAAGGTTTCATAAATTCATGCTATCCATTAAATATTATCCAATAATTCCAAAATTCTATTCGGGCTAGCTGGCAAATCATGTACCCATATCCCAATGGCATCATGTATAGCATTTACAATGGCCGGGGCGACACCAATAGAAGGCAATTCACCTAAAGCTTTGGCACCAAAAGGCCCTTCCGGGTCTAATACGTCGGCAAATATTACTTCAATAGGAGGTATATCCAAAATAGTCGGGCTCTTATGCTCTAAGTATCTAGGATTAACTATTCCTCCAGTTAAATCATCAATTATCATTTCCTCAGTTAATGTAAAACCTAACATTTGAGAAATTCCTCCCTCTACCTGATTTACAGCCAAAGAAGGATTAAGAATTTGACCTGAGTCATGTGCAGCAATGTACTGTATTATTTCAACTTGACCAGTAGTTACATCTACCTCCACCCTGGCAAAATGAGCCCCAAAGGAATTGATAATAAAATCTTTGCTACCTGGCATCAAAGACGCATTTATTTCTAAAGGCGTTTCCCTAGTTAAGTAACCGATGTCACTAAACGATAATTTGGTATTGGATGAAGAACCCCTATAAACATAACCATCCTTCATTTCCAAATCACTTGGTAGTACATCAAGATTAGATGCTACAAATGAAATAATGCTGTTTTTCAATAGCCCAGCAGCCCTTTGTACTGCAAGTCCAGTGGAGAAAGTTGCTGACGAACCAGCCGTGACTGGGGCATTGGGCGTGTAATAAGTATCAGCAAAAGTAGCGCGTACAGCATCATAGGGAATTGATAACTCGTTAGCAGTTATTTGACACAACACGGTAGTTGCCCCCTCTCCCACATCCATTAAACCAGTAATCAATTGAACCGTACCATCATGATTTAATTTGACTCTAGCCTGAGCTTTGCCACCAGGCCCTCCCCGGTATATGAACATACTCATTCCAATCCCAGTTTTTTTTACACTGGTATCAGAATAATTAGATGCCTTTATATTTCGCCAATGAATTGCTGTGGAACCTAAATCAAGACATTGTCTAAGCCCATTACTAGAAAACGGAATACCTCCTTCTACAGGTTGAGTATCAATAATTTCGCTTGGGGGAGTGACCCTTATGCCAGGTTGTCCAGTAGCATCAACATGATTCATTAAACGGAAATCTAGTGGATCGATTTTCAGCGAATGTGCAATTTTATCTGCCATTACTTCTAGCGCAAAATGCCCCTGAGGCGCCCCTAGTGCTCGATACGATCCCGCAGATGGACGGTTGGTATAGACAAGATATCCGTCATATCGAACATTAGGGCATCTATACAAATATAAGGCTGCCTGTCCGGCCCTTCTTATAACACCTGGGCCAGAAGCAAGATATGCACCGGTATTCATTATAGTTTCAACTTGTATGGCAGAGATTATACCGGCGCTACTAACTCCCATTTTTATATGAGTAGACGTAGAATGTCGACAGCGACCAGCTATGAATTCCTCTTCCCTAGAAAGTTCTATTTTTACAGGCCTACCAGCCCGATATGCTAGTATCGCCACTATAGCAGCAAGTCTACTCTCATCTTTATTCCCAAACCCACCACCTAAGTGTGGACCAATGACCCGTACTTTGTTGGGATCAATGCATAAAGCACTTGATATAGCCTTACGATCGGAATGAACTCCTCGACTGCATTTCCAAATAGTCAAAAAGTCATCCTCCCACATTGCTATTACAGCCCGAGGTTCTAACGCGGACCCAGAGTGAGCAGGCGTGGTAAAAGTTTCCTCAAATATATGGTCACAGTTCCTGAATCCTTCCTCTACATCACCTCGTATCAAAACAATAGGCTCACTACCTATCAAGTTACCTGTTTCATGGATTTTGGGCGCATTAGACTTCAGCGCATCTTCAACATTCAAAACGAAGGGTAATGGCGAATAATTTACATCTAAAAGTTCAATAGCCTGTTGAGCGATGTATTCATCTGTAGCTGCGACAGCGGCCACTTCATCTCCAACAAAACGTACGGTCGTATCCAATATAGGCATATCTAACGCTATATAACCGGTAGGAACATCAAACGGGGTCAACATTGAAACTACACCTTGTAGTTTCAATGTTTTGGAAGAGTTTATACTGTTTATATGAGCAAAGGGGTATACACTACGGAGAATTTTCCCATATAACATTCCTGGTAATTTTATATCGGCAGTATATTTTGCGTTCCCAGTAAGTTTTTCTGGCAAATCGCGCCTTTGAACAGACTTTCCAATAACCAAATAACCAGTCCTCCTATACCATGCTACTGAATGGTAATTCTATTATTAATCTAGCCCTTCTAATTTTTCGACTTCTCATCCAAAGTCCCTATACATTCCTTAGCAGACTCGATAATCCTAGAATAAGCTGCACATCTACAAATTATGCCTGAAAGTGCCCTTTTAATTTGATGCTCAGAGGGGTCAACATTAATATCTAATAATGCTTTAGTTGCTAATATAAATGCAGGGGAACAATATCCACACTGGGCTCCATCATTCTCTAAGAAAGCACGTTGGATGGGATGAAGGTTTGATACTGTTCCCATGCCTTCTATAGTGCACACTTTCCTCTTCCCTACTTGCATCACTAATATTTGACATGCATAAACAGATTTGCCATCTACGATAACAGTACATGCCCCACATTCTCCTCTGTCACAACCGCGTTTAGCTCCAGTCAAATCCAGACTATCTCTTAGAACCCGTAATAAAGTCCACCGATGGTCCACTCTAATTCTATAATTCCGTCCATTAACATCTAAAGAGATAGGCGTATACACAGGTCTATTCATATATCCCCTTTATGTCTATTTCAAATTGTGTTTTATATAGATTCCTCATAAGTACCTATTTAACCACATCAACTGAATTATTGAATGCTATATTAACCGATATGGCAAAAATGGTGACTTCGATTTCAATACAGTCCTAAATTAGAATTGATTCTCTCGTATAACTTTGGTTTTTACAAAATGGAAATCTTAATTGGAAGAAATGCAAATATATGTTAACTTGTAGTCGGAATTGCAAAACCACGTACTAAGTTCTGATATATGTTTATAGGCAATCAAAATGACCGAATTTGCGGTTGATATAGCTAATCTAAAGAAGACCTATGGCAATATAGAAGCAGTACGTGGCATTGATTTAAGAGTGAATGTAGGAGAAGTATTTGCCCTTTTAGGCCCCAACGGCGCTGGAAAAACAACAACCGTCGAAATCCTTGAAGGACATCGCAAACGTACTGAAGGTAGTGTTTCCGTGCTTGGACATGATCCTTCAAATAACGAACGAATATTTAAACAACGAATCGGAATTGTCCTCCAAAAAACAGGAGTTGAACCGTATTTGAATGTGGAAGAAACCATAAAGCTTTTTGCAGGATACTATCGCCACCCACAACCAATACAACAGATACTAGAAATTACTGGACTCGAAAAGTTGAGATCAATTCGAGTACAGAAGCTTTCCGGAGGACAACTACGCCGATTAGATGTAGCCGTAGGGCTAGTTGGAAATCCCGAACTACTCTTTCTGGATGAACCCACTACAGGCTTTGACCCCTCAGCTAGACGAAGCGCTTGGGAAATGATCAGCAACCTCAGGACTCTAGGTAAAACCGTGTTCTTAACTACTCACTACATGGAGGAAGCCGAATATTTAGCAGATCGCGTTGCAATAATGGTAAACGGAAAAATTGTGGCTGAAGGTACACCAAAAGAACTCGCAAACCATGAATCAGAAACGACGATTAGATTCCAACTAAACTCAACTGATGGAACATTACCACAACATCTCGTTTCTAAATCAACCTCAAGTGGAGATTCGATTGCAATCAAAACCGACACACCAACGGAAACCCTATTTGAAATCACCCGCTGGTCAATCGATACTGGTAACCAACTGAAAGAAATCACTGTTTCACGTCCGTCACTCGAAGAAATATATTTAAAACTAGTTGATAAATCAGAAACTAAAGTAGATTAATGAATACTCTTTCACTAGCTATAAGACAAATTAAATATGAAAACCTAGCGTTTTGGAGAAACCCTGTATCAGCATTTTTCACTTTTATATTTCCCTTAATGTTTCTAGCTATTTTTAATCTTTTATTTGGCAACAGGGAGTTTGAAGTACCAGGTGGCGTTACGCATACGTCAACATTCTATGTTCCATCTATTATCGCTCTTTCAGTAACCAGTGCATGCTATACAAATGTCGCTATGAGCATGACCTTTTCAAGGGATCAGGGGCTTCTCAAAAGGATTCGCGGCTCGCCTTTACCAGTTTGGGCATTTCTCTTTGGCAGAATTACTACGATGCTAATGGTCACTATATTGTTAGTAACAATTGTTGCCACAGCAGGAGTGGTATTTTACGGTGTAGATTTGCCAGGCAAAACTTTCCCTGCATTCGCTTTCACATTATTGATAGGATCGGCAACATTCTGCATTCTTGGCATTGCCATAACTTCTGTCATTCCTAATGCCCAAGCGGCACCAGCTGTGGTAAACGCATCAATTTTACCTCTACTATTCGTATCCGATGTATTTATACCAATGAATGATGCTCCAAGTTGGTTAATTAGTTTTACTCAAATCTTTCCAGTAAAACCATTCACCTCAGCACTACATACTGCTTTCAATCCTTTTGAGACGGGACTAGGTTTCGAATTTACAGATATAGGGGTATTAGTCCTATGGGCAGTGATAGGAACTCTGATTGCCATCAGATTCTTCTCCTGGGAACCTAGACAATAATTCAGTTTTAGAGGATTCCAAATCACATAACTCTTTAAACCATTAAAAGTCCCAATAACAGTTGGATACCCTAACTCATTGCTCATAGCCATACAACCGATTTTTCTAGTGGATTTTTATCAATTATCGGAACAGTTGCATTATCAGATGGGTACCCAGTCACCAAAATAAGGAAGGCACGTTCATTTTTGGGGCGACCTAAAATACGATTTAAAAACCCCATGGGGCTTGGAGTATGTGTTAAAGTCACCAGACCTGCCAAATGGAGAGCGGTGATAAGCATACCAGTCGCTATACCAACTGATTCAGTAGCATAATAGTTTTTAATTTTTGTGCCATCTTCCAACCAACCGTAAGTTTCCGCAAATACCGCTATGAGTTGTGGTGCAGTTGTTAGAAATGGTTTTTCAGGATCAGTCCCTAATGGTTCCAAAGCTTTTAGCCATTCCGTAGGTGCACGGTGTAAGTAAAAATTTCTTTCTTCCACCTCTGCATGTTTTCTAATTTCTTTCTTTAGGTTCTCATCCTCTATTACTACAAATTTCCATGGCTGTCTATTTGCCCCACTAGGTGCAGTACATGCTACTTGAAGGCAGTTTTTTATAACTTCAATGGGTACGGGGGTAGTAGAAAAATGCCTTACCGTTCTTCTTTTTAGCATTTCATTTAAAAACCAATCCGACCGATCTTTCATCTCTTCTACTGGGTATCTAAAAAACGAGTCTAAGGCAACAAATTTAGGTTTCATTTCATCCCCACAATTCAAACTTCCAATTGAATAAAGTTAGTATCCTGCAAATCCAAACACACACCTATAACACAGAAATTCTTACTATTCCATACATTAATTACTTCTTATTGTGCCATAAAGTTCGCGTTGATGGATTTATCCATCAACCTCCAAAGCTTATCAATCAGGTTTTACACTTGGATTAGACACGAAATCTGTGTATAAGTTAGCTTATATAATTTTCCATCAATTAACTTTCGGTATATACAACAGATTTGCCCAATCAAATTCAATACGATGTAATAATCCTTGGTGCAGGTGCGGCAGGACTCATGTCCGCAATAACGGCCTCAAAACGTGGCCGAAAAGTTCTCGTATTAGAAAAATCCAATAAGGTTGGTAAAAAGATTTTGATGTCTGGAGGTGGAAGATGTAATTTCACAAATGAATTTGTGGATTCGGATAACTTTATTTCGCAAAACAAACATTTTTGCAAATCAGCATTAAACGGATTCTCATCACAAGATTTTGTGAATTTGGTCGATCAACACGCAATAGAGTATGAAATTAGAAAGAGGAATCAGTTTTTCTGTCAGGGCTCATCAAAGAATATTTTAGACATGCTGTTAAAGGAATGTGATGCAGGTGGAGTGGATATACAAACTCATACTGAGATTAATCATATTCGTAATGTTGTATGCAATGAAAACAACGAAGTTCATTCTTTTATATCAGCGAACCGATTCGTACTTGAAGGAACCTTTAAACTTGGAAGCAACCAAAGATACATAGAATATAGTTGCAAGTCTTTGATTGTCGCTACAGGGGCACTATCTGTTCCAACATTAGGTGGAAGTGGCTATGGTTACGACATCGCGGAACAATTTGATTTGTCGATCACCGAAAAATATGCGGGTTTGGTACCGTTTGTTTTTACAGACTCTCTAAAACCAATTTTTTCTAGACTCTCCGGAGTATCAACCCTAGTACAAGTTGAATGTAACGGACATGTTTTCTTGGAGAATATGTTGTTTACACATCGTGGCTTAAGTGGACCCGCGATGTTACAAATATCTAATTATTGGTCGTCTGATGATCGCCTTCTTGTAAATCTAATACCTAATGTTGACCCTGGTAAAGAATTAGTAAGAATTAGAGAACAAGGTGATAAGAGACTAATAAGGTCTTACTTAACCGAATACTTGCCAAAATCCCTGGTCATAGAGCTTCAATCTATGTGGTGGCCCAAACATTCAGAATTACCCATCAATAAAATAAATCCTAGCGAACTAATTAACATAGGTTACAAACTAAACAACTGGATCATTAAACCTTCCGGCACAGAGGGATTCAGAACTGCTGAAGTAACCGTCGGTGGTGTAAGCACAGACGGAATTAATTCCAAAACCATGGAGGTTAAAAATCAACCTGGGCTTTATTTTGTTGGAGAAGTTCTAGATGTTAGTGGGCAACTAGGTGGATTCAATTTTCAATGGGCATGGTCATCAGGATTTGCTGCGGGTCGGGTTGCATAAACAACCATTAATCAACAATTTGCGATGGATGGCACGAATTACTTTCAGAGCCTACCCTTTTCTAGCATTACCGGTAACGAACGCAAGCTGGCAAATTTGGGAACTGCAACAAACATTATTACGGAAAAACAGTTCAATTCGGCTGGAAACAGTTCTGGATTAATGCTTTACCTATGAGACAAATCATCTGGATCTCCTGCCGACGGAGATAAACCTAAAATATCACCATCAGTTGTCACACCTAAACCCAAAACTACTCTATTTGCATAATTAAAGTAACTCACAACCTGATTAATTTCAAGAATTTCGCCATCAGCAAATCCATAACAGCGTAAAATCTTAATGTCATTCTCTCTAATCTCAGAAGGAGTAC
Organism: SAR202 cluster bacterium AC-409-J13_OGT_754m; assembly: GCA_009391235.1. Taxonomy (GTDB): domain Bacteria; phylum Chloroflexota; class Dehalococcoidia; order Lucifugimonadales; genus VEXD01. Next base: position 9,324 of record VEXD01000011.1, read on the forward strand.
AAGTTAAAAGCTTTGCATAATTTACGGCAGCAAGCTCTTTCCCTTTTAAAGCATTTCCAGGATTATCTTCTAGGAAAGACCACCAGATCAAAATCGCATTATCTTTATTTTCAATAAGTCTACTCATCCCTTCATAATGATGCTGAGCGCAATAATCACAATTATTTATGAGGCTTACATATAATCCAATACACTCAAGAAACCAACGTGGAAGCACATTATTCCTATGGTGTAATACAGCCTTATACAGAGCTAGGTGCCCCTCCATAGAGTGCAACCTCAAACTATGAGCCATCATTATGTTATCCACATTATTATTGGGGCCTTTGATTCGTTGATACAGATCCTTAAGATTCTTGTCGGCCTCATCAAAGGGTACTGTGTAAATCCATGTCATATGATCTCCAATAATCTCTCTTATTTAATTCCTAAAGGGAGGACAACACTTATAAGGCAAATATACCTGCTCATGCATTACAAAGCCCTGGCAAAACAAGATAAGGTGAACCATCATCCAGATTTGTTATTAAAACGCTAAATTAAGTATTATTTCCCCAAGTGGATTATATATATTGATATGCTAGTATTCTATGATGAAACTATTCCATATTACTATTGGACTTCTAGTAACATCCGTTTTCTTACTCACAAGCTGTACGACTTCTTCCAGCTCCACAAGTAGTTCAACTGAGGTTCCAACTCCAACACCAGACATTAGAGCTACTGTAGAAGCATTAGTGGCGGAGGCGCTTCAAACTGTAGAAGTATCAACCAAATCCCCTAATAGCCCCATGACTCCAACCCCCACTGTAATTCCTACCAAACCTCCCACTCCTAGTTCCATTCCTACACCTACACCTACACCTACACCTACACCTACACCTACGCCTACACCTACACCTACATCAATTCCTGCTGCTACGCCCATACCTCCTCTACCTAGCAACCCAAACTCTTCTTTAAATCCAGAACTTAATCTTGTAGAGGTAGTATCACTAGTTAGGCCATCAATCGTAAGAATAACAACCAACACTGGATCAGGAACAGGATTCTTAATTGATACGGATTCCTCCACCAACCAAGGGCAAGTTTTGACCAATTATCATGTCATAGCAGATGCCAGCACCATCAACATAATTGTAAACGACACAGAGAGTTATAAAGGAACAGTGATAGGAATAGACCCACTCAGAGATCTAGCATTAATCAACATTTGCTGTGATTCTGATTTCAAAATATTATCTTTTGCTAAAAGCAACCAAATTGTTTCAGGGGAGGATGTAGTTTCTATTGGCTATCCGCTGGGAAGAGAAACTGCTGTAGTTACGAAAGGTATAATTTCAGCACATGATTTTGAAGATGAAGAAAAACGATGGATTATCCAAACTGATGCCCCTATAAACCCAGGGAACAGTGGTGGCCCTCTTCTCTTATTAACTGGGGAAGTTCTTGGAGTAACAACTTATAAAAGCCTCTATACTGCAGATGGAGTTCCAGTAGAGGGAGTAGGTTTTGCTGTTTCAGAAAAAACCATAACATCCATTTTGCCAGAATTGAAAGAAACTTCAGAGCAGGCAACTACGATTGTAGAATCATCGCCAGTAGACGCATCTAGTTTATATACTAATTCAAAAGCATGGTTCACCATTGAGGTGCCAGCAGGTTGGAAGGTACAAGAATACCAGAATGCAAATGTGGTTACGTTCATCCACGAATCATCAGGCGCACACATACGAGTAGTTACAGCCGAGTTAGATTCAAAAAGATTCCAAACTCTAGAGCAACACGTCTTGGAATATAGACCAAAGGCGTCTTCATCCATGTCAGATTTTAAAATCCTAAGTGAGACCTGGGAAATCGAAAACCCCCACCTAGTAAACCGGCATACGACCATAAACAGATGGAAATGGGCTAAAGATACAACCGAAACATGGCAAGTTGGTGTTTGGGACAGATATCTATTAGGGAGATATTTAGTAACTGTTATGGCAGTTGCGCCAAAATACATATATGATTCTGAACCAAACGGCGATTCTGCATATTCAAATATCAAATCTGCTATGCGTGTATCCCAAGACTCCTTTCAGCCCGTTTCATACACCAATACAGATGTAGGCTATTCATTAGCCATACCCTTAGACTGGACGGTATCTCCCCCATTTACCACCATGGATTTTGTAGCTAAAGGACCAGGCACAAATGATTTGCTATACGTTCAAACTTCCCCAAGGCAAGGCCATAATGATGTATTCACCTACGGTTCCAGTGCTTCTATCCAAAATAGGGATGTTTTCCTAACGAGTATTGTATTTGATCTAAGGCCTAACCCAAGCTTCAGGATGGACTACACTACGACTAATGGTGACTTGAGAGGAGCAGCTTTAGTAACTTTCACCAAAGAATATGCTATTTGGGTTTTCATAGAATATCACAAAGATAATTGGGGGGAATCCTCTTCCATAGTGGACGACATTTTCCTAAGAGTATCATCAGAATTAAACTACAAAACATAACCAACTATCCTACATTATGAACAATAGACAATCCTCTACTCTTCCAGTACCATCCATGTCTACCAATACTCTTCGTACAACTAGCTCCATCTAGAACAGCATCTGACAATACTTATGATACTCAATCAATCCAGTGCCTCTGGAAAACAATTGCCTGCTATACAAGCTGTCGGACTTTCCAAAACATACGGCCGATCTCCTAAAGCAGCAGTAGAACCAATGTGTTTAGAGGTTTACCAAGGCGAGATATTCGGTTTCCTAGGCCCCAACGGAGCTGGTAAAACCACTACGATAAAAATGTTACTAGATCTGATTAAACCAACTTCTGGTCAAGCCGTGATTTTAGGTTATGACTGCCAAAAGTCGTCTGTTAAAAGTAGGGAAAAAGTTGGTTACATTCCAGGAGAATTAAGATTGTATCCTAATTATAGTGGCAATAAGATAGCAGACCTGCTTATGTCAACTAAACCAGAACCTGTATCCAGCGAATATGTAAGTTACCTGTGTGAAAAACTCAATGTTGAAATGGATACTCCAACGGCACGATTATCACTTGGGAATAGACAGAAAATCGGTTTGGTTCTCGCTCTGATGGCAAAACCAAGTCTCCTAATATTAGATGAACCTACTCTGGGACTTGACCCTATAATACAGAACCAGGTACTAGAATTATTGAGAGAAGTGAAGGATGACGGAAGAACCGTTTTCCTCTCAAGCCATGTTTTACCTGAGGTAGAACAGATTTGTGATCGGATTGGTATTATACGTAGCGGACATTTAGTTGCAGTAGAAGAAATACAGGCTATGCAAAAAAAGCTCCTCAAGCACCTTCGAGTGACATTTTCAGAAAGTGTAGATTCTAGAGTTTTTGACGCGCTACCTAACGCAAACGTCACCGAATCAACGGATAAAACGTTATCAATAACGATAAGTGGAAATATAGACCAAGTAATAAAACTTATATCTAAATATAAGGTTGAATCCCTGGAATCTGGCCAACCTTCTTTAGAAAACGTTTTCATGAGTTATTATCAAGATAATTTGAAGGAATTTGTTTAACTTAAAGTAATAATGTTCAATCCAATTCTAGGCAAAACTATATTTGACTTGAGAATCCAAATATTTGGATGGGGTATAGGCATGGGATTGCTTGCGCTTCTTATTGTACTTGTATATCCCAGCATCTCTTCTACTTATGGAGATATTATGAAAGAAATGCCAGAAGGGATGATGGCATTCTTTGGGGGAAACACTTCACTTCACAATTTTGAAGGGTATTTAAGCCAAGAGTTTTTTAACCCTGCTCCATTAGCGTTGGCAGTATTTGCGATTCTATCCGGCTCCCAAATAATCGTTGGTGAAGAATCCCAAGGAACACTAGAGCTTATTTTAGTACAGCCAATTTCCAGATTTAAAGTATTCATTTTCAAAGCATTAGGTCTACTAATAGCTAACGGTGCAATAATATTTATAATGCTTGTCATATTTTCCTTTGCCGTACTAATAGCTGACGTGGAAGTCAACACCACACGCATATTGAACGCGTTTCTATTGCTCTGGCCATTTCTAGCAACCCTATCTTTTCTATCTATGCTACTTTCTCTACTGTTTTCCAGCCGGATTGTTGCAGGAACAGTTATGGCCGTATTAATAGTATCCTCTTTTATATTGCATGGCCTTTCTAACCTAGTTTCATGGCTAGAAGCATACCGTCATATATATATAACAGCGTATTTTCAAGGTCGTAACGCTTTAACATCTGAAGTTTCTTCAGGCCATATTATAACCTTACTAGTAGTGTTAGCAGCGATATCAATCATAAATTTATATCTATTTGTGAAACGAGATATAGGTGTAGCGGGTTCTATATCTCTTCCAACATTACGTAAAAAATACACCTCAAAATGATCCTGAAAACCCTCAATTTAACCTTCTAAATATAAAGGCCGAACACTAATGATGTTCGGCCTTTATATTAACTTAAGTTAATGTTTAAAGCAGTAAATCTCATCCTGTTTTACGAAGGGCCATCCCAAGCATGATTGACCATGCGGAAGTAATAAGGTAGCAAATACCCCCTATGGTGCTCATGGTTTGTAGTTGGGTAGTATCTGTAATACCAATAACGGTCACGACAACAAGGACTACTGCAGATAACGCAACAACCAATGCAGCGTTCTTATTAAAGTCATCTCTGGTTGAAATGGCCATACTGAATGCAAAAATCGCTAACCCTCCAGCCAAAGTGCCAATAGAATTAAACCCTCCTGCTACGGCATATACCTGGCCAACTTGGACGGCGTCAGCGCCGTTTGCAATGGCAAAACTCATAGCAGTGCCCATAACCCATCCGATAGTGGCAATGAACAAAAACATCACACCTAATCGAGATAAGGCTTCTCCATTCCCACTGGACCTAATATGACATTGAAGAGCATGAAACCCAAACAACATTATTATCAGTCCAATTGGTACCATGAAAGACGTCAAATTAGTTAAAGCTACATTAGCTTGCATAGCTCCAACAAATGCTACCGTGTTAGCTGGATCCTCCGTTAACTGGCCAGGTGAAAGAAAGTAAAAAACCAAGGCAATAACTGGCCCAATTATAAGAGACAATCCTCCTAATCTATTGATACTTATAGTACCCATAGTATTCCCTCCAAAAAAAGAATATTGCTATACCTTGCCACCCTCCACTAAGAAGGTGCACTATTAAATTCTCCTCCAGCTTAGGCATGAATACAAGCGTTTGCGAATCGTTTATTGATGAACTTAATGCAAAAAGCTTTCGTTATGCGTTGCTTTATTCGTCTTTGATATACCTAAAGTTAGTCTTTCTTGACGTTAAGCGAAACGTATTCGTCATATGAATTCTGGTGGTTATATTCATATACTAAGTACTGTTCTAATGTGAATTTAATTAATCCGCTTGTACCGTATTTGAGGATTACGTTCAACACTCTATAATTACGATTTATATTCACCAGAAAGCAGATTAAAATATGCGGATAATTTTGATATCACTAGTTCTAGCCATCATGGTCTCATGCTCAAATCCTAATTCACCTAAAACTACATTGTCCCCCGTGAATCCTCCCCAAGAAAACATATATTCAAATACCACACCAGTAGTTTCTTATAAAACACCAGTTTACGAACCCAGTTCTAGTTTGATATCCCTAGAAATAGGAAAGGACTCTGTAGCTAGTTATAGTGTAATGGAACAGCTTCTTAGGCTAAGTGCACCGAATGCAGCCATCGGGAAAACAAAAGAAGTTACCGGTTCCATTATTTTCAACCAGACCGGTGATATTCAACCAGGGTCTAATATGTCAGTGAATGCTGATTCACTGACAAGTGACGAATCCAGACGGGATAGATATCTTAGAGACAAATCGCTAGAATCAAAAATGTTCCCAAAAATCACTTTCACAATTGTTGAATCTTCAAGTATCCCATGGCCTCTTCCAAGCGAAGGAACTTTTTCATTCCAACTTATAGGCCAATTAACTATTAGAGATGTGAGCAAGACAGTGGAATGGGATACAATAGCGACGTTTTCAAAAGCAGATATTCAGGGTACAGCCACCACAACAATTACTTTTGAAGAGTTCGAAATTCAGAAACCCAGTTTGGCTTTCATACTGAGTGTGGATGATGAGATAGCTCTTACGTTAGAGTTCTATATTAGTCACGAATAACAAAATAACGACTCTCATCACTTCGAAAAAGAAAAGTATATCGCCTCTGACAGATCCGCGACTGCATCTTGAATACCTCTCATATCTGTAATTTTCTTGGCCATAATCGCCACAGAATATGAGCTTTTGCTTGTATAAACTATTCCTACATCACACTGAACTCTAAAATAGCCGCCCGTTTTGTGAGCAACATGGACTTCCTTAGTAGGCAATTTCTTCGGAAGCATTTCTCTCAGCTGTTGGCGCTTCAAAATGTTAAGCATTTGTTCACATGCCTTTGTGCTTACCACCTCACGGCGCTCAATAAATTTTAGCAAATTTGCCATGTCCCTTGGTGAAGAAACATCAGATGTTTCCTCATTAAATCCCTTTGAATCAAAAACCCACTCCTGATTGCGAAGTTTTTCTTGTACTTTTATCCAAGAAAGAGAATTGTCCTGCGGATTCAAGCCAACTATACTGCACAACAATTCCCTACAAGTCATAGGAATTCTGGTATTCGTTAAGCCCAAAGGGGCCAAAATTTCACGCAAATTATCTTTGCCAACCAGGTCGTAAATAATATCAGTCGCTGTATTATCACTAACAATTATCATTAGCATTGCCAAATCATGAATTGTTAGCTCAATCCCCGGATCCATTTCTTTCAAAACTCCAGAGCCAGCAACTTTCATATCTTCTTTGAGTTTGAATCGTTCTGAAAGCCCTATATTCCCACTTTCAACCTGTGTAAATAAGCCAACTAACAAAGGAACCTTAAATGTGCTGGCTGTAAAAAACGTTTTGTCAGCGTTATGACTGAAGTGCTCACCAGTAGTCAAATCTTCCGCAAAGAAACCTACTAATCCAGGTACTCTAGCAATCGCTTCATCTACCAATGGCATGTTTATTATGTTAACCTATGGCTGTGAAATTAGTCTATCAGTTCTCAGGTGTTTTTATAAAGGGACCCAAGTTAGCATTTGCGGGTACGTAATTAAGGATAGCAATCCTTCCGTCATTCAATTCCAAATGCACGCCTGTATATCCCAACAGATTGCCAAACCTACCGGGTTGAAAAGTAACTGTACTAAGGTCAATTAACGGTATACTTATCCTCTCATATCCCGTAATTGAGCCTTGTTGAATAATTAACTCGTTAGATGTAACGATATATTTGGTTCTACGTGTAGCCAAAAAGCGAGGAATTATTACGATAGAAGCGAAAATTATAGGCAAAACCCCAAACGTCAAAAAATCGAAAGCTATAGATAATCCGAACAAAATCACCCACGGGGTAGATGCCCACATCCAAGCCCAATTCGACTGCCCTACAATAAGGGCATCATCCGGAATATCTAGACCTTGATTATAACTTTTATCATCCAAAATTATTGATTCCTAAAAATAAATGTTGCTCTCATACTATTTAAGTGTAACTCATAGATGCCAACAATGCTCATATAAACCATCAACATAGTATACACCTATACTTATACAACAGTCTCTGCAGGGGTTAGGCCCATTAAGATTTGTTTATGGATCCCGTCCAAAATCTACTTCAATACAGCCACCGCCTGATACGTTTTACTTATGATATTCTAATTTCAACAAAATTGATTGTAATCAAATTGAAATCACCATGATAAGCAACTACTCTATAAGGAAATCTATTTTAAGGTGATACTATTCCGTTGAACTGTACATCGTGTAATTCTGAAGTTATACAGGGATCACAATTTTGCGGAAATTGTGGGTCTGCCATATTAATAAAATCAGAACCATCAATTTACAACTCACCAGAAACTAATGTAGGGTTCCGTCAATCCATTAAACTAGGATTTTCAAAATGGAAGGACTACAAAGGCAGATCCAGTAGGGCAGAATACTGGTGGTTTAATTTGTTTGGTTTGTTCATGGGTTTTAGTAGTTTCATGCTTTTCGCTTTCGGGTTGGCAAGTGCTTATTCAGGAGCACCTCCTCCAGTCATGGTCGGACTATTATTAAGCAGCTTTGCAATAAGCTTAACCTCGGCTATCATCCAACTTCCTTTGGCCGTCAGACGCCTTCACGATATAAATAAATCCGGATATTGGCTAATACCAATGATTGCAGTATATTCAACTTTCATATTAATAGATGTACTTACTGCTGCGTTGTTATTAGGACCGATAATTGCTGTTGCTTGGTGGCTTATTTGGTTTTGCCAAAAAGGCGATCCTGGTAAAAATACATTTGGATCTCCACCAACATATGAGAATGACTCATAAGGCTAACTGCAAAATTCAATTTCAACATTCTTATGCAAATATATCAAAATTCTAAAGTCAGATTGGCGAAATATAGCCCTTTATGGCCTTCTCTATTCTACAAAGAAGCGGAAAAGCTTTCCAATATCCTAGGTGATTTAGCTTTAACAATTGCACATGTTGGGTCCACTTCTATTCCAGGAATGATAGCGAAGCCTATAATTGATATTAATATATCTGTTGAATCATTAGAACCCATGGAACCTTATAAGGTTCCTCTCGAAAAGCTTGGTTACACCTTTATAGTTGACCCTGATCCTATTGACCTTCACTTTTTCGCGAAACCATTTTCACATCCAAGAAGTTATCATATTCATGTATGTACTATAGGCAGCTGGCACGAAATTAGTGACCTGGCTTTCCGGGATTTCTTGATAAAGAATCCTGATGAGGCAATCAATTATGGCAAATTAAAATCGAATTTGGTCTGCAAATACGAGGGGAATAGGAAGTATTATATTAGAGATAAGAATAATTTCATTAAGAGTATTAAGTCTAAGGCCATGACCCATTGATGAGTAAAAACAAAAGAACGGTTATACATAATAGAGGCATGAAGATCACGGTCATACGGCTATTTGTATTTACCACAGCACTGATGATGTTGGTGGGTTGTAGAGGAAGTGCTGAGCCTGATACTGAAGCTACTGCAATGCCAACTGCAACAGCTAAGATAGCTCAGGCAGCACCTACGGCAACTCCAGCACCGGTTGTCGCAGAGATTCAAAACGGGGTTTCATGTACAGAATTCATACGTGCGAATAAGGTAATTTCAGATGCTACGTATGAGGGTGACCTCGTTTCAGGTTGGGAATTTCAGCTGAAACATCCAAAGGGATTCATGCCTCACGGATGTCAGATTGTATCTTCCGATGATGGTTACCCCACTAGGGATGGGAGATACTCGTTGCGATTTGAGGTCAGGGACGGTGATTGCAATAGCAACCAAGGATGGAATGATTGCGAGACAGACCGTTCTAGGCATGAACTGACTCAAGCAGGAGATCATCTAAAAGACCATCAATATGAAGGAGATGAGTTTTGGTATAAGTGGTCTATGTTGATGCCTGATAATCCTATCAAGAGAGGGAAAACGATTTCGTTCATTGGTCAATTCAATTCTGATAACTCTGCACGATTTTACATGGAGGATTTTCCAAAAGGTGTTGGATATAGGTTCAATGATGTCGATTACAACATACTCGAACAAAATATCTTGATAAAGAATGAGCATGTTAGGTCCAGGTGGACAGATATAGAAATACACGCCTTATGGGCATCAACAGACGAAGGGTTTATCAAAATTTACGTAAACGAAGAATTGACTAGAACAGTTGAAGGGCCAAATATGGAGGGGGCTAATCGTATCTATTTCGACTTTGGAATTTATAATGCTTTTTTGTCACAGTGTGATTGTAAAAACATGCCGACTCAGGTTGTATATTTTGATGAGATTAGGCGCGCGCGAGTCGACTAGATGTAGAATAATGGAGCTCAAACCTTTGCCATTTCCACTATTCTCATAAATTAGTACCTTTTAAGTCTCAGCTTTTGCGAAGGTCCCAAGCAATACCTAATGCCGCTAGCCTTTGAATACGCTCATCGATAATGAAGCCAGATATCACCGCTGCCTTCTGAACATGCCAGAACGGATACCGTTCAAGATGATACAAACACTGATAGTTATTACCAAGTTGAAACGGATACCTTCCAAGATGCTAATAACACGCAGAGTTCTTACCACCTTGAACAGAAGAACATGTTTAACCAAGCTGTAGACGAAAAAGGAGACCGTACACTTTATGGGGAAATTTAGGTTTTATGAGTGTCGCTGAGCAAGTGGGGGTCAAACTGGGGGTCAAAACTGATCACTGTCGACCTACTAGAAGGACAAAGGGGGGAATTCGTGCCTAAAAAATGGAGCCAACGGGCGGATTCGAACCGCCGACCTGCGGTTTACGAAACCGCTGCTCTACCTACTGAGCTACGTTGGCCTATTCGTATATTCTATAGATAATTTAAAAACGTTGCCCTATATTAGCCGAAATATATTACAAACACTTCCTTTTTATTTCTTGCTGTTTTCAGAAATCTTTCGTGCTTCCAACATGAGGAACTTTACCTTGCATTTTCTCAGGGCAATCTGCATCAGTTAGATTACAAAAACTGCAGTCGATGATACTTGGAACTTTCTTCGCAGGAGTATTTGATGCAATTCGGAGAATCAAATTGGCAAGATTATTAATAAAGTTAGTATCAACAGCATCACTAGGTATAACCAATTCATGATCTTCATAAATAACTTTCCCTTCAAAACTAATTCCATTATATTGCTTCATTGCCCTTGGAATTGCGTACATATAAATCATTAGCTGGACATGATGAGATGGACTGGGATTCCCGGTTTTGACATCATATATAGTTCCAAGACCATTAGTGGTAGTAATAATGTCAGGTTTTCCACCTAAACTAGCCAGTTTACCTCTAAGAGTAAACTTATTCTGATTTTCAACGAATACGGATTTTCCTTTACTTTCTAATTCATTACGTACCTTATTCAAAAGTGAAGTATGATGAATCTTCCAAGTAGTTGAATCAAAATCAGAAGGCATCTTTTTGTAGCTCCAACTTTCATTCCAAGCCTTGAACCAAGCTGCCCACTCACACATCGATTCCCCTACCATAAGTTTTGTAAGCCAACTCACCCAGATATATGGTGTAACTCGTTCTTCAGGCATACTTACTTCCCATAATTTTCAAGTATTTCATCCATGCCAACTATTAATTTTAGACTATCTATCATTAAGAACGTTCAAAACTCATAGTTGTCATTTGATCACAGGAACCAATGAACTTGTAGAATGTTCAGGTCCTTGTTTTTAATGCAACCATTTATCAATTATTACATCGATATCACCCTTAATGTTTAACTTGGAATAATATTTGTTATTACTTTTGTTAAAATCCAAGCCATCCCAAGACAGATTGGGTAAGTCACCAACCAGGCTCCGAATATAGAGCGAATGATATTTAGACTAACCGCCGAAACCCCCCGAGTAGCACCAACTCCCATAATAGCGCTGCTAGCAGTGTGAGTGGTGCTTACAGGCAGTCCAAAATTTGAAGCAGCCTCTATGACAGCTGCAGCAGACATATTTGCGATAAACCCGCTAGTAGGTTCTAATCGTGTAATTTTTGTTCCTAGGGTACGTATAACACGCCATCCTCCAAGAGCTGTCCCAACACCAATAGCTAATCCCGCTGTCAATTGCATCCAAGCTTCTACATTCAAATCACTGGAATAATAAACTGCCAATCCTAGAGCCATTATCCCGACAGCATTTTGCGCATCATTTTTGCCATGCGTATAGGAAAGTAAAGCTGCAGATAGAATTTGTAATTTAATGAAAACCCGATTTACCCCTATAAGAGTCCTATGCCGCAAGATCCAATACATGAGAATCATTAAAATAAATGCACCCAAAAATCCCAAAATAGGCGAAAAGGCTAGTGCCATTAACACTTTAGTCATGACAGTCTCATTAATTCGGGAAACACCAGCACTAGCTATTCCTGCACCTAAAACTCCCGCTACAAGAGAATGACTGACACTGACAGGCAAGCCAAAGCGAGTAGCTGTGACTACCCAGATAACAGCGGAACATATAGCCGCTAAAACCGCACTTTGCGTCATGAAATCCGGGTCAACAATCCCTTTACCAATGGTCTTTGCTACAGCGGTTCCCGTTAAAGCTCCCAACAAATTCATAGAGCCACCCAATATCACCGCAGCCCTAGGACTGAGAGCACGTGTGGAAACAACGGTGGCTATTGCATTTGCGGCATCATTTAGACCATTACTATATGAATAAGCAAGGGCCATAAAAATTGTTATTATCAGAAGAATTTGACTTTGATCAAGCATTTTTTATAACAATGCCCTCCAAAATTACAGCAATTTCTTCACATCTATCAGTTGCCCCTTCTAATTGCCCGTAGACTTCTTTCCATTTTATGATTTCAATTGCTTCGTATTTTTCAAAAAGCTCTGCCATAGCCTTGCTAGTCACCTGATCTGCTTCATTTTCGAGAGCATGCAATTGGTCTTTTAGAGGTAGTAATTCAGACAGTTTACTTTTGCGATCCAGTATAATTCTCGTGGCTTTATCTAAAACTTCCGTACATTTCAGTATGATGCCTGCTAGTTCCTTTGCGCTCTCCGTAGGAGTATCTATACGATATTCCAACATGTATCTTGCTGCTTCCTCAATACTATCTATTACATCATCCAATCGTTCCCCCAAACTCGATATATCGTCCCTATCTATAGGCGTAAAAAACATTGTTCGTAGGTTTGTCCATGTCCGATGTATAATTGAGTCCCCAATATCCTCTAGTCGTTTTATTTCGGATACTTTTTCTTCTACATTTTCGTAGTTTTCCATTAAATCCAGTAGTTTTTTTGCCGCCTCATTAACGTTTGTAGAACTCTCAACAAACAATTTAAAGAAAGTTTCTTCCCTAGGCAGTAATGAAAACTTCATTGGTTATTCTAATCCTCCAAATTTCAGTTAAATTTTCCGCAAAAAAAACCTCTCAAATGAGAGGTTTTAATTCTTATATGTACATGCGCTACGTAAATTGTTTCATCAGTAAACTTTAAGCTTATCACAGTAAATTTAGTATTTATAATCCTCTCTAACTGGGCTAAAAATATCTAAAACACTGGCTCCAATCTCAAGTCCTTTAGCATAGTGTTCAACATCACCAGGAATAATATACATATCGCCAGGACGCAAAATCTGCACGTCTCCATCGATTCCCATTTCCAATGAGCCTTCCAGAACTATTCCTGATTGTTCGTGAGGGTGCGTGTGTAGAGGAACTTCTATCATAGGTTTGATTTTTACCATTGACAAGAGTGTGTTACTACCCCAGAAAGTCTGGATAGTAGCTCCTGGGATTATCTCTTTCTCGACCCTATTATTTGCGTTATAAAAAGGCATATTCAATGATTTTATCTTCGGTAATCATTCTTATAAAATTCTCCTCATCTGTCAAGAGTTTTAGCAATAATTTTAGTTTTTTTGAGCATTTCACTATCCATCACAAATTTAAATTCCTCCTATACTGGCAGTCTGCCCCTTGACCCACAGCTCAGTTTGGTTTTAAATCAGTCTAAGGTAACGTATTATAATTCCATTCTTAAGTGTCATAGACTGTTGACGTTCATAGACTGTTGACGTAAGGAGTGCCAAATGGCAGATGCTGGACATATATCAAATGAAACCCTAGGAATCCTCCGAAAGATTCCAACCGAAACTATTATAGATGCACTCTGGGTAATGAAATGGCCAACGACATTCATTGAAGGAGCTCGTCCACTTCAACCTGGCTATTCAATGGCAGGTCGCGCTGTCACATTACGTTTTGTTCCTCATAGGCCTGACATAGCGGAAGACAAACCCAAAGGTATCGAATCCCCAGAATATGTAGCTTTTGAACTCTGTGGACCCGGTGAAGTCCTAGTCATTGACGCAATGGGATGGAGTTACAGCTCCATAGGAGGGGATATTAAATTTTTCCGCCTAAAGCAACTAGGTATCGCTGGGTTAGTTACGGATGGTGGAGTTCGTGATAGTAACGTTATCAAAGAATATGGATTCCCAGTGTACTCATCAACTATCACTCCAAAACAAGGGCCTTCTGAATTTTGGCCATGGGACATAAATCATACAATTCAATGCGGTGGGGTAGTTGTGCGCCCAGGTGATGCCATAGTAGGAGATGATGATGGAGTTGTAGTAGTACCACAAAGTGTGGTTCACGAAGTAATTCGAATTGCACATGAGCGCGAGGAAGTCGAAGAAATCATCAAAGCTCAATTAGAAATTGAACAATGCTCTCCTGGGAAATACTATCCATTCAATGAGGAAACCTGGAAATTAGTGGAGAAACATAAGAACCGATCCGACAACTAAAGCTAGAAAAATATTTAATCTCACCTAAAGATGGGACGAGGTAATTTTAGATAATCTAGTGTCTCACGTTTAAACCAACCAATTATATCTGGAATATATACTTTATTGGCTACCACATTTATGGTGCCTTCTCTTCTAGACACAATACCATCAACCATCATTATAGGACTTCGGAGTTCTATTCGGAATTTTTCATAGACAGAAGGCCATATTATAATGGGAATAAATCCATGCTCATCTTCCAGGGACACAAAATAAGCATTAGCCAAAGGATGTTGCAAAGGACGTGCGACTAATCCTCCTATAGTTATATTTTCTCCATCATCACATGATTCTAAATCATAACTACTTATGAAATTTTTAGGCAAATGAGGCCTAAGCATTCTCATTAAGTGATCTTTAGGATAAATACCCAAAGTTTTATATTCCATCAACATGGATTCCCAATCATTAAGCAGATTCAGAGAAACCATATTAGGAGATAATGGAAAACGGATGGAAGGCTGCTTAAACTTAGGTTTATTAACTAATCCCAATTCCCATAAAAGTGCACGCTTATCTTTATTCAGGGATTCAAACGCTCCAGATTTAATCAAGTTTTTAGCATCATTATTTTTTAACCCTACTCTATCCACAAAGTCACTAATTGAATTATATAGCCCATTAATACTTCTCTCGTTAATAATAAGATCGGCAGTTGCCTTACCAATTTTCAAAACATTCAATAATCCTAATCTAATAGAATTGTTTTCTATGACACATTTCCTATAACTCAAGTTTATATCTGGATTAAGGACTGTAATTTTATGTCTTCTAGCATTCTCTTTAATTGTTTCAAGTCCCCAGAAACCCATGGGCTGCTGATTAATTAATGCTGTGAAAAATTCGAGGGGATAGTGGTATTTAAGCCAGGCTAATTGATATGCAGTGACACCAAAAGCAACTGCATGAGATTCTGGAAACATATAATATCCATTGAATTTCATGAATATTTTAAGCGCAATATTTTCGCCCACCCCCTTCTTCAAAGCTCCATTTTTAAATCTATGCCAATATGATCGTATGACCTCTCTGTTATCATACTTTACCCCAAACGATCTGCGTAATTGGTCCGCCTCGAATGGACTAAAACCACCAATATCTATAGCTAATTGATTGATTTGGTCTTGGTATAGAACTATACCAAGGGTACGATCTAGTGCACGAATTTCTAGTGGGTGATCAAAAGTAATTTGTTCTTTGCCATTTCGTCTACGTATAAAATGTCTAACCCCATCATGTACACCTACCCCTGGTCGAACACAAGCAACCTCGTAAGCCATATCATTGAGATTACGAGGTTTAATACGTGTTATTGTCTGCATCTGAGCCGCAGATTCGACTTGAAAAATTCCTACCGTATCGCCAGAGCAGAGCATGTCATATACATTGCTATCCTCAAAATCCACTCTGGAAACATCTATGGTCTTCCCCAATCTATCCTCTATTAAAATTAGTATCTCCTGTAGTTGAGATAAAGCGCCCAAAGCCAAAAAGTCGATTTTTACAAAACCTGCATCCTCAATATCATCTTTGTCCCATTGGCATATATATCTACCATCAATAGCTCCTCTTTGTACCGGAACTACATCAATAACAGATGGTGCCCCTATAATCATTCCTCCAGGATGCTGAGCTATGTATCTGGGAATACCTTCTAAATTAGGTGCAAGTCGCACCAAATCTCTCCATCCATTTGAACTAACCATATCTTTAAGTTCAGGCAAGTTTCTCATTTCCATATCAATATGTTTCGCACTAGAACGATCAGCAAATCTAGCTAATCTATCTATCAAAACAAATGGCAACCCTAGCACCTTACCTAAATCTCTTACAGCACCCTTAAGTTTATATGTGCTTTTCATGCCAACAAGAGAAGTTTTATCCCATCCCCACTCTCTAAGTACATTCAAAATCAATTCTTTTCTGATATTTCTAGGAAAATCTAAATCTATATCCAAGGCAATTGCCATCAAATCATCAGGAAGAAAACGTTCCAATGAAAGGTTATATTCTAAAGGATCAATATGAGAAAGCCCTATTAGATATCCTACCAGCATAGCTACAGATGACCCTCTACCTCTACCCGGAGGTCTCTCTTCAATTGGAGTCTCGTAATCTGAAAGCCCTAATTCAACCATCACTCTATGAGCCATGATCACTATGTCATGGTAGTACAAAAGGAATCCAGCCAAATTATGTTTTTCTATTAAACGGAATTCCTCATTCAAACGCTCCATTATCCTAGAAGTAATAACTCCGTAACGACGAATAGCAGCTTCATAACAGAGCTTCCAAAGATATGTCTGAGGCGTATATCCATCTGGCGGAACATAATCTGGAAACCTATATCTTAAGTCTTTAATTAAATCAAATGTGCACCTATCCGATATTATCAATGTGTTTGAAATAGCATTGGTACATCCATCGAAAAGCTGTATCATTTCGCTAGCGGATTTTAAATAAAACTCGCTATTAGCTCTCCTTTCTCTATGGGTATTATCCAATGTTTTGTTAAGTCCTATAGATACAAGACAGTCATTGAGTTGATGATGTTTTCTTGCATGATAATGTACATTATTAGTAGCTACGACTTCCGCACCTACCTCTAAAGACAATTCCAATAGCTTACGATTACGCTGAGTATCACCTTTGACTAAGTTTTGTTGAAGCTCAATGTAGAAGTTTTCAGAACCCAGCCAATCCATGTATTGGCTTGCAATTTGGCAAGCCCGTTCTGAATTCCCTTCTTCTACTAAAGTAGGAATAACTCCATTTTTGCATCCAGATAAAACTATGAGGCCCTCAGAATTCTTAATTAATAGTCTCGGGTCAAGCTCGGGCTTGCTTCTCTCATTCGCAAAAACATGACTAAAGGATAGTAATCGACAAAGATTGGAGTAACCCTGTGCGTTTTTGGCCAAAATAGTGAGATGATGTCCTCCTAATAATGTAACCTCTGAACCAATTATTCCATGAATATCTAGCCCCTTTGAAACCTTAGCAAACTGCATAGCACCGGATAGATTATCGTGATCTGTCAACGCCAAAGCCCTATACTGTAAATCCTTAGCCTTAGATAAAAGTTGGCCTACAGATGACACTCCTTCTTTGAAGGAATAATAACTATGACTATGAAGTTCAGCATATTCTTTCATCAGTATCGTTGTTGAAACCATCCTCCATTTATAAGATCCTTGAATACTGTTATATTCCTGCCATCAATCAAAATACATTCAAAATACATTCTAGATATAGGATTCACCCTCCACCATTCATCATCTATACGCCATCTATCTTCTAAAGATACATACATTATTTGATTGTTAATCGTTATGTGCTCTGGAAAACCTAAATAGTTCTCTTTAATCCTGATAGGTTTGAAAAAGTTTAAGTACCGAATCTGACTAGCGCATATCTGCGTTCCGGAATTCTTGACCATGGTTCTACCTCCCTAATATAAAATATAGGAATAGGTTTATCTAAAAGAACTTCAAGTTGTTTCACAGCTTCAGATAAACGTTCACTATTTCGTGAGTGTCTAAATAAACTAATTTGATTCCCAAACACACTAGTAAGGTTCTTAAGTGTAACTGCTATTTCTGAAATTGGACCTGGCATATGCATTTTCTGAAGACCTACTTTTAAACGACAAATTATTCTATTTTTATCGCAAACTGGTGCTTTAAAAGTAAATCTGCGTTCCCATAGCGATCCACGATCTGACTGTCCTGAAATGATTATGGTGCTAGCTCCACGTCCCCTACGATCTGAACGCATAAGTAATTTTTCAACTAAAAGTTCAACTCCCATTAACATATTCTGCACAAGAATAACTGGCTCTGAAAATTCCAGGAATTCAGTAATCTCATCATTGATATTTCTAGGAGTTAATCGACGCCTATCAATACCATGGGACAATTCCCATATTAATTTCCCTTCTTTACCAAACTGTGCCTGCATTGGACCAAGGGGTACCCTAGAAACATCTCTTAAAGTGTGGAGATCAAACTCATGGAGTTGATCTATTGTGCTCCGCTTTATAGGTAATACATCTGTAGATGCCCGTTCCAAAAGATCCTCAGGAACAAATGAAGTTTTCATTTGGAACCCTATATTAGCAGCCAGATAAGACAAGAATTTACTATTCCCAAACCCTATCTTTGCATTCCATTCCTCAGATATGACTGATTTTAGTAGTGTGCATATACTGTTATCATCTCCATATATATGGTCCAATCCATCTACATCTAGATAGGCAATACCAAGTCCAGCGTCTTCTACTACCTGAACTACATTTTCCAATGAACTTAGAATATCCTGAAATAACGAATGATAATAAAACTTATCTGATTCTAAAATTTGAACTTCTTTGACCTCAGAAAGAGCTTCTTGCAATGACATTCCCGTCCTAAGATTAGCAAGATCAGGAGAAAATGCCTCTACCGTCCTTTTTGATCCATACGTTGTT
>VEXD01000012.1 GCA_009391235.1 SAR202 cluster bacterium AC-409-J13_OGT_754m
CATGAAGTTGGCAGGTAAGCAAGGTACGTTAGGAGATCTAGCGAGGAAAGTAGAAGACTTCAGCAATATAACTAAGGGAAAAGCTGACGATTTTGCTAACCACTTTGCAGAGGAAGACTTCATGAAGTTTGCAGGTAAGCAAGGCAAGCTAGGAGACTTAGCGAGTAACGTAGAAGACTTCAGCAAGGTTACTAAGGGAAAGGCTGACGATTTTGCCAACCACTTTGGAGAGGAAGACTTCAAGAAGTTTGCAAGTAAGCAAGGCAAGCTAGGAGACTTAGCGAGCAATATAGAGGATTTCAGCAAGATCAATAAGGGAAAGGCTGATGATTTTGCCAACCATATGGGAGAAGAAGACCATAAAGTAATGGGCGGCAAAAAACTTCTAGCAATGGTTAATGTTGTGGAACCTAGTGCCATTCGGGAATTTGATGGTAAGAAAGCGGCTAGCATGATCCGTACTATGCCTGGAGAAAGTTTAGGGGAATTGGGAGCAGAAAGATTGACTAGCGTGGCGAACGCTGTTGATTCTGCCGAGATTATTAGGTTGGGAAATGAAAGATTGGGTGCAATTGTAAAAGGGGTTAAGCCTAGTGACATTGAAGAGTTCGACTCTACTAAATTGAGCAAAATGCTTGATGGAATGGACCACTTAAAGGGTTTCGATAAAGAGAAAAAGGATGCCGTTTTGAAAAAAATGAATGCTAATTTCTTTGATACGACAGCTGGAAAAACTCTAACACTTCCATCCAGTGAGACAAATGAAACTATAATAGATGATGCAGCATCACTTCCAGTAATGCCAGAAGAAGGGGCGACTGTTCCAACACAAACCGAATGGATTGCTTTCGCTGATTCCAATGCTAAGAACCCATATACTCAGACCAAAATAGCAGCCGAAGGGGATAAGGATTATCTCTCTAAGAGAAAAGGATCAAACTTTACGTTCCCGAGTTTTTGGGGTCAGAATGAAGAAATCCGTACAGGACCAAAAGAAGAACTTCAAGAGGGAAGAGACCCGCAACCTACTACTGAATAAGCCAATCGTAACGGCAACTGATGATGATCTTTATGATAAGGTAATATGGTGGTCTCAATCCTTGGTAATTAGATAAGGCCATTACAACAATGAGAGAACTCATCTTTGTTTGTTGGCTGTTCGGAGCAACTAATGGTTTTAGATAAACGTCCTAGAGCTACTGATTTAGGATTGAAAATCGGGATTCTTCCTAGTGGAAGAAATAATACAATCACAGACGTTCCTGATGTCTCAGTTGGTCATGTAACTCTTAACTATGGGGATGGTCCATTAGTAGTGGGGCAAGGTCCTGTTAGAACTGGGGTTACGGTAGTGCTTCCATGTTCTGGTAACATCTTCGAGAAAAAGGTTACAGGTGCTTTTCATATTATCAATGGTTTTGGGAAAGCTATAGGGTTTCCACAGGTAATGGAGTTGGGAGTTATAGAAAGCCCAATAGCTCTTACAGGCACTCTGAGTACTTGGAGAGTTGCTGATGGTTTAATTGATTACTTAGCAAGCCGTAATTCGGGAGTTCAATCCTTTAATCCGATAGTTGGGGAGTGCAATGATGGGTTTCTCAATGACATTGTTGGGAGACATGTGGGTCCACAACATGTGCTTGAAGCAATTGAAAGAGCTGTGTCTCCTAATGTAGAAGAAGGCAATGTGGGTGCAGGAACAGGAATGACAGCATTTGGTTGGAAGGGAGGCATAGGGACTTCATCCAGGATCTGTAATTCTTCAGGAAAAGAGTTTGTTGTTGGAGCTCTTGCTTTGACTAATACGGGGGATCCTAGGGAACTGCGTGTAAATGGGTTCCAGATTGGCGAATACATGCTTCCTCCAAGAGGTAAGTCGATTGATGATGGCTCAATAATGATAATAGTAGCAACTAATGCACCGGTTACGTCTCGTCAACTTGGCAGATTAGCTCGTAGAGCAGTGTTTGGGCTTGGTCGTATTGGTGGTATAGCTAGTCATGGTAGTGGGGATTTTGTTATAGCTTTTTCTAATTATCAGGGCAATGAATTCATAGATGATGATGATATAACTAATCTTTTTAGGGGCGTTGTCGAATCTACTGAAGAATCTATACTTAATTCGATCCTACGAGCTGAGACTACTATCGGCCGTGACGGAAACGTAAGACATGAAATAGATATTGATAAATTGAAGGAACTTATAAATGAAAGATAAAGGGCACTTCAGAGACTAGGTTTGATAATGGGGTTCAACCAATGAAACATACCCATGCCGACGAACATCATGGTCATGATGCTGGTAAACCTCATGGCACTTCCAGCAGAAAGGGAAACATAATAATTGCTGGATTAACTAGTGGTCATGGGATATTCCATTGGTTTATTCAAAGCTTCTTTGTACTGCTGCCTGAAGTTGAATCAGCTTTTAACTTGTCGAAAGTCGGAGTAGGAGCTATTTCTACAACTAGAGAGACTATATCAGGACTGGTCACTCTACCTGGGGGAATTTTAGCGGATGCCCTACGCCGACATTGGGGTTTAATTCTGGCGTTGTGCATGGCAGGATTCGGTGTTGGCTGGTTGATAGTTGGTCAATCGTCTTCCTTTGCGATTCTAATCGTGGGTGTAGCAATAGTTTCTATTGCAGCGTCAATGTGGCACCTCCCTGCTATGGCTTCTTTATCTCATCATTATTCGCATCGTCGTGCGACCGCTTTGTCGTTTCATGGGATTGGTGGCAACATTGGTGACGCTATAAGTCCTGTAGTTACCGGTTTTCTTTTGGGGTTTCTAGCCTGGCGTGAGATCCTTTCGATTTATGCCGTAGTTCCTCTTTTTATATCCTTCCTCGTATATTGGGTATTTAAGGATATTGGAAAGACTAAAATCAAACATAGCGACGGCGATGAAACAACTTGGTCAAATCAAACACGAAAAGTCTTAAAAGACCCCTTAATTTGGGGCATAACACTAGTTAGTGGTATTAGAGGTATGGCGTTCATTGCCCTCATAACTTTTCTTCCTTCATATTTTACTTCTGATTTGGGAATGTCTAACTTGGCAAGAGGAGCTCATTTTGGTTTGCTAGTTGCAGTCGGTATAGTCTCTACACCATTTATGGGTTACCTATCAGATAGGATTGGAAGGAAATTAGTCCTAATACCTGGAATGATTTTTCTATCTATTACATTATGTTTGCTTGCTTTATATGGAGAAGGGGTTTCTTTAATAATTCTTCTTGCTTTACTTGGGACGTTTTTTTACAGTGACCAACCTATTCTTACAGCGGCTGCTCTTGATATTGTTGGGTCAGGGGTGGCTACTACTACATTAGGTGCACTTTCGTTCGTTAGATTTTTGTTGAGTGCTCTTTCACCGATTATAGCAGGGGTTTTATACGACAATTACTCCATGGATTATGTGTTCTTTTATGTTGCTGCCCTCATGTTGGTAGGCGCCTTTTTGTTATCACTATTACCATTAAGGCCTCCTACTTCTTCAGTTAAAGGACATCATTAGGAATCAGTTAGTGAAACACTTTGCTGATTGTCTGACTCTTTAGTTGGTTAGTATTTAGCTAATGAACCCATAGGGTCCCATGGAGGGAGAACTATTGGCTCAGTGTCAATCGCCTTTTGTAGTTCAACAGGAAGATAGCTTTTGGGGGCTGCTATCTCAAAAACGTATTCGTTGAACCAAGAGTCGTTCATTAAGAAAAAGCCTTTGTCTCCTACTTTACTGTCCCAACTATTTTCTATGCGCCAGCGTGTGGGCTTGCCATCTAGTACGTCCACTCCAGTAAAAAGCATGGCGTGTGTCATACGTGTCTGGTGATATTGGAGACGATTAGCTTTATCGAGAGAAAAATCAGCCTCATAAACTTTTTGGTAATCGAAGAGATTTGCATCCCATATTCCAAGATCTCTATGCATTTGTTTGCCTGTATCACATCCCATCCATACTGACTGACCATCCAGTAATAGTTGCATAGTGATCTGTTTGATCATCTCAATATCTACATTAAGGTATTTTACTGGGGCGCCTCCTACTACATTACCAAGGTACTGTATTGTGAAGGTTCGTCCAATTGGGCTAGTACTTCTGGGGTCATGTACCAGGCATACATAGTCATCAATTTCAGTCGTAAGATATTTTTCAGCGAATTCTTTTGGCGTGAGTTGACCAGCACGTTGAAATTGTCCATCTTTGTCTTTCCATTGCCATAAAAAGTTATCTGGTGGGGTACCTAAGTGAATGCAAAGTATCTTATAAATGGTGTCTAGAACTCCGTTCTTCAGTTCTCGTATTTCTTGAGGGTCACCTTCTTGTGAATAAAGCTCTCGAATATTCATAGCACCTTGCCGAATTTGATAGTTGATCATGCCATTCATGCGAGCGGAATTACTAGAACTTTCACTCTCTGGCATGATTGTTTTGGGCACTACACCGTGTTTTTTAACTAGATTCACAAACATATCCCATTGCCCACCATCTTCAATGCCCGTCTCAAGCAGCCATGCAACGGTTCGGTCGTCGGTGGATCGATCGGCTGTTTCAATGATCGCTTCTAATATAAAGTTGGACCGTTCAATTTTGTCCCAGAACATTACAAAACTTTGGCTGAACTCAAACTGTTTTAGATTTAGAGACTTCATTGAATCCACTCTAAACAAATTGAGTCCGGCAAACATCCAGCAACGTCCTGATCTTGCTTGATTTGTTACTGTCCAGTCATCTAAAACGGTAGAGAAAGTGTGAGTGGCATTAGTGACAATAGAACGGTCTAGGGCTATATCATTTACATCATGCTGTGTGACTACATTTTGTATTAGTTTATTTGATGGATTGGAGTTGTATTTTGTTTGAAAGTGGGATAGCACTTCTGTATTTAAAGCACCATCTGAAGACTTGTTGTTTATTGTATCTTTCATGTTAGATCACATGCTCCTTGATAATAGAGTGTTTTATAGGTAGCTAGCGTATTTTGTTTCGAGTTCAATTATTTGGTAAGGAATCTTGAGAATTCCAAAGGCCTTCTAAAATTGCCGTTGGATTCATGGGTAACTGATTCATTCTTAATCCAATGGCCTGATGTATAGCGTTGGCGATTGCGGCTGGAGGAGGAATTATTGATGCCTCGCCAACTCCTCTTACACCGTAAGGGTGTCCAGGGTTGGGTACCTCTACAATAACAGTGTCAATCATTGGTAAGTCTAAGGCAGTAGGCATTCGGTAGTCTAAGAATGTGCTATTAGTTAAATCTCCCTGTGGTCCATAGAAGTACTCTTCGTTAATGCTCCACCCTATACCTTGAACGCTACCACCTTGGATTTGACCCTCCACGTAACTGGGATGCACTGCTTTCCCAGCATCTTGGAATCCTGTAAATCGCAAGATAGTGATTTTGCCTGTTTCGGGATCTACCGCTAGGTCTACCATACACCCTGATGCGGAAGCCCCTACTCCTTTTGGATTAACAGTTGATTGACCCATTATGGGACCTCCAGTGGAGTCTAATTGACTTGCCAGTTCTTTGAATGTCATAGAAACATCAGGATTTTTAGTATCTTTGAATACACCATTTTGCATATCTATGTTCTTTGACTCAGTTTCCATTACAATTGCTGCCCTGTCTATCATCTGTTGTTTGACGTCTTGGGCCGCTTCATATGCAGCCCATCCTGTCGCAAATGTTGTTCTACTACCGGCCGTGAGTCCGGTAAAACCTATTAAATCAGTATTTACTACAGTTGGTTGGACATCTTCAGCTCTGATTCCTAAGACTTCAGCAGCTTGCATGGATATAGATACTCTTGTTCCTCCAATATCAGGATTACCTTCAACTAGAGCTACGGTTCCATCTTTTCTAACGCTTATAGAACAACTCGATGGTAAGCCGATATTAAACCACAACCCTATAGCAACTCCTCTACCTACATATGGACCTTGAATCGGAGATTTCCAGTGGTCGTGATTTTTCATAGCTTCTATTAATTCTTTTACACCGATACTTTTGTGTGGGGGGCCATCAGCCCTGAAGGTACCCTCGTGCGAGGCGTTGAGCAATCTAAAATCGAGCTCGTCAATCCCTATCTTGTCGGCCAGTTCGTTAACTATAGTTTCCATAGCAAACGCTGGATTTGTAGCGCCAGGAGCTCTATACGCAGCCGTTTTAGGTTTGTTTACCACCACGTCAATGCCTTCGACGTCTAAGTTGGGTATGGCATAGCAGGAGGATATACATTGAATAGCTGAATCAATTGGAGATCCAGGAAACGCTCCTGCCTCATAAGCCATGTATGCTTTAGCTGCGATAATCTTTCC
This sequence comes from SAR202 cluster bacterium AC-409-J13_OGT_754m, assembly GCA_009391235.1. GTDB lineage: Bacteria > Chloroflexota > Dehalococcoidia > Lucifugimonadales > VEXD01. Next base: position 6,328 of record VEXD01000012.1, read on the forward strand.
TGATTTAGTAGCGCCAACTTTTAATTTAATATATGAACCTGGTGTTGGTCCTGTGCTTTCAAATACGGCTTTCCTAGTCATTGTCAGTTTAACTGGAGAACCGGTTTTCTTGGAAAGCAGGCATGCCAACGGTTCCAAATATACTGGGATTTTGCCACCAAAGCCACCTCCTATCTCTAAAGGTGTAACTGTTATTTGAGAGACAGGTACTTTCAGCATATCGGATAATCTATCTCTGACAACGAACGTTCCTTGCGTTGAACACCAGACATCGATTTTTCCGTCTCGGTTCCAAAAAGCTACTGCTGCATGAGGTTCAATATAACCTTGGTGGACCGTTTTGGTGGTAAATTCTCTCTCAACTATAAAATCTGCTTCTTTGAATCCTTGTTCAATATCCCCTAGAGTGGTTCGGAAATGCTTAGCTATGTTGCTGGGTTTAGTTGACTCGCCGGCAAATGTTTGCGTTTTTAGATTTGGATGCAGTAGAGGAGCCTCAGGTAATGCCCCTTCTGGAGCGGTAAAAACCGGTTTCAACACACGGTATTTTACTTGAATTAGCTTCACTGCTTCCTCGGCTATGTGTTGGTTGATCGCTGCGACTGCGCCTATCGGATGGCCTTGATAAAGAACTTTTTTATCAGCTAAAACATTGTCTCTAACGTTGATGAGACGACTTGCCCCTTCCGATTGTTCATCGCTAGACTTAGGGAAGTCCTCACTGGTAATGACTGCTAGAACGCCTTCAAGAGATTCAGCCTGAGCAGTATCTATAGAGATGATCTCTGCATGAGGATGGGGGCTTCTGAGCACTGCTCCATGCAGTGTCAATGGCGGTGTATAATCTGCTCCAAACTTGGCCTTCCCAGTAACTTTGTCTGTTCCATCGTGTCTAATGGGTCTTGTTCCTACGACATTGAACTCTTTATTGGAAAGAACTATGTTAGAGCCATATTGGGCCATGTCTGCACCTCAAATTATTCTAAATCTTCAGTAAGGTTTTCGTTGAATCCGTCTTGATGTAATGTATTATACAAAAAATTTGTCTTTGGGGTCAGAGCTCCAGGTTTTCGACAATGTGGTATGGGGTAAGAGTAAAAGCTACAAAAGATGGATTATCTCTAAAGGTTTCGGCGAAATCCGTTCCTTCGTCATCTCCGTAATATCTTATAGCCATGGGTTTCATTAGCTGATATAGAGGGATGTCAATTTCAGTTACAACCCCGTAAATTATTACATAGCCGTATGGGGGCATCCTGTGGTCTATGCATAGAGTTGCTTGTGGTTTTCGTTGTATGTTACGCCATTTTTGGGAATTACGGCTTGTAAGCATGTAAGCTTTGTTATCGTGCCATGTAAACCAAATTGGAGCTAAATGAGGAGTTCCATCAGAATTTTCGGTTGCTATCACTGCGACCGAAGTTTTCTTAAGGAAACTATTTGTTTCATTGTTCTTTATTATCATATTTCCTCTTGGTAGAATCTTTTTTAAAAAAAGGCTAAAGCAAATACCTACCTAAGGTTAACCAGTAGAACACTATGTAGGCACCAGCAAGAATCATAAGGATTGAGCTAAGAGGTTGTATGATCGGAAGGGATTTACGGAATAATCGCAGACTAGTTTCTTGGAAAACAGCTATTCCTACTGTAACTATTATGATTACCGTTCCCATGCCCAGCGAATACATTAGGAATCTATAGAACATGGGTAGGAATTCGGTTTCAGTGAAAGTGAGTCCTATTACTGATAGAAATATAGGCAGCGTACAGCTTAACGATGCAATACCATAGCTGAAACCGAATATGAAGTAGCTCCTTACATTAGGGACACTTGGATTGCCAATGTTGCTGGCAATGGATGATGGAAACCTTGTGTAGAAACTATTTCCTTTCCATAGCCACGAACCAGATAGAATCAAAAATATTCCGGTAGCTAATCCTAACCAAGGGATGAGTGTTATTGCTGTTCTAATCCCTGCAACTATAACTATTCCAAATATACCGAATAGAAAAACGAAAGATAGGGTTACTATTGTTCCAATATACAGAGCTTTACGCAACTCTCTTAGGAAATGGATTTCTGTTGATTGGTTTCTGGTTGAGTTGATGTAAAATCCTAGGTAGGCAGGAAGCATCGCAAAACCGCAAGGATTAACGGTAGAGACCATGCCGGCCCCAAAAGCGAACCCAAGAGGTATGAAAAACCCGATTTCACCTAGAACTGAACTAGATTGACTGGAAAGATTTTCAACGAACCCGTTTACTCCATTGGTTACATTATCTTCCCCAGTAAGCAAGGCTCCTACGATGGCTGTACCTAATGCGATAATGGCTGTTATAAAAGGAACCAGATAATAAGAGAGAGATTTCTTAAGGGAATTATTATGAAGTACCATTGGATTGGTATTTTTAATGACTTAAATCTGATTCAGCCAAGTTTGAGGTTTTAGTCATTGGAACAAAGAGAGATGCTATAGTTACTATACCGACTATGATTGCTGAGTAATAGAAGACTCCGTCCATACCGTAAATCTCTTTCAGACGTCCTGCGATGATTGGGGAAATAGCTCCCATGATTGCGGTGCCAGTGAACATGAGTGCAATTCCGGACCCCTCTGTTCCTTTTTCAGCTCCATCCATCGCTGCGGCCAACATTACTGGATTTACAGAATAAAGGAATATTCCAAGGAGTGCTAATATTATAGTAAAGGCTAGTCCAGTGCCGAAAGGCAAGAAAGAAAAAATTAATATAGTCATGGATAATAAGCTTATAAATATTATTCTCCTTCTTCCAAATTTGTCGGAAGCCCACCCTATAGCTGGGGCAGAAGCTACGCCTAGAAGTGTTAGAAGTGCTATGTGATATCCAATTTCAAAATCAGTAAATCCTAGGTCTTCACTCATGTATATAACTAGGAATAGGCTTAGGCCGTTATGCGCCATGCTTCTCACTCCAGATAGCGCTACCATGCTGACTACAGAGCTGTTGGTGAGTAGTCCTTTAGCAGAATTCAGATATTCACCGAAACTTATTTGGTTGCCTATCGAACCCTGTACGGTTCTTAAGAAAAAGAATACGCCTATTGCACATACCGATGCGGGGATAACCATTATTAAGGATAGCGTTTGCCAATGTAGACCGCTCCACTCGATACCCCAAAACGCTAATCCTCCCAGCAGTACTCCGACTAATATTGGGGCTATACTGTCACCAAGTGATCCACCCATACGGTGGAAGGAAAAGGCTGTAGCTGTTCGTTCTGGATACATTGCAGCTAAGGTTCCAAACGCAGGTGCGTGCCAAAAAGATGCCCCGCTACCCGTTATGGAGACTCCCACCAACAAAAGCCAGTAACTAGGTGTGAGTCCGATTATTAGATAGCCCACAGCTAGGCATATCATGCTGGCAGTTAACATTAGGCTTACTTTGGTGCGCCACATATCAGCTAAGATTCCTGCAGGGATATTTATAGTTGCCCCTGTGATAGTTTTGGTAGCTCCTATAAGTCCGATTTGGACATCAGATAAACCAAGAAAAGTTTTGACGTACGGTATTAAAAGTAAAAACGCTTGCTGATAAAAATGTTTGACTCCATGTCCTATAGATACAGCAATCATGAAGCCCCATGAGGTTTTCGGATCTGTCTTGCTGGGTAGTTGTTTTACAGTTTCTATGTCGTTATCCAATATGTGCATTCAGCCTTTATGTGTGAATAGCTTACACTAAATATTTTATCATTACTTGTTATCAATTATGGATATTGTTATTTTCTCATCTCTATATTAGTTAACTTTGCAAGAATACTATTAATATTCCAAAACCCCAGGTTAATACAATGCAGGTAGTTGCGAATGTTTGGACTGAAGCAGTGGATTTGTAATGTCTTGTAAGGAAATGGATAAGACCTAAACTCGTCAATATTGTGGCGAATATTCCAGCTATAACAGAACCATTATCTAAGTTGGCAAATATGGAAGAATCCATAAAGAAGAAGTCTGCTATAGCTAATGCAACTATGTTAAATGCGTTAGTACCGTATATTAGAGCGAAGGCCAAATCAGGAGCTTTGATGCGCAGTGCCGTTCCGGCTACGACTAATTCTGGCATAGAAGTTATGAATGCTACAGTTATTACACCCATAAAACTATTGGCTATTTGTAAGTTTGCTGCGATTTCCTTTGCGCTATAGGCTAACAAAGGGGATCCCATAAATATTAGCAGGGCGGAAATAAGAAAAATGGTCCAGGCCCAACTAATGGATCTGGAGGTATGTGATGCCTCTGGTGAGCTGGCTCCTGCACTCTTTTTGAATACTATTCGTGAACCAATAACGTAAACAAATATGAGTATAATTGATGCAGGGCTTACTAAAATCCATTTTAAGCCTATACCAAACACTGAAAACAGTGTTGCAATTATTGTTAAGAATAAGGCTAATAAAATCGCCCATATTTGTTGAGAGGATAAGTTTTTGAAAACGGATGGCCCTGCCAAAACTAGCATCAGAAGACTTAGTTTGCTGATATTCAGCATGTTAGCACCAAAGACGTTACCTGTAGCTAGGTTTGGTGCACCCATGTGAGCAGCGGCAGCTGCTGTTGCTAATTCTGGTAGTGATGTGGCAATGCCTAACAATAATGCCCCTACCCAAATCCTTCCCCAACCGGTTTTGGTAGCAATGATGTCGGCTGATCTTGTAAGACCCATTGCCGCAATAACTACAACTAGGGAAGTAAAAATAAAGAGGGGGATTAAACTAGATAATTCCAGAGCTCGATTTATCCTCTTACAAAGTTTAAAGTAATGGTTAGAAGCACTTCCATTAACTTTTCTCTTCAGGTGACTTAATAAAAGTGGATTCTATATCTAGGACCTTATTCAACCTACGTTTATATTTAGTTTCATTTATAAAGTTAGCGTTTAAAAAGGAAGCTACCAATTCTTTAGCAAGTTCTATGCCGATAATACGGGCCCCCAAACATAATACATTCATGTCATCGTGTTCTACGCCCTGATGTGCTGAATAGGTATCATGGCACATTGCAGCTCTGATACCTGGTATTTTGTTGGCAACTATACTGGCTCCTACTCCACTTCCACACAATAGAATTCCCTTGGCAGCTTGCCCTTCTGTAATTCTTTTGCTGACTTCTAAGGCAAAATCTGGGAAATCATCATTTGGGTCTACAACATAGGCTCCGACATCTATAGGATGATGCCCTAAAGTCTTGACCCAGAGGGTCAATTGTTCTTTTAGATGGAAGCCGGCGTGATCAGCTCCCATGGCGACAGCAAGACCCATATTTGTGTCCTTATCCAAAAGGTTATGTCACATATCAGGAACTGCAATTATGTGACCTTTCTCTATCTATTCTAACCCTGATATTGGCTGGAGTATACCATTTATCGGCTAAGTCCGTGTTGCTTTATGGAGTGGGTAGGTTCCGTAAAAATATTAGTGTTGCAAATTGCAACAAGCATCCTTATGAAGTCGTTAGTTCAGTATTGATAAGAGAGATTTCTCTAACTCATATGTTGTAGCATAACCTTCAAATCTTTCTACTATGTATCCCTTTTTATCAATTGTGAATACCCATGATTCGTTGATCCAACCGGGTAGGTTATTTAAATTCCATTCGATTACGGTAGTTGAGAATTCTGCGTGAGCCAAATTCCCCTTTATTTCGTGTGGATTTCCGTATATTTCGATATGTATAAAATTAGCCTTGGTTTTGTATTTTGACTTCAGTTTTTGAACGGATGCAAGTTGAGGACCACATGTTGGGCTGGTACAAAACGACGGTGTAGAAAAAACTATTACAGTGGGTAATGGATTTGAGATAGCTTCATTAATGCTGATGGAGTATAAGTCTGGATCCTTTCCAATAGCTGATGTGAGTGTTTCTATAGGATCAGAGGCTGATATAGTACGGTTTTTCGAGAGTGGAGCTTTGGAGTTTACATCGGGGATATCAAATCCTTCTGTTACCGCGACTTGTATTTTAGCCAAAGACAGGATTCCTTGTGCTTCGACTTTGAGTGTCCAAAACCCAATCCTATCGAAGGATAAATCAGTGGTATAGCTGCCACGTGAACCATATGGCCATGGGTTGAAATGAGCGGTCTTTATTTCGTAAGGGGTTGTTTTAGATGTCCCAAAATAGGATCTCACTACTACCTTGGGAGTGTTTAAGTAAGATTTAGGTGTAATTACAAGAAAAGATACGCGTTGGGTGCCTGGGCGCAGCACTTTGGTTGCCATAACAACTTTTAATGTCTGTGATGTTCCTGTATCTAAATTTGGAGACGAATATGAACAACCATTTAGGAATAATACTGATACAGTTAAACCGATGAACTGAAACAGCATTAGAGTCAACAAATTCTTTGGAATAGATATGCGGTGAATGATTTTTGTTACCAGTATTCAATGTGAGAAAGGAGATGGGTTATATCACGTAGTGCCGTTTTGTCTGTAATCATAGGGTTTGATAGATTGAGACCATAAATGATTTGCATTGTAAATTTATTGGTTTTATTTATATCAACTAATTCATATACATGGAATTTGAATCCATCAGTTGCAATATAAAAGGATTTAGTATTAGGGATATGATCATTTACGGCTATTAGCTGAGAGATCAACGATTTACGGATAATTTTATGAGACCAATGGATGTTTCGAGAATAGTTAAAGATTAGATTCCCAAGTCTTTTGTATTTTTGCCCAGATATGTCCAATTCATTTATTGATAATAAATCAAATTGTTTACCCAGGATTGATTTGACCAGGAATATGAAAGATGACCACCAATCATCATGACTATTTATGGTTTTTATTTGGTTTAAATAATCAGAAATACTTGTTTTTTCTTTAGACATACGTTTGGTTATAAACTCATATTCAAGACACATCTATTTTTTTAATTCTAACATGTAGATGAAATATAAACGTGTAGACTGAGTATTGGTAATCATAAAGAGAATTGAGCTAATGGATATGGGCTTGTTGGCATAAGGCTTTGTATATTGTAAACTCCCCACGTTATACAACAGAGGAGGACTATTATGAAGGGTGTGGTAGCAGCTCCGGAATTAGAAACAGCTGAGGTAGGGAGACAAATTCTATTGAATGACGGTAACGCAATTGATGCGGCTGTTGCCATGGGCTTTGCTCAAGGTGTTGTAGCTCCTACGATGACTAGTATTGGTGGGTGGGGAATTCTCCAGGTTTATAACGGAAAAACTGGGGAGAGCCTTTGTATAGATTTTCATGGTAGAGCTCCTCTTAGGGCTTCGGCCGATATGTATTCAGACAAAGTTATAGGTAGATTAAGACAAGATTTATGGCACTTGGAAGGAAATATTAATGCAATTGGTCATTTGGCTGTAGCCACTCCGGGAAACTTGTTAGGTTATTGGGAATTACATCAACGGTTTGGACGTATGTCTTGGAAAGAAGTGATGCAGCCAGCAATTGACTTGGCCTCTAAAGGATTTGCTGTTGGGGCAGAATTGGCCACAACATGGGCTGCAACCTCAACTGCCTCTCAGGAAGCACTTCCTGCCATGTGGGACTACATAAGTTTTACTGAAGATGGCCTTAGGATATTTGGTAATAACGGAAAGGGTTGGACTCCTGGCGATATTTTTGTTAATCAAGACTATGCGAATACACTGACCGAAATTGCAGAGAACGGGCCTGACGTATTTTATAAAGGTTGGATTGCTGAACGTATAGCCAAGGATTTTGCTAATGGAGGCGGTCTTATTGACACGACTGATCTCAAAGAATATCAAGTTTCTATAACTGATCCATTGAGTGGTGGATATCGGGGTCACGTAGTTAATGTTAATCAACCGCCTGCCAGTGGAGTACAGGTATTAGAAACTCTTAATATTCTTGAGGGATTTGACTTAAGGAGTATGGGATTTGGCTCTGTCGACTTTATTTATACCATGGCAATGGCACAAAAAGCTGGGTTTGTAGATAGGGGATCGTTTTTAGGGGATCCATTATTTACGGATGTTCCGGTAGAGAAGCTGTTATCTGCTGAACAGGCGGAAATGTGGATAAAGAAGATAAGGAATAAGGAATCCATTGAGCTTCCTAATTTGCCTTATGAACCAAAACACACAACCACTGTTTCGACTATGGATGAGGAGGGAAACGCTGTAGGAATGACTCATACTTTGGCTAATCCTGCATCAGGAGTCGTGGTAGATGGACTAGGATTCATGTTTAACAATGCTATGACGATGTTCTATCCATATCCAGGACATCCAAATTCTATAGCACCAGGTAAACGGCGTATGGCAAGTATGTGTCCACTGATAATTCTTAAAGATGGTAAAGCGTGGGCAGTTATTAGCTCTCCAGGTGGAACTAGAATTCTTACAGCTAATCTACAAGGTGCTGTGAACTTAATAGATTTTGATATGACTCCTCTGGAAGCAGTATATGCTCCAAGAGTTCATAACGAAGGTGATCAGGTAGACCTAGAGTCTAGGAGTTATTATTCTGTGAATGATGGATTGGAGGCTTTGGGAATGAAGGTAGTAAGAAGTCCACGCAGTATGGATCCTTCATTTGCTAACTTGAACATAGTAGCGAAAAATAGAGATTCTGGATCGTTGAGTGGAGCCTCAGATCCGAGAGGTAGGGGCACTTCTGTTGTGGTTTGATAGAGACCATTAAAATGATGGTTTCAATTAGTAGATGTACCGTTTTTATAAGATAGATAGGTTTTAGGAGGAAAGTATGACAAAACGATTAGAGGTTCACCAGCATATTAAGGAACACAGAGATCAACACCTGGCTAGAATAAGAGAATTTATGGCACAACCCAGTGTCAGTGTGGACGATATGGGCATGAGAGAATGTGCCGAACTTCAGCTAAAATATTATCAAGAACTTGGGTGCAAAGAAGCTGAAATAGTAGAAACCCCGGGTTTCCCAGGGGTATGGGCGTATTATGATGCTGGTGCTGCTAAGACGTTAGCTGTCTATACATATTTTGATACTAATGCCGTTGGGGATGGATGGACAAACGATCCATACGATGTAGTATTGGCCGAGAGAGCTCCCTTTAAAGAGGTACTTTATGGTAGAGGAGCAGGTAATAAGGGAACCTCTGTAGCCTTTCTTAATGCACTTTCATCCATTATTGCTGTTGAGGGAACATTACCAGTGAATTTGATGTTTGTGACTGAAGGAGAAGAGTTCGTAGGTAGTCTCAACATACCAATGATGATAGATAAATATCGACACCATCTTTCCAAAGCTGATGCTGGAATTTCCCCTGGTCGTTGTCAATCGGCTAATGGAGATGTAACTTTCCACTTGGGTAATAAGGGCAACTTACATATTGAGCTAGAGTGTTCAGGGGATATGTGGGGCAAAGGCCCTCACGGAGGTCCTGCTCATTCATCTGCTGCCTGTGTCGTAGACCATCCTGTATGGAGATTGGTTCAGGCCTTGGCAACGATGTACGATCCAGAAGAAAACCGTATTTTAGTTGAAGGGTTTTATGATGGCTTATTAGGTCCCACCGAAGAAGATTTAGAGCTTATAGATGAACTTGTTGAAAGAGGTTTAGTTCCGGGTGGAAGTGGAGCAGCAGGTATACCGCGTTATATTGACGGAATATCTGGACGAGATTTATTAATCAGGTATTGCTTTCAGCCAACTATGAACATTAATGGGTTAAGGGCAGGCTATACTGGACCTGGGACAATATTGTGGACCTTACCTAATACTGCTCGTTGTACTATAGATCATAGATTGCCACCCAATTTGCAACCACCTGAAATAGCTGAAAAAATCAGGACACATTTAGATAAACACGGTTATTCAGATATAAGCATGAAAATTCTTATGGACGTTACTGCTAATAAACTAGGCGTCAATGATGATATAGCCCAAGCCGGTCTTCGAGTAATTCGTGATTGGGTAGACAATCCGGCTGTATGGCCTCGCCAGGGTGCTAGTGGTCCGACCGGTGTTTTCAGCAAAATGTTGGGCATAAAGGTTCTTGGTGGTACAGGAATGGGATTTGGCAGTGGGCACACAGGTGGCGACGAATTTATGGTAACGGAAGGGGATGGAAAAGTTGGTGGGTTAGTAGAATTGGAGCAATCCCTTGTGGACTTGATGTACAGCTATGCCGCCTATCCCAATGAATACAAATAATAGAAATTGGGACGGCTGTCTTTAGTCAAACTTGAATATAGAGTTTCCTTATTGAGAACCTATCTGAATGTATTCCATAGAGATAGGTTCTCAACTTTTAGCTAGGCACGAGTTAAATATTGGCTTTCTGGGTGATTAAGTGATAGCCAATCGTTTTGCTCTTTATAGTGTTCCGGCTATTATCAATAAGGCTCTTATACACTTGAAAGCTTCCAGGTAATCTTCCGAGGTATAGGAGACCGTCACGTCATTGTTCCGTTCAACTCCAGGTATCATTTCTGCAATTTCTGCCATAGCAGTATTCATAAACTGTAGTGTTAATGTGGTTGGAGTAGGATATTTGATAGGTGCAATCAGTTCTCGTGATTCCACACCGAGTTTGGATTGTTCCTTAATAAGGGATTGAGCCATTATTGGTGACAAGCATTTAGCAGAATACCTGGTAACCGCTTCTTTCACTGCTGCTGTAACTATGTCTGGCACAAGATCTGTAGCTTGTGATGTGGCTGCGGAATCTCCAGATATCATTACCATTGGAACACCGAAGTATCCGGCGATACCTGAGTTAAGGCCGAACTCCCCCTGAGATTTTCCATTAATCCTTAAGTCGTATACCGCACGACCGGACATGGTGTGATCTAGGATTCCTGATGTGCCGGCCCTGGCGTGATACCCAATACAGATGGCTGCCGAAAATGTATTATCAATGCCTTGCATCATACTCAATGGTTTAGGGGATCCTGTTATCAATTGCGCTCTAGGATCCAACAGCTCTGGAATCAAATTTCGCATGGTTCCATGACTATCATTGACTACAACTTCGAGTGCTCTTGCATCAAATGCTCCCTCTATGGCTGCGTTAGCTTCTAAGGTCATTAAGCGTCTAGCCAATTGGTAATCATCACCATCTCGGCTAGTATGATCTTTATGTACTACTCCACTTACTCCTTCCATATCTACTGAAATGTAAACTTTGAGAGTCATAGGTTTCCTCCTGACGATCCTCAGCATATAATACCATTGGTTATAAACTTAAGGAATATTGACTGTAAAGTAGAGTTCATGGGGTGTCACTTGATGGTTCAGATATTGCCACACCATGTTAAAGAAAGGCGATAATAGTTAATGATTTCACTCTTTGAAAATATCAAGGCCGTTGTATTGGATCTGGATGGGGTTATATTGAAATCTAATGAAATCAAAGCTGAAGCTTTTCGCGTGCTTTTCAAAGACTACCCTACCTATGGTGATGCCATTGTGCGTTTGCACTATCAAAGGGGTGGGATGGGAAGACATGAAAAACTTAATACTATTATTACCGCGATATTGGGAGAGCCATCGGATAGTGAACGATTGATTCGACTTAGTGATCAATACAAAGAAATTGTTAAAGAGCAAATGCTTGATTGTGAGTTCGCTGATGGGGCGTTAGATTTTATTAAAAATGCATCAAGTTATTACGAACTGTTTATAGCCTCCGGGACGCCTGAAGAAGAATTGCAAGATCTAATTTGTAATAGAGGTTTGAATCACTTCTTTAGTGGAGTCTTTGGTTCACCTAGAGGGAAAGGGGAGATACTCAGAGACATTCTTGCGATGAAAAATCTTCTCCCCAGCCATGTTGTCTTTATTGGAGATTCAATAGATGATTATATGGGAGCTCAACATTCCGGAGTCAAATTTATAGGTATTGCAAACAACCCTAATCAAAATTCTTTATATAAAATGGCCGAGAACATTAAGTTGCTTGTGTCAAATCTCGGGAACCTTAATTCAAAATGGAAAGCCCCTTAATAAAAGAAGATCCGTATAGTAGATTAGGAGATATTAAAGGGTAAACAAAAAAGGTTTTCTGCAATCTGGTTTGCCTAGATTAGGTTAAACACTATTCTGACCGACTACGTTCTCCAATAAAGCCCGCTTGGGGAATACTTCTAATGGCATTAGTGGACACTGATGCGCCACCCATAGCTATTGCCCAGGATACTCCTAGAAAAGTAGCCAGTGTTCCCATTACCAAAGAGCCCACTCCAAAACTGCTTGTTATGAATCCGTGTAGACCCATGACTCTACCTCGCATTGCCTCTGGAGCCATAGTTTGGGCCAATGTACTTGAGATGGTACTAACGGTTGTTCCGAATGCTCCAACTATCATTATTAATGCTAAAGACATAATTAGATTGTTCGAGAAAGCAAAAAATATTAAGAACACTCCGAAAATAATATCTGCACCAATGAGTACCCATCCTTTTGATTTGATGTCTCCAGCCGCAGATACTGTGATAGCCCCGATTATACCCCCAAGACTTCGAAAAGTTGAAAGAAATCCCAAAACCACTGGACCTGCACCTAAAACATCTCTAGCTACTATTGGGAACATTGACCAGCAAGCGAATCCCAAGCTTTCTGTAAATAATAAAACAAGCATAACTGTTCTTATGGGGTTATCATTTAGAACGAAGTCGAGACCTGCCTTGAAATTACCCCAAATGGAACCAGTTGGTGTTGATTTAGTGCTTAAATTTGGGATTGGCAAAACGCATATGGCGCTTATGAATAAGGATAGACTTATTACTAATAAAAGGTGCCCAGGGCCATATGCTTGCATAATGTAGCCTGCAGATAGAGGTCCTATGATTCCAGCTATTTGAAAAGAAATGAATTGACCGGCCATGGCATTCATTATTGTTTTTCTGCCTACTATGTCGAAAGTTAAGGTGCTTCTTGCGGTGTTACTGAAGGCTCTGGCAATCCCACTTAATATAGAAGCTAAAATTAATTGCCATACTTCGATTGATTCAACGACCACTAATATGCCAACTATGAATATGGGAAGCCCCATCAGCAATTGGGAGAATATCATAACCGTGCGTCTGTTTAACCGGTCAACTAATACACCAGCAAAAGGACTAAAAATCATGCTTGCTATTCCGCCTAAACCGATAGCAAGGCCTACGATAAATGGTGAGTCGGTCATTTCTAATAATAACCACCCCAAAGCCATGACCAATGGCATAAAGCTAAATGCGTTGGTGAGACTAGCTATCCACATCCATCGATAAGCTGGATTTTCGAAAGCTAATAGGATTTTACTCACTATTAATTCCCTCTAACTACGAAACGAATTAAGAATTCCTAGATTGTTTCGTAACCCCAAAATGTCTAGTACTATTATATGGTAGAAATGACGGCTAATCTGTTTATATGAAAACCTTTATAACGAAGTTATAGTTACATTTTTGGTAGGCTCTGTGAGTTAAGCAATGCCGAAATCTCTTTTTATTTTCTAATAGTTTGTAATGATTTCGCTACTGGGATGCTTCTAGTCGCGTTGGAAATTACGGTAACACTTCCAGAAGTTATCGCCCATGTTGTTCCAAATAGACTGGACATTGCTCCCATAAAGATACCGCCCAACCCTAATCCACTGATGATAAATCCATGTATTCCCATTACCCTTCCCCGCATATTGTCAGGAGCTAAAGTTTGAATCAGGGTTGTTGCCATGGTACTAAATGTTGTACCACACGCTCCGGAAAGAAGGACTAGGAACAATGAAACATTTAAATTATTCGAAAATGCGAATATTATTAATAAACAACCTAAAATGATATCAGCTATTATCAGAGTCCACCCCTTATATTTTATGTCTCCAAAACTGGAAACTGTTATAGCTCCTATGACACCACCTATTCCTCTAAAGGTTGGTAGGAGACCTAGGACAATAGGTCCGGCAAGAAGAACGTCACGAGCTATTATTGGAAACATAGATGTGGCAGAAAAGGCTAACGTTTCGGTGATGAATACAGCTGTCATTATAGTTCTCAGCCGTTTGTCTCTGAATGTGGTGACGATTCCTTGTTGGAGATTAGTTAATATAGAACCACTGGCTTTAATTTTGGGATTGATACTTGGTACCTTAAATAGAAAGATTACACTTAGGTATAATGAGCCACTAATCATTAAGAATAATGGGCCTGGCCCATGTGCTGCCATGATAAAACCTGCGGCTAATGGTCCGAATATAGATGCGAACTGAAAAGACAGCATCTGTCCTGCCATCGCATTCATGATGGCTTTAGGGCCAACTACGTCGTACATTAAGGTGCTTCGAGCAGGATTTCCGAATCCTCGACTTAAGCCACTAATAGTAGATAACATGAGTATCTGCCAGACTTCAATAAGATTAAATATTGTGAGCAATCCCAAAACAAGAACTGAACTGGCCATAATACTTTGAGACACTATAAGCACAGACCGACGATTTATCCGATCAACTAACACTCCTGCAATTGGGCTACTTATCATAGCGGCTATGCCCCCTAAACCAGGGGCGAGTCCTACCATAAAAGGAGAATTTGTGATTGTAAGAATGAGCCATCCTTGGCCTACCATAAGAGGCATGAAACCATTAGCATTAGCCAAACTGGACAACCACAGCCAGCGATATTCACGAATTCGAAAAGCTAGAAGGACACGACTTTTATCCATAAACTTAAATTATTTTCACAATAGTTGCGAGTGGTTATTATAACTATATTATCAGACTTAAATACATCAGGTTCAGATGTAATTATTGTTATTCTCACGTCATCTGAGGCTACGTTGTAAATCATGGTGCTATTTGTTTGATCTATATTAGATGTCTCACTACATTCTGCCTGGAAGTGCAATTAGTTATGAGAGGAATTCAAATGGCACATTTATCTTGACTCAAAGATTGCTCCTCAGTATTATGGCAGCGTATTAGATAGACTAGTACTAAATTTTTACCAGCTTGCGGCTACGATGTTGATTATTAGAATTAGCAGCTAGTTGGTTAGTTGTATCTTTAGGGAATTCTGTGGAGGTTGTTATGTATAAAGGGTATAAAGTTTTGGATGCTGATGCTCATATTGCAGAACCGCATGACCTATGGAGTGAGTTTATGGAAGAAGAGTATTACTCGCGTAGGCCATTGGTAGCACCACGTATAGAAGGTCAAAAAGGTAGAGGTAAAGGGGGGAGTTTTTTACCATGCGAATTGTTTCCTGATGGTACGGTAAAAAAAAGTACAGTTCAAGGTGGAGGAGGTCAACGGAAATCCACTGTGGAAATTGATGACTTTATGCCGGAAAAATATGGTCAGGCTTGGGATGCTGACTTTACTCCTGAAAGTCGCGTTGCGGACATGAATACACATGGTTGGGATAAACAGGTATGTATAGATAATTTCCCAGGCCCGATGCGTTCCTTTCGAGAAGGAAAAGACCAAGGATTAATTTGGGCATGTGCCAGGGCCTATAACAATTGGGCAAGGTCATTTTGTGATACGGACCCGTCTAAACTGAAAATGGTTGGTGTTTTACCCAATCAACATGATGTTAAAGGATTAATTATTGAGGCGCGCAGAGCAGTTGAAGAATTGGGGGCTGTCACACTTATAATGCCAAGTCCAGCAGTGGGGAAAAAGTGGCATGACATTGAATACGACGGATTTTGGAAGTTATGCGAGGATTTAGATGTGCCGGTTTCCTTTCATGGTGTTAGCACTGGTTTTCCACATACTGGAAGTAGATATCAACCCAGGCACTTGGTATCCGGTGCCGAAGTGGCTCTAGAGCATGCATTAGGTTTTCCGTTTGAGAATATGATCTCTTTGGGTCACGTCATTTATTTAGGAATACTGGAGAAATTTCCTAAGTTGCGAACTTCATTTTTGGAAGGTAATGCGGGCTGGCTACCATTTTGGCTGGGAAGATTGGATGATCACGCAGCACAAGATGCACGTCAAGCTATGTGGTTCGACGCAGATGCGCTTTCACTAAGCCCAAGTGAATACTTCCTCAGACAGGGCTACGTGGCGTGTGACCCTGATGAGTTTGCTCTAAAAAGTGTTGTTGATTTGTTAGGAGAAGACAATATAGTTTGGAATACAGACTACCCACACCCTGATGGGTCAGATCCTGATAAAGCTGTACCTTTGTTCTTGGAACAGCCTATTCCGGAGTCGGCTAAAAAGAAAATCCTTTGGGACAATGCTGTCAACTTGTACGGGAAGAGAATTTTGTCCTAGAGAAAACATATGGAATTAAAATAAGGGCTGCTGAGTCTTCTTGGCAGCCCTTATTTGTAAACTAAAATACTTATTTTGACTATGAGTGGAGGAATGCAATTTCCTTGACTCTAAGAAGAGCCATAGATATTATAATTCCAACCATAGAAACTAGACTGGGTTCCCTACTATTAATCGTGAAATTAGTCCGGGTTTATGCCACTTTAGAAATCGAAAATGGTAAGGATTCTTTGTTGGTTAAGGAGTGAACAATGGCGGATAAAAACATTGCCTTAATGGCTCATTTGATGCGTAGAGCTGGATTTGGAGCTGATAGAGAAGAGTTGGAGGCACGTGTGAAGAAGGGTTATGAGGCCACAGTTGAAGAATTGTTGGACCCTGATACTCATGGAATACCTGAAATCGATGATGCTGTAGTTTACAGACATAATCCCGGTTTCTACAATGCCGGAAACCAAAAGAATGCCGGTGGGTATTGGATGTATCGTATGGTTAATACAAAGAGACCCTTGGAAGAAAAAGTAGCGCTCTTGTGGCATCAGATTTTCGCTACAGGATTAGGAAAGGTAGGGCATCCGCCCGAAATGTTGGCCCAAATAGAAATGTTTCGAAAAATAGGAATGGGCAGCTATCATACGCTTCTGGTTGAACTATCGAAAAATCCGGCTATGATTCTTTGGCTGGATAACCAAGAGAATCATAAGGATTCTGTAAACGAGAATTGGGGAAGAGAATTGCTTGAATTGTTTTCTATGGGCCATAGTAATTACACGGAAGAAGATGTGAAGGAAGTAGCTAGGGCATTTACTGGGTGGACAATTGCGCCGCGATTTGAAGGAATTCTATTTAACCGGTTCCCATGGGAATTTGAATACCGAGCCGAAGATCACGATGATGGTGAGAAAGTTATATTGGGTCATAGAGGCAGATACAATGGAGAAGATGTGATTGACCTGATAATGAAACATCCGGCAACGACTCGCTTTGTTGCGCGACATTTGTATAACTTTTTTGTAGCCGATGAGGTCCAGGTACCAAGTTGGCAAGATGTGGCCCCACGAGATCCTGTAGCAATAAACATAATTGGGGAAGCTTTCCAAAGTTCTGATTATGATATCCGCTCCACTTTACGGGTGCTATTCAACTCGGATTTTTTCAAAGATGAAAAAGTTTGGTTTGGCAGGGTAAAAAGTCCCACCGAATTGGTAGTTGGGACCATGCGACTAATCGGATCACATCAATTCCCTCAGCCTGGCATAACGAAATTAGAAGTGGAAACTGATATACAGGGGCAGGCAATATTGAATCCGCCTAGTGTTGAAGGATGGCATACAGGTGCTGAATGGATCAATAGTGGGTCACTTGTATCGCGAGTAAACTTTTCTGCCGACAATTTAGGGGACGTATCATTCCCAGGAATTAAATCCATTGTAGAGAGATTGGCAAAACAGGGAGATTTAACTCCTGAGAACCTACTGGATGGATGTCTTGATTTGATAGGACCAGTAACTGTTGGAGAGAATATTCGTCAAGAATTGATTGACCATGTGGAATCTGGTGGCGGAGTAGCTCGTGTGGGAACTACTGATGAGGAAAATGAGATATTTGCCCATCGTGTCGGTCAAGCGTTGCAACTTATAGCTGCAACCAGAGAATATCAACTTACTTAAGAATTCCCTGGTTCAATTGCTTAGTTGGATTGCGGACCGCTAGTTATTGAGGAAGGAGTATTGTATGGAAACAATCAATGTTCGTGGAAGATCTTTTACTTTTGACTATTCAATAGGTAAGCATTCTCCGGGTGGACCTGGATTTCGTCAGCCTCAAGATGTTGCTTTTGGGCCTGATAATACCTTATTCGTAGTTAATCGTGGCTCAGAAGGGGAACCCTGTGGAAGAGTTAGTAAATTGACTATCGATTCGGACTATATTGGGCAATTTGGGAGCATAGGGGAATCTGATGGTCAGTTTGTTTGGCCGACATCTATCATAGTTGATCAAAGGGGACTAGTTTATGTAGCAGATGAATGG
>VEXD01000013.1 GCA_009391235.1 SAR202 cluster bacterium AC-409-J13_OGT_754m
GAGCTTTGGTAGCTGGCACCAAATACAGAGGGGAATTTGAGGAGAGATTAAAGAAAGTTATTGAAGAAATGCGTAACTCAGCAAACTGTATCTTATTCATTGATGAAATGCATACAATAGTTGGGGCTGGTGCTGCAGAGGGAGCTGTTGATGCAGCAAACATTTTAAAGCCTTCTCTTTCAAGGGGTGAGCTCCAAACTATAGGGGCTACCACAATGGATGATTACCGCAAATATGTCGAGAGAGACCCTGCGTTAGAAAGACGCTTTCAGCCGGTCATGGTGCCTGAACCCAGCGTTGAAGAAACAATAAAGATTCTTAGTGGCGTTAGATATCGATATGAGGAACATCACGGAGTAACTATTACCGATGAAGCGCTGACGGCTGGGGCAAATATGGCAGCACGGTTCATACCAGACAGATTCCTTCCTGATAAAGCAATAGATCTAATTGACGAAGCCTCATCCAGAGTGCGACTTCGTCATAGCAACCCACCGCTTTCACTTTCCGAAACCAGAAGAGTGCTTGAGAGTGTGCGCAAAGAGAAGGAAGATGCTATTCAAGGTCAACAATACGAATACGCTGCAGAGCTTAGAGACAGGGAACTTCGATTAGAAGAAAAACTCGATAATCAAAAACAAGAATGGGAAGGAGAAAGGTCTCAAGAGCAACCAGTTGTCGGCGAAGAAGATATAGCCCAAGTAGTAAGCATGTGGACTGGAATCCCTGTTACAAAACTGGCGGTTGAAGAAACTGAAAGATTACTTAACATGGAAGAGGAACTCCATAACCGAATAATTGGCCAAGATGAGGCTATACACAACATTTCTAAAGCTGTCAGACGTGCACGGGCGGGTTTGAAAGACTCAAGAAGACCGGTAGGGGCGTTTATGTTTCTTGGACCGACAGGTGTAGGAAAAACTGAGCTAGTTAGAGCACTGGCCGAATTCATGTTTGGCAGTGAAGATACTATGATCAGACTAGACATGTCAGAATTTATGGAACGTCATAGTGTATCCCGTCTGATTGGAGCTCCACCGGGGTACATAGGCTTCGAAGAGGGAGGACAGTTAACCGAAGCCGTTAGGCGTAATTCTTATTGCACTATATTGCTTGACGAAATTGAAAAGGCTCACCCTGAAGTCTTCAACATATTGCTGCAAATATTTGACGATGGGCATTTAGCAGACTCCAAAGGTCGTAGAGTAGATTTTCGTAATGCGATCGTAGTTATGACCAGCAACTTGGGTTCTGATCTTATTCGCAAAGATAATGCCATGGGGTTCTCAGTTAAATCCGATGAGGCAAAAAGTGGAGAGCAGGCTTATTCAAGAATGAAAGACAAGGTTTTAGAAGAGGTAAAGCGGTTTTTCCGTCCGGAATTTCTTAATAGGATAGATTCTACTATCGTGTTCCATCCACTGACCAAAGAACAAATCCTAAAAATTGTGGACCTGCAATTGAAAGAAGTAGAGCTACACCTTAATGAAAAACGAATAACCCTTGAAGTCGACAAAAAAGCAAAGGAGTATTTAGCTGCTAAAGGGTACGACCCTAACTTTGGAGCGCGACCTCTTAGAAGATTAATACAAAATGAGATAGAAGATAAGCTGTCTGAAGAACTATTATCTGGCAATCTCAAAGAAGGGGACAAAGCTACTATGACCATGAAAGATGACATCTTGATTGTCAAAGTACGTTCAGCTTTGGTAACAACTCCTTCATAACTGTCTGCTATAAACTAATAGTGCATCAATTATAACTACGTAATCCGTTTAAACCTCTACGTCAAATCTACAATAGTATGTTTGATATAATGATATCAGGGCTAAGCAAGGATTAGATTCATTGGCAACAACTCGCCATAAGACCCAGTTTTTTTGCACAGGCTGTGGCCATGAAAGCCCGCGTTGGATGGGATTTTGCCCTGCTTGTGGCGAACGATCCCCACTGGTTGAAGCTCCAAAACTTTCTAGGCCCCGTGACTCGAAGTGGAATTCCAAGGCAGCCTCCAACCCGAAAGAATTATCAGGGGTTTCTAATAAAGATTATTCGAGAATATCTCTCGGATTTCAAGAAATGGACCACGTTCTTGGCGGAGGATTAGTAGCGGGATCATTAGTGCTATTTGCGGGAGAACCTGGGGTTGGAAAATCGACATTCCTATTGCAAGCAGCTAATTTCGTTGCTGAAACTAATTCCAAGGTCTTATATGTTTCAGGAGAGGAATCTGAACATCAGATAAAATTGCGGGCCGAACGACTTAATCTGAGTGGCACAAATGTATTTATGTTAGCTGAAACAGAAGTGGACTCGATAATCCAACATCTGGACAACGTTAACCCTTGTCTAGCAATCATCGATTCAATTCAAACTCTATTCACGCATGAATCCCAATCAGGTCCAGGTAGCACCGTTCAGGTAAAAGACAGCACATTACAACTGATGAGATGGGCAAAGTCTTCCGGTACTCCTATTCTTCTAGCAGGGCATGTTACAAAGGAAGGCTCAGTGGCTGGACCTCGGGTCCTGGAGCATATGGTGGATGTCGTTTTGTACCTTGAAGGAGAAAACCTGGGTTCTCATAGACTATTAAGAAGTGTTAAAAATCGATTTGGATCAACTAATGAAATAGCATTATTTGAAATGACCAAGGATGGCTTAAAAGAAGTGGCAGACCCGTCCTCTGTGTTATTAAACGAGCGTAGTGAAGGAGCAATAGGCTCGGCGATATCACCAGTAATAGAGGGTAGCAGGGCTCTTTTATTGGAAATTCAAGCTCTTACATCTCCTTCTGTCCTCCCAATGCCTCGTCGTACAACCAATGGCGTAGATTATAATCGTATGATTATGATAGCGGCCATCCTTGGCCGAAGAGCAAACCTAAGTTTAGCAACCCAAGATATTATCGTTAATGTAGCGGGAGGTATGCGATTATCAGAACCTGGTGGAGACCTTGCTTTAGGGCTAGCAATCGCTTCAAGCCTCCACAATCAACCAGTAGAAAATTCTATGGTTGCAATTGGAGAAATAGGATTAAATGGAGAATTAAGGTCCGTTCCTCAACTTGAGCAACGAATACGTGAGGCTTCTCGGATGGGCTTCTCTTTTTGTCTTCTTCCAGACTCAACTCGAAATAAAACTCCAAATATTCCGGGTATTACCTCTATCTATGCTAAAAACATTAATCAAGCCATAAAAAAAGCGATAGGATATAATCCTGGTTATGTCGGAAGTGAACAAAATAATCTCTGACACTGTAATCAGACAGAGTCCTTGACCGTAACCATTTGGTTTCGTACAATTGTTGACTCGTGGCAGCATAGCCGTCGCGTTTGTGTGTTATCAAGTGGATTCGGGCCCCAGTGGCGCAATGGTAGCGCAGCCGACTTGTAATCGGCAGGTTAGTGGGTTCAAATCCCCTCTGGGGCTCTGACCCTCGAAAATTATATGGCGGGCAAACAAATATCCATGCTGAAATGATTGGAGATGGTTAATGCCTGTGCTAAACTATAGAGCGACCCCTGGCAGGGGTGGGTGAGTGGTTTATACCACCAGACTGTAAATCTGGCGCTCGAAAGGGCTTCGGGGGTTCGAATCCCTCCCCCTGCACCATAGGTAAGGTTTAAAACATATAGTGACTAAATACCTGCCCACATAGCTCAGGCGGTAGAGCACATTCTTGGTAAGAATGAGGTCGGCGGTTCAAGTCCGCCTGTGGGCTCCAGAAAATTGAAAAATATAATACGATAAAGACGAAAGTGAAACGGAGGCGCCTAAATGGCTAAACAAACATATGATCGTTCTAAGCCCCACCTAAACGTGGGAACCATAGGTCACGTTGACCATGGAAAAACTACCCTAACTTCAGCTATGAGCTACACTCTAGCAAGCCAAAATACAGGCACTCAGGTCAGGTCGTTTGATTCTATAGACAACGCACCAGAGGAAAGAGCAAGAGGAGTCACAATCAATATTGCTCATATAGAGTACGAAACCGAAACCAGACACTACGCTCATGTAGACTGTCCAGGTCACGCGGACTACGTAAAGAACATGATTACTGGTGCTGCTCAAATGGATGGCGCTGTTCTAGTGGTTAGTGCACCAGATGGACCTATGCCACAGACTAGAGAGCACATTCTTCTAGCACGACAGGTAGAAGTACCTAAGATAGTGGTGGCCCTTAACAAAGTAGACGCTATGGAAGACGAAGAGCTCCTTGAATTAGTAGAGTTGGAAGTAAGGGAATTGCTCACTCAGTATGGCTTCCCGGGGGATGACACCCCAATAACGCGTGTGAGCGCTTTAAAGGCCCTAGAGGAACAGGAGGCCGGTACGCCTGATGGTCCGTGGAGTCAAAAAATACTGGAATTGGTTAAGACTATGGAAGACTATATTCCGATCCCAGAACGAGAAGTTGACCGACCCTTCTTGATGCCAGTTGAAGATGTGTTCGGAATTAAAGGAAGAGGAACAGTTGTTACTGGTCGAGTAGAGAGGGGAACTATAAAAGTTGGGGAAGAGGTCGAGATTGTAGGTTTCGGCAAAGTCACCAAATCGGTTGCTACTGGACTCGAAATGTTTCATAAAAACCTGGATGTATCTGAAGCAGGTGACGCCGTCGGAGTTCTACTAAGAGGAATCAACAGAGAGGATATTGAACGTGGCGAAGTCTTGGCTAAACCGGGATCAATGAAACCCTATGCCAAGTGTAGAGCTGAAGTATATGTGCTGAGCAAAGATGAAGGAGGAAGGCATACTCCATTCTTCACAGGATACAAACCTCAATTTTACATCCGCACTAGTGATATCACTGGTGATATCAAATTGGATGACGGGGTAGAAATGATAATGCCTGGTGACAACACAACAATTGAGGTCAACCTAATGTATCCCATAGCCATGGAAGAAGGCCTCCATTTTGCAATAAGAGAAGGAGGCAGAACAGTAGGAGCTGGGGTAGTAACCCAAGTACTAGAATAAACTATGGCCAAGAAACGTGGAGATGTCAGGGGAGTAATTACTCTCCAATGTTCGACCTGTAGAGAACGAAACTACACAAGTTCTAAAAACCGGCGTAATGATACGCAACGGCTAGAATTGCGGAAGTTTTGTTCAAAATGCCGAGGCCATCATTTACACCGTGAGGTAAGATAAATTGGCTACAGGTCCATCAAGAGGAGGAGCTGCCTTCCGTAAGCCCTCCCAAGCAAATGCCAGGGGCTTTAAGCCATTGGGGTTTCTGGGAGAAGTAGTTTCCGAGTTACGCAAAGCCGTTTGGCCCACACGTGAAGAAACTACACGACTAACGTGGGTGGTGTTGATTGTTGCAACGCTAGTCGGAGCAATACTTGGTCTATACGACTTTACTTTAGCACGAACACTTGTAAAATATGTAATTCTCCCTTAAATCATTTTACCCATCACTACTAAATCGAATCTTAGAGAAAATGGAACCTTCAGAACAAATAATTCAAGAAGCGGAATGGTATATCGTTCACACCTACTCTGGCCAAGAGGAACGAGTAAAGAAATATCTGGAAATGCGTATCCAAAGCCTGGATATGCAGGACAGAATATTCCAAGTTGTCATTCCCACGGAAGAAGAAGTCACCATCCGGGAAGGCAAACGTCGTTCCGAACACAAAAAGGTTTTCCCTGGATATATACTTGTTCAGATGAAGATGGACGACGAAAGTTGGTATGCAGTGAGGAACACACCTGGAGTAACAGGTTTTGTATCGACGGAGGATGAACAAGACAAAAGACCAAAACCAATTGCGCTAGACCCCAAAGAAGTCGAAACTATACTCAACCAAATAGAGTCTGGTCAGCCCAAAATCACAGTTGGAGTAACAGAAGGGGAGATGGTTCGGATTACAGCAGGGCCCTTTACAGACTTTATGGGAATTGTAAATTCCGTTGACCCAGATAGATCTAGAATCAATGTTTTAGTATCATTCTTTGGAAGGGAAACGCCGGTGGAGTTAGATTTCATGCAAGTAGAAAAGGTGTAGGTAAAATATGGCAAAGAAGATACGAGCCGTTATTAAGCTTCAACTTGAGGCCGGAGCGGCCACTCCTGCTCCTCCTGTAGGGCCTGCTCTAGGACAACACGGAGTCAATATAATGGCATTCGTAAAAGAATATAATGCAAGGACGGCGAAACAAGCTGGCACAATAGTGCCAGTCCATTTGACAGTATTTGAGGATAGATCTTTCGCATTTGTGGTGAGAACACCTCCTGCTTCTGACTTAATACGGAAAGCCCTTAACATAGAGAAGGGAGCTGCACAGTCTGGCAGAGAGAGGATCGGCCAAATTAGACGTTCCGCGTTAGAAGAAATTGCCAAACAAAAAATGGCAGATTTGAATGCAAGTAGCCTTGCTACTGCGGTCAATATTATTGCAGGAACTGCCCGAAGTATGGGAATTGAGGTAAGTGAGGAATAGACGTGCCAAAAAGAGGAAAAAACTTCCAAACAGCTATTAAAGCTATAGAAGAAAATAAAGAATATGAACTAGAAGAAGCCGTAGTTCTTTTAAAAGAAATTTCCAAAGTGAATTTTGATGCCACCGTGGAACTACATATGAGAACAAATGCGGATCCTCGTCATGCTGACCAGTTAATTCGCGGAGTTGCAACTCTACCTAAAGGATTGGGCAAGCCAATTAGGGTTGTTGTTTTCGCTAATGGTGAAGCAGCGGATATCGCTAAGAATTCTGGCGCTGACTTCATAGGTGATGAAGATCTTATTAAGAAAATTGAAGGGGGATGGGTAGACTTCGAAGTCGGACTAGCTGTCCCGGATATGATGAGCAAAATTGGTCGACTTGGTCGTGTTCTAGGAAGAAAGGGCCTTATGCCTAATCCAAGAACCGGCACTATGGTACAACCACAGGACCTTCCACGAGCAATTGAAGATGCGAAACGGGGTCGATTAGAATATCGATTGGATCGCACGGCTATTATTCACAGCCCTGTAGGAAAGATTAGCTTCCCTGTGTCAGACTTAATGGAAAACATAGCCTCCCTAATGGATGCTGTGGTAAAATCAAAGCCTACTGGAATAAAAGGCTCATTTATTAAGACCGCATTCCTAGCAAGTACCATGAGTCCAAGTATCCGACTTAATGTTAACAGCCTTCTTTCAGTTAAAATAGAATAGATATCCAAACCGCCCAAGACAGCGGGTCTCTATTGATAGGGTTAAATAAATAGCCCGCCCAGGCGCGAAGGAACGATGAACTGTAAAGTAATCACGATCCCCGCGCATAAGAGCGGGGATAATTTTTTGGAGGCATCAAATGCCAACAGAGAGAAAAATTAAACAAGTGGAAATGCTACAGGATAAATTGGATCGCTGTAGTATTGCTGTTGCTACAAACCCTACCGGGGTGGATGTAAATGGCATGAATGAAATTCGTAGCAAGCTTAGAGAACTGAATATAGAGTACAAAGTTGTTAAAAACACTCTTAGCTATATCGCTGCGGAACATGCTGATAGATCTGGTTTAAGAGACGTAGTAAAAGGGCCTACGGCGCTCGCATTTGGATACGGAGACCCAACAGAGGTAGCTAAAGCGCTTGAAGAGTATATACGGGTAAATCGATCGCCGTTAAATATTATTGGGGCCTTAATGGATAATCGTGCACTAAATAAGGAGCAAGTTTATCAATTAGCAACTTTGCCCTCAAAACCTGAAATCATATCAAAGATGCTTGGAAGTTTGCAGTCTCCAATATCTAAACTCGTAGGCTGTCTACAAAATCCTATGGTAGGGCTAGTTTCAACTCTTGATAACACTCTACGAGGACTTGTAACAGTAATAGATCAAAGGGCTCAACAACTGCAAGATAAATAACTTAGCCTGATAAAACATCAAAAATAATACAATGGTTACTAGGAGGAAAAATGTCAAAGGATAAAATACTTGAAGAAATAAAGAAAATGTCTGTACTGGAGCTATCTGAGCTCGTTAAGGATCTAGAAGAAACATTCGGAGTATCAGCTGCAGCCCCTGTTGCAGTGGCAGCAGTAGCAGCTCCAGCAGCTGGAACAGACGCAGCCGCTCCAGCAGAAGAAGAGAAGACCGAATTCACCGTTACTCTAAAGGATATCGGCGCTAATAAGATTAACGTTATTAAAGCAGTTAGGGAAATTACCTCACTTGGGCTTAGAGAAGCCAAAGAGTTAGTTGAAAGTGCCCCTAAAGCAGTTAGTGAAGGCGTTTCTAAAGAAGAAGCTGCTGAAACACAAAAGAAGCTTCAAGAGGCCGGAGCCACCGCTGATATTTCTTAGGGCTCAGCACGATCTAGGGTTAATCCCCTCAAGTAATCAAATCTGCAGATAACCAACTCTTTTTAAAGAGAAAGGCTTAGAATCTAGGATATTTCGGATTCAGAGGACTTTTATATTCCTCTGAATCCGAAAGTCGTAGTTGCATCACACAAAGTGTTTCCCTATAAAAGAATGTGTGCTCTAGTGCAATTTATTATTTTCATAATTGTTTCTCTACTGCACTAACCACATGTAATCTAACGATAAACTAAATATAAGACTGGGAGAACAAATTGAAACTGATAAATTATCTTATTCTGAGCTTAGTAATCACAGCCGTAGGAATAGCTTGCGGAGGAGGCGATACTGCCACAGCCCCAGCGCCAGCACCGGCTGCTACTACAGCTGCGGTTCCTCCTACTACTGCTCCTACTACTGCTCCTACTACTGCTCCTACTACTGCTCCTACTACTGCTCCAAAGGCAACAGCAGTCCCCGAGCCGACAGCAACGCCGATGCCTGCACCAACAGCTACACCTAAGCCTCCGGTTCCGGCGTCTGCCCCAACGTCGACCCCTACACCTCGACCTACGCCTACAGCTACACCTAAGCCAACCCCAACGGCGACACCGACACCAACGCCTATACCAACGCCATATGCTGGACCGAATTTAGGCTTAAATACCAACAAGGTGTTCCCAATTCATACACCAGTAGATGCAAGTGCAAAAGCAAGACTGATTAGCCTCGGTATTAACGTGCCTCAGACAGGCTCGCTTGAGGAAGCGAACCATGAGTTTATTGCAGGATTAAATGTAGACCCAGGTTATAAAGAGCGTTGGGTGGAGCATCAGACCAGTATAAATAGCGTATTGGGAGCCTACCCGAACTTTATGATCATAGCTTATGATAAGAGTGGAACAGACGAAGATATTAAAGCAATTGGCGACCGACTTACCGCGCTTCAATGGCCTGGTGACACTAATTCTAGTATGTATGTAGAGAACTGGACCGTTGATGCTCTGAACCAATACAAAACGTGTCTTACTAGTGGTGACACAGGGATAAGGAGAACGTCCACAAGCAACCCGCACAGTATGTGCATAATGGAATACCAAAAGTTTCGTGCCTATCGGTACGATGCCGGCCTTCCAACAGCAAAAAATCACGCGCAATTAGCTATCCATGATGCCCATGAATATTTCCATCATTACCAAAAAGCCCATGCTCTGGAACGAGGGTTAGACCTTGGTTCAGATCCAAATAACCCTGAGACAACGGTACAAGCTCCAAGATGGTGGATAGAAGGAGCAGCGGTTAGTTTTGCACATGCATGGTATAAAGCTAACTGGGAGTCTCTATCATTTTTGAAAGATCAAAAAGTCATGTGGTATGGCGAAGAATACAATTTAGCAAATGCTAATCTCGGTACTGTAGCCACCGCCTTTGATTTCAAAAACACAAAGAAACTAGTTAGAGGCGAGTTAGAAGGACATGAAATAGGTGCTGGTTGTACTGCAGACTGGAAACTACAAGAGAGTGAAGAAGACGCTGCAACGGAAACAAGGTGTTTCTCAAGTCTACAGGCTGTTTCTTATATGGCACATCTAACCTCATGGAAAACTGTTTGGATTGACATACCCCAAGATTATTACGATCTCGGATTTTGGGGATCTTTTGAAAAGCATATAGGCATGGAAAAACAAGAATTCTATGACGCGTATAATAACCTCATGACATCTGGAGACGTAAACGATAC
This sequence comes from SAR202 cluster bacterium AC-409-J13_OGT_754m, assembly GCA_009391235.1. Classification (GTDB taxonomy): domain Bacteria; phylum Chloroflexota; class Dehalococcoidia; order Lucifugimonadales; genus VEXD01. The sequence continues at coordinate 10,045 of VEXD01000013.1, forward strand.
ACCTCCTGAAGGATGGACTGTTCCAGAAGGTGCAATATCAGAATATGCCGATTTTTTGCAAATAGTACCTGAGTCGGATACAAACTAGGTGAACTAGACAAGGCCTCTCACCATCAAGAATATGACTTAGGGTCATGGGGAATTGCCTACATTAATCAAAAGGCCCTCTCTGTATACAGAGAGGGCCTTTTGGCATAATGAAAAAAGACAGCATCTAACTTTAAGAGCGTTCTTAATTAATCTGACTGAAATCTAATGGAAAATATGCTATTCCTAAAATTGAATATGCGCATCAAGGTCTTTTTTATAAATAACCAGTGGGCGATTCTGCCAATGAACCCATAAGGAATTATGAAATAGCATCCCTGCCTATGAATCCGGTGGCTCCTATTACAACTATTTTCATTGCAGGATTTATATACCTTATATGCTTAAATAAAAAAGAGAGGAGAATCGTCAAACATGGCAGCAAATCGGGGTTTTATCTATAAGCTGGAAGCTTCCTATCGAGAAACCGGTATGCCTCCATAACTTGACTATCCTTTCCCTGGGACAATTCTTCTCGATTAAGTGGAATTTCTATATCAGGATTAATACCAGCTGGCCCCACTGAAGTTCCATCCGAGGCAAACCAAGTGCTTGTTGGAATATACAAAGCACCACCATTGCTAAGCTTGTGATATGTATAGATGCCCCCCGCACCCAAGGTGGAATCTCCTACAACAACTGCTCTTCCTAACCGTTGGAGGCCATATGCCAGCGCTTCAGCATCCTTGGAAGTGCCCTCATTAACCAAAACTACCAACTCCATCCCATCTGTTAGGCTACCACCACCTTGCAATACAAAATCAGCCCGTGTTCCCTTATTGTCCAGGGAATAGAGAAATAATCCTTCTTCCATAAATTCACTAGCTACATCTGTAGCTATAGACAAAGAACCTGAAATACTACCTGGATTTCCCCTAAGGTCTAAAATGAGCCCCAGTGTTTCCAATTCGTTGAGTGTTTCTAGATGAACCACCAATTCCTCAAAGGTGTTCTTGTGGAATCTTTCTATATAAATGTATCCAATAGAACTAGGCAGTAACGACATGTCAACAGTTGAAACATCAATAAGCGCCCGCGTAATACTTATTTCAATCTGACTAGCTTCTCCCGGTCGTTCAATCAAAAATGTCACCCTAGACCCGCGTTCTCCGCGTATTGTTGATGTGGCTTCTTCAAGAGATTTGCCATCCACCTTATTGCCATCCACCTCTATAACAATATCTCCTGGCAAAAGACCTGCTCTTTCTCCAGGACCACCCTCCATCGGAGACAAAACTACAATCTTATTTTCACGCATACCAAATACCACGCCTATACCTTCATAACTATCGGTGGCATGCTGGAATTGGATGAAGCCCTTAGGATTGATGTAGCCTCCGTACGGATCCCCAATCGAATTCATAATCCCGTATAAAGAAGCCTCTGCTAATTCTTCTTGATCTATATCTGGGTAGCTTTCTATGATCAATGAAAATGTTTGCCACAAATCCTTAAGATCCTTAGGGACATTAACTGGAGTAATTACATTGCTTGAGCCTAATTCTTTCAAAAATGGATATGAAGGTTCCATTGCGACAGATAGCATCGCATTTATTGCTCCGCCTACTATTCTATCCTTATCAAGGTTATTTGAATCAACATGCAACTCATCAATAATTTCCCAAGATTCCCAAATTAAATTTTGTGGGTTATCTTGTGATGTGCTTGCCGTATTACAACCGGATAAAACGAGTAGAACTATTACTATACCGAACACGAGACAAGTGAAGTTGCTACTTCTGGTAATAATATCAAGTCACCTTAGCGGTAATAAATATGTTAGGCCTATAAAAGTATTGTAGCATCCCAAGGATTGATTTAGAATCGAGAGCTAAGCAAATAATAGGGTTAGTATTCCAAATGGAAGTTTCTATGCATATAACTAAAAAAGGGCTCCATTTATCGTTTTTCTTAACACTAGTTTTGGGCCTAACATTTGCCCTCACCTCGTGCAACTCATCAAGCATCGAAACAACAATAGCAACTCCCACAGCAGAATCATCCTCAGATGCAAAAGAGGAATCACAGCCAATTAATAAAACAACCTCGGAAGGGGGTGTTTTTAAATTAATTTCTTCTGACCCACCTACCTTAGATCCTCACCTAGCGAGTGATGCAACTTCAGCTACCATGATCGTTGAAATTTTCGGGGGTCTGGTAACCATCAATCCAGATTTAGAAGTTGTTGGAGACATAGCCAAAAATTGGGAAATTAGCCTGGATAGACTAACCTACACATTTTTCTTACGCGAACATGCAGTTTTTCACAACGGAAAACCTGTAACGGCCCATGATTTCAAATGGTCATTAGAAAGAGCATGTGACACTCTTACTGAATCCCTAGTCGCTGAGCAATACCTTGGAGATATAGTTGGAGTTAAAGCCAAACTCAGAGGAAAAGCCAGGGATATCAAGGGAGTAAGAGTGATCGACGATCACACACTTCAAATCACTATTGATCAACCCAAGACCTACTTCTTGGCCAAGCTCACTTATCCGACCGCATTTGTAGTTGACAAAAACAATGTAGAAGAAGGCAAAAGATGGACAAGAAACCCAAATGGCACTGGTCCATTTAAATTAAAGGAGTACACCCCTGGAGAATTGATGGTGCTTGGAAGTAATCCGGAGTATCACCTAGGAGCTCCCCACATTTCTGAAGTTCGATATCTATTGAGCGGCGGCACATCTATGCTAATGTACGAAAACGATGAACTTGATATTGCTGGCGTGGGATTAGCCGATATGGATCGTCTTTTAGACCCATCAAATCCACTCAACAAAGAACTCCATAAAGCCCCACCTTCATTTAGCACTACCTACATTGGCCTTAATAATAATGACCCGCCGTTTGATGATCCTAAAGTCCGTCAGGCCCTGAATTTTGCTATTAATAGACAAGAGATAGCATCACTGGTTTTAGCTGACTTAGTCCATCCTGCAAAGGGAATACTGCCACCAGGATTCCCAGCATATAACTCCTCACTTCCAGGGTACGAATATAATCCGGAAAAAGCGAGGCAGTTGCTTAAGGAATCCACTTATGGTGACGACACAAATAAATATCCTCCAATTATGCTAACTAAAGCAGGCGGGTTTGGAGCCGCAGTATCTTTAGACTTAGAGGTTATACTCGAATCTTGGAGACAAGAATTGGGACTTGAAATATCTATCCAACAAACCGAATTTGCATCTTATCTGCAAGACTTACACAAAAGAAGGTTTCAGATGTTTGACATAGGTTGGATAGCGGACTATCCAGACCCCGAAAACTTTTTAGACTTGCTGTTCCATAGTACTAGCGATAATAATCATACTAACTACAATAATCCCATTGTGGACGACCTTCTAGTACAAGCACGAACAGAAACGGAAACGGAAAAACGATACCAGTTATATCAGGAAGCTGAACGTCTAATCCTATATGATTCCCCTTGGATTCCTCTATGGCACAGTGGAGAACAATATATTTTATTAAAACCATGGGTTAAGAACTATAATATGTCTCAACTCATTGTGCCCAAACTAAGATTCATTTACTTTGATTAATTCGGCCACAAATCTGATATGGCAGGCTATATATTACGGCGATTGGCATGGACTCCAATACTGCTTCTTACAGTAACCCTTATAACATTCTTGTTGGGTTCATACGGCCCTGGAGATCCAGTTGAGTTGCTTCAAGGACAGTATAGCAATCCAGAAGTTGTCCAAAGAATCCGTGAACAGCGTGGTCTAGATCGGAACATATTTGTACAGTATGTTCATTATGTTCAAAGTGCAGTTACAGGAGATCTAGGCGAAAGTTTTAAATATCGCGATAGAACTGTTAAAGAGCTGATCTCTAAACGAATATGGGTCTCGGCGCAACTAGGTATGGCGGCTTCCTTAATATCAATCTTGATAGGAATTCCGTTAGGTGTTTATGTAGCTTTAAAACAAGGAACCTGGGTTGATATAACTATTGTAAGCATAACTTTGTTTTTTATGTCCCTGCCAGTATTTATTACAGCTCCGTTTCTATTGATTTTTTTCGGACTCTGGCTAGGAATCCTGCCAATACAAGGCTGGGGAGGGTTTTTCGATACCCGAATCATCATGCCGGCTTTGGTGCTTGGAATACCTGGAATCGCGATGCTTACGCGGCTTACCAGAGCAAGCACGCTTGATGTGCTATCACAAGATTACGTGCGTACGGCTAGAGCAAAGGGATTAGGAGAATTCGTGGTTCGCAGTCGTCACATTCTAAGAAATGCATTGATTCCTATTTTTACGGTTATCGGACTTTCGCTTGCAACATTAGTGGAAGGGTCATTTATTACCGAAGGTTATTTCGGAATTCCCGGAATTGGCAGCCTCGCCATAGAGGCATTTTTCTCAAGAGACTATCCTATCATTACTGCCCTCGTGCTAATTATCGCGTCAGCCTTTGTAATAGCAAACTTAATTGTCGACATTGGATACCATTTTTTGGATCCGCGCATTCGTTACTAAAACCCAAATTATCATTTATGAAAACCAATAGTAACAACGACCTCAATATAAAATGTGAGCAACCAAGAACTGGGAGTTTGTGGTCACAGTCCTTACATAGGTTGCTTCGAAAAAAAATAGCAGTAGTTTGCCTCATAACAATTTCTATAATGTACCTCGCTGGTGCAATAACCATATTCGGTTCCCCTACCCCTTACGGATATAACGAACAACACCTCACAATAGAGGAGGTAAAACAAGGACCCAGCCTAGCGCATCCGTTCGGGACAGATCGGCTGGGAAGAGATCTCCTGACTCGAGTAATTTACGGCTTGCGCACCACTGTGATCATAACTTTAATCTCTATATTGACCGGAAGTCTCATTCTAGGAATAAGCCTAGGGTTAATCTCAGGGTATTTTGAGGGTTGGGCAGATTTAATAATTATGCGAGTTGGAGAGATATTTCTATCGTTTCCAGGATTGTTGCTGGTAATTCTGATCGCTGCCACAATTAAACCAAGAGTTAGAGACTGGGTAAGCGAATGGGCTCCGGGGTTCGAATCATTTAGTGGAATAGACCTTATCTCACTCGGGATTGTGGATTACTTCGTTATTTTTGGTGCCATGTCAGCTTTCTCATGGGTGGGAATGGCCCGACTGGTTCGCGGGCAAGTATTGCATGTTAAACAAAGTCAATATATAGAGGCTGCACGTGCTATGGGAGCTTCCAATTATCGAATCCTCGTTTACCATATTATGCCAAATATCATAAGTCCGGTAATTGTCCTAGTTTCTATGGGAATGGGAACCACTGCAGGTTCAGAAATAATACTCAGCTGGCTAGGCATTGGAATACAACCTCCAACGCCCAGTTTAGGAGTTATGATATTTGAAAATGGCAGTATAGGAGTATTAAGATCAGACCCTCATCTTATTATGTTTCCCATAATGACAGTAACGATACTTATATTCGCTTTCAACTTACTTGGCGATGCACTCAACGACGCATTAAATCCTAGAGCTAGATAGACGCCGCTTAAGAGAGATATTATCTCCGATGAAACCCAGTTCGGTTACGAATTGGCAATAGTCCTATCGGGCCCAACATAAGAAGAAGAAGAAACGAGTCGGTCTGCCCACTACCAGATTCACTAATGCTCTTATTACAACTCGGACTTGTGCTTTGGCTATTATCATCAGATAGAATTTCATCATCACTCAAGTTTTTCTCTTCTATTAATTGCGGTTCTCGAGTACTTTCAGTGTTCGACTCCTCCTCCTCGTAAGGCTCATTTCCAACAATGGGGTTCATTCCGATCGAATTTCTCCAAGCCGAATCCAATCCGGCTTGGTCAAAGCCGTATACCTTCATTAGTGCGCGATCTACAGATAATTCATTCCGCAATTCTTTCATTAAGTTAGCCATCGCATCGGTTCCATATAAATCAATAAGGTAGCCCACCACTGACTTGCCCTGACCATAAGCAATCATAATGTCATCAGGCTCACCATCAAATCTTTGAAGATGCCATAGGGGTTTAATACGTCTTGTGTATATCCCATAAAGTAACGCTCTTTCATAACCATCAGTTGGGGCCACATTCCCAAATTCTGCAAGGCCTTCATTAAGCCATGCGGGAACAATTGAGCTAGCAGTATCCGCTGCATCATCCACTATTATATGAGTCACTTCATGGGAGGTGACCCCCAGGAAATCCTCTCCAAATGCTAATACTAAAAGCACTCTAAAATCGGAAAATGCTTGACCTTCCGTTTTCAATCCTTCGCGCACCGCTTGAGAACTCGGGGGCAAAGCTCCAACCATATGTCTATAATTATTGTATGCCATTATGTTAATAGGCCTAACATCTGAAACATCTAAGACATCTGCCATGCGTTCTACGGTTTCGACGCTTGCTTGTAACATTTGCTCTGCCCTATTTTTAGTGGGCCCATAATAGAAAATTGAAACCGAATTCTTTGAGAGAGCTGTCCATTCAAACCGTTGGTCCAAATAAATGAACTCTTTTTCAGCAGTTCTCATAACGGCACCTGCGGCATTTCGCACCTCAAAAGAATAAATAAAGGCAGTTCCAGGAGGAACAAATGAAGATCCTGATCCACTTGTGTTTAAAAAGAATTCGCCTTCCGCTGTTAATGAGGGTTCAAGATCCATATAGCCGTAAGAACTGGTAGCAGTGTTTTCAGATTTATAGAAAACTCTTATCTCGTCTATAGGACTAGCGCTTTCAAATACGACCTCAAATAATATTCCATCCGGAAATTGACTAGTGGTCTTTTCTGATACAAATTTAATCGCATCTGTATCAGACGCACTTACAGAGTTAATTCCTGTAAGAAATAGAAGCGCAATTATGGGAAAAACAAAGTTTTTGATCATACCAACAATGATTATAACCTATAGCAACAGAGGTTAACCGAACTAAATTATGATTTTACCAACGGTGTTACGATACACTCTTTGTCACTTACTCATGTGTAGGCTTCATATGTTGTGCTGCATTAGCGCCAGCCAATCTGCCAAAAACTGATCCGGCTGACAATCCGGCGCCCCCTGGATAATTATAATAAAACAAACCACCTACCATCTCGCCAGCGGCAAATAAACCAGGAATAGGGATTCCTTCAGTATTAATAACCTTCCCCTTTTCATTAATCCGTAATCCTCCAAAAGTGAAGGTAATACCGCAGGTTACAGCGTATGCTAGATAAGGGGGAGTTTCAATCGGAAGAGCCCAGTTGGATTTAGGGGGTGTTAACCCTAGTGTTTTCTTTCCATCAAGCTTAGTCGGGTCAAAAACACCTCCTTGTACAGAAGAATTAAACTGTTCGACGGTTTTTAATAATCGTTCGGCGGATATGCCAAATCCTTCAGCCACTTCTTCTATTGTATCCCCCTGAACCATAGTGCATTGCGGAATTCTATATTCGTCTCTAAGCAAATGCTTAACTTTATTGTCAAAAATTTGGAAAGCCACACGATTGGGCTGAAACAAAATTTCTTTGCCGTATTTAGCATACGTATAGTTACGAAAGTCTGCTCCCTCATCTACGAAACGATCGCCGTTAATGTTAACAATGATACCAAAAGGATATGAATGCTTTTGGTATAAATCGGTTATTTTTCGATCTCCATAGTTCGGGGCATTAACATCCCATGCCACCGCATGACATCCACTCCAATGCCCATATGACTGAGCTCCTATTTCAAGGGCCATCCTAATCCCATCACCAGTGTTGTACGGTACTCCCCTTACTTTAGCTAAGTCCCAGCCTGGTCCAAGATATCGCGTCCGCATTTCCGCATTAGATTCAAATCCGCCACAAGCCAATACAACAGCATTTGCTCGTATTTCCTTTTCGCCCATGGGGCTCAGGCAAACTACTCCTTTGACTTCTCCCCATGAATCTGTCACCAATCTCAAAGCTTTGGTTTCGTAACTTATATGAATTCCTCTTTCCTCTAATAACCTAAATAGCTGATCTGAAAGCCCTTTGCCTCCTCCTACAGCTTCAACAAACAGTCCTCCCCAAAATTTATGCTTATTCCCCACCTTGAAAGATTGGCGCCCATATAGAGGAACAAACCTAATCCCTAATTCCTGGAGCCATTTAAGCGTATTAAAGGATTTGCTTACCAATGCCTGACTAAGTTGAGGATCGGCAAGGCCATCAGTAATACGCATCAAGTCATCATAGTATTGAGATTCGCTATATTCCCCCACTTCTATGGAGTCTTCCTCGCCCAGAGTCATATCAGGAATCAATATTTTTAGATCACTAAGCCCTGAGAATGCACAACGAATAGCTCCTCCAGTGAAGTAGGTGTTACCTCCACGGTGATAACTAGGCGCTTTTTCTAAGACTAATACAGATGCTCCTAATTCCCAAGCGGACAATGCAGCACAAATTGCAGCATTGCCAGCCCCCACTATAACTACATCGTAATCAGGATTGGGATTATTCATCTCGTGTGGAATCGTAGATCTGAAGGTATCTTATGTCAATCCCAGGATTTATTGCATCCAACTCATTCCGAAGTTATTATTAAAACCTAATAGATCTGCGCCTTATGCCTACTAAATCAATGCCTAATAAAACAATTCTAATACAAAAGCTGGAAGGAATTGGAATTATAACCTTGAACAGACCTGAGGTTTTAAATGCATTGAGCCTAGAATTAATGGAGGAGCTTGAAGGCTCTATTGACACTCTGGAGTCGTCCAACGATGTCGCTTGTATAATAATAACAGGCTCTGGGAATAAGGCTTTTTCAGCAGGTGCAGATATACACGAAATGAAATCTATGGACCCCAAAGAGTTGGAAATGGCTCAGCATATCCGGTATAGAGTCCACTGGCGTATTGCATCTTGCAAGAAACCAATAATTGGAGCAATAAACGGTCTTTGTTATGGTGGAGCCACTGTGCTAGCTACATCGTTAGATTTTTTGATCGGATGTGAAAAGAGCACTTTCCGATTTCTCGCTGTATCATATGGTCAGATCAACGCCACCTGGACTTTGCCTCTGCTAATTGGCTTGCCCAAAGCCAAAGAAATACTCTACACCGGAAGAACAGTTTCTGCTAATGAAGCAAAAGAGATAGGGTTATTAAACCATTTAGTGGCACCAGAACAACTTTTAGACAAGGCCATAGATGTAGCGACAAGCATAGCCAACAATTATTCTGTGTCTGTACAAGGCATAAAGAACTTGATTTCAGAAAACATTGGTTCCAATTGGAAAGATATGTGGTTATCAGAATTCGATGCACGCAAAGGCAAATATAAAAACCTCTCACCCAAAGAAAGCTTTAAAAATTTCCCTGGTAGAAAGGAAAACTAGCCAAATCACTCCTAGCAGAAAAAGCTTTCGCCCTGAATTAGGCTAAATACCCATAAATTCCTTCCAATATTACTGGTTTAGTACATCTAAAACCCTTGCCAACCGTCTAGGGGAGCATTTATAATACGCACGCAGTCTTTTCTGTTTAGATTTTTATTTGCCTGAAACTCTAAAACGATAGAAATAATTCCTATTCAAGATGAAGTGTACTGACAAAGGAGGCTCAATGTATTTCTCCAGAGTACTGAAATTAACACTGGCTCTGTCGCTGTTGGCGTTGATGTTGCCTGTAACTGCTGTTATGGGTCAAACTACTGGCACTGCCACTTTCGCCGACTCTTCGGCCGGAAAATCTGACAAACTTGTGGTGTCCATGAATGACATGCCGCCACTTGGAGCAAGTGAAGTTTACCAAGGATGGCTTGTATCCGATGACGGCAAGACGAATGTGGACGTTGGAGTCATGACGGTTGCCGCTGATTCGAGCATAAGTCATACCTTCACAAGCGCAACTGGTACAAACCTTGCAGCAGCTAACGATACATTTACGGTAACGATAGAAGCTACAGGTGGTGCTACCAGTCCGTCAAAGGTGGTCGCATTCACAGCTACAATAGCTGAAGATGCAATGACTCACCTTAGACACCTACTGGTTTCCAACGCTGGAAACCAAGGCATTACTCCAGGCCTGTATGCACAAACGAATGCCGCATTAACTCAAGCAGAAGCAGCAGTTAATGCCACTAGTCTTAGTGACATTCAAGCCGCCGCTGGTAATGCAATTAACATTATCGAAGGTTCTGGTGGAGCAAATTTTGATGCTAGTCGCACTGATTCCGGAGACAGTTACGGAGTGCTTAACTACGCAGCAGATGCCAAAACCCATGCTAAGAACATAACAACTGCGTTGCCCAAAGATGCAAAGTTCTTCAAGTATGAGCCAAACGTATCAGCTTCTGCTGATAACGTGGCTACTCTAGCTGGCTCAGCCAGAGATAATGCGTTGCTAGCAGTAGGAGCGACAGACGCTACCTCTGCTCGAGCATACGCAACCAACGTGCAAACCAACCTAGAGAGAGCTTTGTCCGGTTATGATGCAGACAGAGACGGTAGTATTGCAGCAGGAGGATCTGAAGGTGGTGCTTTACAAGCGCATCACGCTGCCCAGAACATGGCGTCCTTCAGCCCTGCAGCAGGAACCGGATTGCCTGTAGCTGGTGATATCGGGATCGGTAGTTTTGCATGGATGGTGTTGATGATGGGTATAGCATTAGTATCAGCTGGAAGCTTGATTCGAATGCGTAAAACAGTATCCAAATAAATTCAAGAAAGAATTCTATAAAAGAGACCCCCGCTAACACGGGGGTCTCTTTTTAATTTAGACATACAGAAAGAGGTAAATATGACTATTATTCGGAGGAATTATTCTGAAATAGCTCCGCCGATTGGGCCATATTCAAGGGGGGTTCAATATGGTGGATTATTATTTATATCCGGATGCACTGCGATAGGCACTGGGGCTGAAAATGGCGATATTATACAACAAACTGATATGATACTCCGCCGAATACAGCAAATTCTTCAATCCGAAGGCTTAACTATGGAGAATATAATAAAAGTTGGAGTATTCATAAAAGATATGGCTGATTTTCGTCATAGGCAATCCGAATACAACGACCTTATAAAAGCCTATTTTGGGAATTTTTACCCAGCAAGTACTTTGCTGGGAGGCGTGGAATTAGCCCTCCCCTCTATGCTCATTGAAATAGAAGCTATTGCTTCCATATAACAACGTAGGTTTCAGGCTTGTACCTCAGCCAAACCAAAAATATATTTGCGCAACTCTAATGGATAGATAGAAAGCGATCCATTCCTCTGAGATCCTTTTGCACATAAGTCTCTTTTTCAGGAAAGTAACCCGTCGCAAATTCAGACATCGGTCTAATCTGGTCCGGGTCCATTTCCATAATTATCAAGCCAGAACAAGCTAGTTGTTCTCTAAATTGAGACAGAAGTCGTTGCATAATGCGCAACCCATCATCCCCGCCATCCAAAGCTGATCGTGGTTCCCATTTAACTTCTTCCTGTATTGCGTCCAAATTATCACTAGGAATATAAGGAAGGTTGGCAACAACTATGTCCACCGAGGCATTTATTGGGTCTAAAAGATCTCCGTTGAAAAATGAAATAATATCTGCAACGTTGCATTTTTCGGCATTTGCTTTCGCTATTTCAATAGCTCTAAGCGAAATATCAGTAGCCAAAATATTCATCTCTGGAAGGTGTAATGCCAAGTTAACAGCAATGCTCCCACAACCAGTACCCACATCAACAATTGTTTGTCTTTCACCGTTTTTTTTGACATAGTCAATCACACAATCTACCAGAATCTCCGTCTCCGGCCTTGGAATCATAACATCAGAGGTTACCCAAAAATCCGTACTATAAAACTCTCTGTGTTCCAGTATGTACGCGAGTGGTTCTCTTTTTATCCTTCTTTGCAAAATCCTTATTAAGTCTCTTTGCATATCCTCAGTTAGGGGGAATGTCCCGTTAGCGTATAAAAAATGCGTATTAACACCAATGACCTCTGAAAGCATAATTTCGCTTTCTAATCTTGGCTCTGGGATGCCGTAATGCCCTAGGACTTTAGGCACACTATAAAAAAATTCACTTACAGTCCGTATTGATTGTGTCTTATCTGTCACTGAATCAACGCTCATGGTTACGTTATGTTAATAAAATCCGCATCACTCGTAACGATTTTTAGGCCACTAAGGCATTATCTATTCCTTTGATTTGTTCATCTGACTCAAGCGCATTAATTATCTCATCTATATATCCACTCAAGACTTTATTAATAGCTGAAAAGCTCTGATTGATTCTATGATCGGTGATTCTATCTTGTGGAAAATTGTAAGTCCGTATTTTCTCAGCCCTCTCAGCATTTCCCACCTGAGATCTTCTAGCTTCAACGGTTTCTGACTCCTGTCTTCGACTTTCTTCTTGGTATAAGCGAGCTCTTAATATTTCCATAGCTTTCTGTTTATTCTTGAACTGTGAACGTTCATCCTGACAGGTAACCATGATCCCAGTTGGCTTATGAACTAACCGAATGGCCGTCGCAACTTTATTAACATTTTGCCCTCCTGCTCCTCCAGCATGGAAAACATCAATCCTTAGATCTTCCGTTTTGACCTTAACATCCACTTCCTCGGCTTCGGGCAATACCGCGACAGTCGCAGTAGAAGTGTGAACCCTGCCAGAGGCTTCAGTCGCCGGAACTCGTTGAACCCTATGAACTCCACGCTCATATTTTAATCGACTGAATGCTCCTTTTCCTTTAATCGCAAAAATTACCTCGCTAAAACCATCTAGTTCCGAAGGATTGGAATTCATAACTTCAATTCCCCAGGAACGTATTTGAGCATATCTAGTGTACATTCGATATAAGTCGCCAGCAAAAATTGCTGCTTCTTGCCCCCCAGTCCCTTTGCGTACTTCAACTATGACATTTCTTTCATCGTTAGGATCTTTTGGTAGTATCGCCAGTTTAAGTTGATATTCCAGTTGCTCAATCATATTCTCGAGAACACCCACTTCTTCACGTGCAAGCATAATGATTTCACTGTCTTCTTCCGTTTCAACTAATGTCTGTGCCTCCAAAATCTGTGCTCTGACTGACTGCATTTCTTTATATTGGCTAACAGTGCTCTCCAATCCAGCCCTCTCCTTCGCTAATAATTGAAATTGAGCATAGTTTGACGCAACTTCCGGTCTAGCCATAAGATCGGATAATTCTTGATATTTTGCCGCTAGGGCATCAAGTTTTTCCCAAAGAGAACTCATGAATCACCCTCGAGTCGAATGTTTTTCATATTTAGGATAATTCCTTTTTCATTACGGCCCTATATTTCCTTCTTAACTGGATTGCTTAATATTCCGACTCCCTCTACTTCAATTTCCACTATATCCCCGTCTCCAATAGCAGCGGCTGAACCCGGAGTTCCCGTAAAGATCATATC
>VEXD01000014.1 GCA_009391235.1 SAR202 cluster bacterium AC-409-J13_OGT_754m
CCTAATCACTTAGCAAATGCGATCATCAAATCTAATTGGGTAACATCATACCATCATAGAAACTTGTCCATCCATATATGCTGTAAACTGTCACCTTTCCTTGTCCTTTTACCATCCAGTTTCCGTGACTGCCAACACAACAAGTACCAACATCTATGCCCAAAACATTTCTATCCATCCGCAAAAACTTCGACATGTTTTCATGAACCATCATAGGGTTCTTTGTTTCATGGTGCGGAATGATACCGATTCCTGGAACAAAACCTAATCCTTTGTTCCAATGGCCACTCGAAGGAATTCTAATCCATTCACCAAACACCATTGCACCAGCGCTAGACCCAATCAATAAGCCTCCATTAGCCAGGAATTCAACCATATAATCAAACATAATTGAGTCCGTTAACACTCGCAATAAATGCCCAGGATCTCCACCCGTAAAAAATAGATGGGAAGCATCAAGAATAGGACTGCACAGATTCTCGTCATTAGCCATATGGTTGTCAGTAATCATTAGAGGAGACGCAGCGAAGCCTAATTGTTCAAAATATTTTACCCCATTGGACACGGCTTTTTCAGGTTGATTCACAGCGGCGGAAGGAACTATAAGTAACTTAAATGGAAGTTCTGATGGTAAATTCATAAGCGCCATATCCATTGAAACAGAATGGGGCGCAAATTCATCACCCCCAGCTAAAGCTATTGTACCCTTCAAAATAAATCATCCTTTTTGGATAAAATAATTAACTCCTTGGAGCTACTTTTTTCATTAATAAAGATATGAGAAGCCAGACAAACAGGGGAATACTCCAAACGAGACAGCCGACTATTCCTAAAATTGTAAATGCCCAGAAAGGTTCGTTACCAGTTCCTCCAAAAAGTGGACCTAGTAGAGGGATTATTAAAGTCAAAGTTCCCGGGATACCAACAAATTTACACTGAACCGGGCTAAAAAAAAGATTTAGCCTGAACATAAAAGTGGCTTGGTTGAAGACTGTTATTCGAGTAGACAGCAATAATGCAAATATATTTACAATTAAGATTGCAATTACAAGGCTTGCTAGCAATTCCCATAATGAAAGCGCCTGATCCATTGAAAAAATCCTGAGGGAAAAGGGAAACACTAAACCGGCTAGTGCACCAACAAGAGTAGCAGAACAAACAATCTTTATAATTGTTCCCACAGGATTATTCCATTAACAGCATTATCGACTTAGTCATTATTTGTCTTTGATACGACATCACCTATGTTGATAATACCATCGCATAATATTTCACAACTAATACCGCCTTTGTCCCAAAGTGCTTCATATAAGCCTGGTTTATCTAGAAGTTTTTCCAAATAAGCACATGGCTGTGTTATTCGATGGGCTCTTAATCGTACAGATCCAACTAGGAATTCAGTACCAACAAGCTCATTAATCTCTATGCCTTTCGTCAAGACGTTCCTACGTGACTGCTCAGGTTGAACAGTTATGTCCAATGTATCACCAAGCCATTCCAGAGTTTCACTCTGTATTAGGGTAACCTGCCGGCCCGGTTGGGGGGTTTTAGAGTAAGTCCCTGTCCCAAGAAGATACCGATCGCCCTCAATCCCTAATCCGGCAAGTGCCTTAAGATACGAAACCTCTATCATCGGCGCTGATCTGCGATCTACCGTATATAATCCAATAACACTGCCATTTTGACTCATCTTTTTACACCCCACATGGCTTAATAATTGATTATTAATTTCTAAATCTCAAATTATCTCTTCTAAGCTCATCTATTTTAGTACAGCCCATAAGTTTCATATCCCTCTCTAATGCAGTTTTATATAGGCCCAAAGCCTTTTCAACTCCTGCTTGCCCAGCAGCAGCTAACGCATAAAGGTATAATCTTCCACCTGCAACAGCTTTAGCACCCATTGATAACGCTTTAAGCATATGCGTTGATCTCTGTATGCCTCCTTCGCAAATAACATCTATCTTATCTCCTACAGCATCAACTATCTCGGCTAACTGATCAAAGTTAGATCTTTGCCCATCTAATTGTCTGCCTCCATGGTTAGATACGATAATCCCGGTGCAACCTATATCTACCGCTCTTTTCGCGTCCTCCACATTCATCACTCCCTTTAGAGCAAAATGGCCACCCCAATCTGATGCAAGTTTTTCCGCATCATTCCAATTCATTGATTGATCAAGCATTGTAGAAAAATAACTGCCTATGGATGTTGATACATTAGATAGTGCAGACACATTGTCTTTTAGAAGCGGAATTTCAAATTTTTCTCTAAATACATAATTTAATCCCCACATTGGTTTCGATATAAAGCTAAATAAACTAGATAAGGTCAATTGAGGCGGGGATTTAAATCCTGTTCTAAGGTCTCTCTCTCTATTTCCGGCTGTTATAGTGTCAACAGTCAATGCTAGTACGTCAAAAGTAGAAGCTTTTACTCTTTCGAGAACCGCATCATTTATTCCACGATCTTTGTGATAATAAAATTGGAACATCTTGGGAGCATTTAAGTTATTAAATTCTTCAATTGGGACGGTTCCTACTGTCGAAAGCCCAAACATTGTATTGTATTTTTCCGCTGCTTTTGCTACTGCTCTTTCACCATGATAGTGAAAAAGTCTTTGTAGTGCTGTTGGTGACAAATAGAAAGGTAGGTCTAGTTTTTTTCCAAAAATAGTAGTTGATAGGTCTATATTTTCCACACCTCTTAATACATTTGGAACTAAATCTACATCATTGTATGCACTTGTATTTCTTTGATACGTTGTTTCATCTTCCGCGGCACCATCTAAATAGTGGAATATAGGAGATGGTAGCTTCTTTTTAGCAAGTTTCTTGAAATCGTGAAAATTGTGACAGTCTTTTAATCTCATATTCGAACCTCATCCAAAATAGGTCTCATAGTATGCCACTTAGTTTCTTGCTCGTAAGCGTAAGCTAATTTGATTACGGAATCTTCTCTGAAATGCCCGCCAATTATTTGTAATCCAATAGGTAATCCCTCTTTGGAAAAGCCACATGGTACTGTGATAGCTGGTGTTCCAGCAAGAGCAGCAGGGGGAACCGGAGTTCTTCGACCACCAAACCTATATTCAGCTTGATCTCTAGTAGTGATTTTGTCAGTGTAATCATGGATTTTACTGGCCTCTGTCAACGTAGTAGGGCTGATCAAGAAATCATATTTGCATAATAGATGAGCCCATTCACGCCTTAGTAGAGCCCTCATCCTTGCTGCCTTCTCCAATATATAGTTTGGAATCATTGAGCCTACAAGGGTTCCTTTCAGTGCACTTTTGCCAAAATCCTTAGGATTAGAAACAATCCATTTTCTTTGGACAAACGCTCCATCACTTTCTGATATGGCAGGCCTTACATCTCCAATTTCCAAAAGCATGGGCAATGACACCTCTTCCACAATCACTCCCATCCCTTCCAATTGTGATACAGCATCCATAATTGATTTACGTACCTCTTCACTAGTAAACCCAGGTTCCATAAATTCCATTAGTAATCCTACACGTAACCCTCTAACATCAGTAGTCAAACACTTCGTGTAATCTGGTACAGGTAATTTGGATGTCAAAGAATCTTTGGGATCATACCCAGCTATAGCATTCATCACCAGTGCTGTATCTTCAACAGTCCTAGTCATAGGACCTCCAACATCCATAGACCAACAAAATAGTAACAATCCATGCCGACTGACACGACCCCATGTAGGTCTTAGTCCTACTATCCCATTAAGAGCAGCTGGACCACGTATGGAACCACCTGTATCTTCACCAAACGCTATAGAACACAATGACGCAGCTATAGCTATCCCAGAACCATGACTGGAACTCCCAGGGTCTCTATCAAAATTCCATGGATTCCTAGGTGGCTTGTCACGAGAAAGATAATCCCCACCTCCAGCAACAAATGGGGACATGTTTAGCTTACCTAAAAGAATTGCACCTGCCTCTTTAGCTCTTGCCACAATAGTTGCATCTTCATTAGGCACATAGTTAGCTAATATCTTAGAGGATGCTGTGGTTAATACTCCCTTAGTCTCAAATTGGTCTTTTACTCCCAACGGCAATCCATGTAAAGGCCCTAATACTTCACCATCCATGACCGCCTTCTCTGCTTTCTTAGCTTCTTCAAGGGCATCATCTTTGCATATAGTTATGTAAGAATTAAGATCAGAATCATATCTCTCTATCCTATCCAGATACCCTCGCATCACATCCACAGGGGATACCTCTTTTGTGGCTATCAACCTTGCTAACTCGGATGCGGAAAACTTCGTAAGTATTTTGTCCATCATTCCTCACTTAAATCCCCAGAATAGTTGAAATTAAGTAACGCTTCCTTTAAGTTACACCACACGTTGAAAAGGTTTTTAATAAGTCATCCTCACTCTATCGACACCTTATTAAACTATGGCATAATTAGACCCTGTTTTATGCCTCAGTATAGCTCATTTGTTGATGCCCGGTAGTGTAGCGGTAGCACGTTAGCCTTTGGAGCTGAAATCCCTGGTTCGAATCCAGGCCGGGCAGCTTTCATCCCACAGGGAAAGGGCACTAATAGTTTCACATATCTAATATGATGCTCGACCATCCGAAATCCCTGGCTCCATAACCGGCACCCGTGTGTGGATTATAATATTCTCTAAATCCCGCCATCTCCACCAATTTATAACTCTTAGATACAATACGATTCGCAATTTCATGATATCCATGACTACGCAAACCCCGAGATAAAAACCAGTTAATGTTCAGCCAAGTTGGACCTCTCCAAATAAACCCATGCGGATCCCCAGGGAAAAACTTTTCCTCGGAAACAGATACCGATGGTATAGGATACTCAAGCCAAAAATGTTCCGGTGATAATAAGTATCTTTCCACGGTTTTCCTGACAAGATCTTCTGGCAAATCCTCAATAATCAATGGCATCAGACAACTAATCGTAACAATTTTTACTGGGTTTTCCTCGACTCCAGATAGGTCAAAAAAAGTTTCCATTTCTTCATCCCAGCATTTGCCAATCAAAGCATCCATGCATTTCCTAGCGTCTCTTGAGAATTCATCTACTAAAGGTGAGTCGTCTAGCATTCTAATTAAAGATCTGAGACCTTGAACATAAATTGAGTTAACCAGAACGTCTTCGAAGTGAAACAAATTGGAATCAAGTAAACTTTGCTCATCCCCGCGGAGAGGTTCATAGGCATCATATAATTTTTTTAGTTGGCCAATAAAAGTCTTGTTATCAAGCATTCCGCTCATCCCCATTTGGTCGTCAAATTTGGGAGAACAATCTATGCCAGATTCTTCAGGTTGAATAATAGAAATTAGTCCGTCTTTATCGGGATCTCTGAAATCTCTTAGCCACCTGTAAAAACCAACCAGAATGGGAAGAGCATCAGCCAAAAATCTTTTATCATTAGTCGCCTCGAACACTCTCTCAACTGCGTAAGCTATAAGCGGTGGTTGAATAGTCGAACTATATGCTGGGTTATCCATAGCGACTAAAGAATGCTTCAAAAATTCCTCACGCTTCTCCGTTTCCCAGAATGTTATATGGGGAATGAATCCGGAAGGATGAGCAGTACTAAGTAGAGTCATTAACTCTTTTTTTGCCATATCAACATCTATATGAATTAGTGCTATGGAATGAAGACATGAATCCCAAAACCATTGAAAAGGGTAATCTTGGTTAGATGGGCATACGAAAAAGAATTCCTTGCCATCACATTCCCTTTTACCGGTACGCAGATTTCCGAGCAGCATCCTCCGTGCATCTTCAATTATCGATTCGCGATTCATTCCAGTTGTCATCAGATTATTGTGTGTTCTTATATATCTCGATGTATTTTTGTGCCACCCTGGACCAAGTATAATTATTTAAGACATGTTCTCTTCCGATTCTTCCCAATAACTCGCGTGTAGAAGAATCGTTAACCAATCTAACCATTTGTTCTATAGCAGCTTCCATATCATAAGGATCAACAACTAGTGCACCCTTACTCAACAGTTCATCATTAGATCCGACTCTATGAGTAAGAACTGGTATTCCTCTAGCCATCGCTTCAAAATACACCAATCCAAAGGCCTCATATCTGGAAAATAACGCTAGCAAATCACTATTCTGATACCAGTCATCTAATTCTATGTCAGTAACCTCACCCGTAATTAGTATGTCGTCCACTAATCCTAGTCGCTTGATATCCTGCCTAATAATCGCTTCTTCTCCTTCATCCCTTCCAACCAATATCAAGTTTGTTAAATACTTAAACCTCGATTTAGCTCTTCTGTAAACTTCTATCAACCAACGTTGGCCTTTGTGATTCCCCAATCTCCCAACACACAAAATCCTCACCATAGATTTTGATATCCTAGGTTTGGAATTGTTAGGCAATCTGACTCCCCAGCCAACTGTTGCAATTTTGTCCTCTCGTATCCAATAAGCCTTTTGGATCAACTTTGACTCAATTGCACTCAACGTCACCACTTTATCCACTAACCTACACAATATGCCATTAATGGGCCTAAGCCATTGCCTCGACAAAGATAAAGAATGGAAAGATGGAGTAAAAACTATTTTTGCTTTAGTAGCTAATCCTGTCAATATATGACCCCAAAACCAACCATCTCCAACCCAATGGATTATGTCAGGATCAAAAAACTTTAGGTGCTTATTTAGTTGTCTGGGAGAAAACCAAACCAAGGGTACTGAATAGAATGGGGGAGCTGTTCTGGGAACACTATTTATTCGAAATATAGATATCCCATCAGATGTTACTTCATAGTTCGGCAAATGAGTCATAGGAATACGGGGGAATGCGTATTTAGTAGTCAAAACACCTACCGATTCAATCTCAGGTGAAGTAAGAAGTTCACGCGCCAATTCTTCAATGGCTCTTTCGATACCACCTAGATAAGGGCGAAAGTACGGACTAACAAAGAGAACTCGCATGGACTAACATCCCGATATACCTTGACTCCATGCTACCCTTAAATATTTCCTAAGGTCAACATAGTTTCAATGTAGGTTCCTTGACAAACGCTAGACTTGGACTAAGAATCAACTGCACTGTAGTAATAAGGAGCCAAAAACACAATGATAACAACTAATCAAACATCAACTTTATATGTGGGATTGGCAGGAGAAGGTACTAATATAGGCGAAGGTGGTCTTTATAGGAAATCTGGAAACAGTAACGAATGGGAAATGATTACAGAAGGATTACCAAAATACCCGCAGGTAAGGGCTTTGCTAGTAGACCCTATAGAACCATCTATATTATATGCAGGAACTCAAATGGGACCTTATCGTAGTAACGATGCAGGCAACCATTGGTCACCTCTTACCGAATCTAAATCCACTAATGACGTTTGGTCACTTGCTTTCCACCCTAATGACTCCAAAACAATTTATGTTGGGTGCGAACCAGCTGCAATATGGCTTACTGCAAATTCTGGTCAAAGCTGGATGGAAACAGATATGACTAATGTCATATATCCGCATATCACTACCTACATGCCCCCTACTGTCAAAAGAATAATTAGCATAGCTATCAACCCATCATGTCCCAACGAAATGTATGCCGCTGTTGAAGTAGGTGGACTATTAGGTAGTACCGATGGAGGACAACATTGGAAGTCCCTTATAGATGGACCTTACACTACGAACGGTACGCTTGATCTACATAGTGTTTTAGTTCACCCTTTTTCTGAGACCAATATTTTTATTGCTACACAAATAGGACTATTTAGAAGTCGGGACAAAGGTATACACTGGGAAAGACCACCTCTTGAAAATATGTTCTCTGAGGGCTCCTATTGTAGACATATGAGCATTTCTCCATCGAATCCAAAATCCATATTGCTAGCCGCCAGCGCTGGTGGTGGAAGTGCCCCTAAAGACACCCTTGAACAGGGTGCCTTATTTCGTAGCTTTGATATCGGGGAGACTTGGGAACGAATCGACTTTGGTGAAACGCCTCAAAACAGGATGTTTGTAACAGCATTTGATCAAACTAATTCGTCAAATATTCACTGTGCTACTAATAACGGTAAAGTTTATAGTACCTTCGATGATGGATTAACTTGGACAAAAACAGAAATCCCTGAAGAGCTATCTCGAGGACGTTACGTATATTCTATGGCATGTGGTTAAAATCGAATAGTTGACCTGCTAAATTAATCCATCTCTCCAACTAGGGATAATGCTCGGAGAGACAAACTGCGCACGTCTTCTGGTGGCGGCACCTCAAGATTTGCACTAACTTTAAGAGGAACCCTATCTGTAATCTGGCGCTGTGTTACCCATATCCAAGCCTCATCTAGTATCACATCTTTAATTGGTCGGCAAAAATATATAAAATCTATATGCTGATGAATACTTCCATCAGCATCAATTATATCTTCTATCATTATTGTTATCGGAGGAGGTATCTGGACCGGATACCTGGATTTAATCGGCAATTCACTATTAATGATTTCGACTAATAAGCCGGTCTCTTCCTTAACTTCTCTTAGAACTGCCTGCACCGGATCCTCATTGATTTCCACGTGACCACCTGGTGGCAGGAAAGCTTTGACCTTAGGATGCCAGTGTAGCAATACCCTACCTTTGTTAACTATATATCCTGTAGAAGTAAAATGACGGATCGTAGCCAACTCATCGGAATAGGACGGATTCACCATAAGACCTCAACTGAATCTAGACACGATGATTGATCAAACAAGACCTTCCGCTCTCATATCTCTCAGTGATTTCTCAAATGCATCAATAGTAAGATCAATTTGTGGTGCCGTATGGGCCGATGACACCATACAAACGCGACCTCCCATAACATGTACTCCATGGTTCAACATCGCTTTTGTCAGGAATCCTGCAGCTTTAGAACTTTTTTCGTCCCTAACTTCTTCATACGTAAGAGGTGGAGCTTCGAAGTACTCTTCTCCTTTAGGATCTACCCCAAATATAAAGTTGACCATGGAAGCAATGCCATAAGCAAATCCAGAAACTTCCGTTCGCTGGAATGCCTCATTTATGCCAGCTTTCAATCGTGCCGCCATTGCGTCAGCCATTTCATTAATCGGCCTCTCAGCTATCATCGTAAGCCCCACAATTCCAGCCTTAGCTGTAGGTGGATTAGCGTTAAAAGTTCCCCCTTGTCCAACTCTAACGTTCCTGTCCCATTCTGGGTCTCCACTTCTTTCTAGCATCTGCATATATTTAGCCTTACCCGCAAGAGCTGCACCTGGCATTCCACCAGCAACAATTTTCCCAAATGTACTCATATCAGGATCTATATTGTATTTAACCGCAGCTCCCCCCTTGGAAACTCGGAATCCTGTTATGGTCTCATCAAAAATCAATAGAACTCCGTATTTAGCAGTCACTTCACGCAATTGTTGAAGAAATGGTAGTGGTTGTATCGGATAAGTTGCAAAGTGCCCACCAGTAGGTTCCACAATACAGCACGCAATATCAGGATCGTTTTTTAGAGCTCTCTCTACTTCGTCTATATTTGGCCTTACTACAACCACCATATCTATAATAGGCTTTGGAACTGACGCACCTGAATTACCAGCCCCTACGACTCCATATTCATGCCATCCATGGTAATGTTCTTCAAATTTGAGAATCTTAATTTTTCCTGTGTATGCCCTAGCTATACGCATAGCCAAAAGGGTAGTTTCAGTACCTGAATTGGTAAATCTAACCTGTTCAGCAGATGGCACTAGTCTCAGTAACGCCTGAGCCCACTCTATTTCAAACGGGGTGCTGCCACCTAAATGACTTCCCTGAGCAAATTGAGAGGCTACTGCCGCAACAATTTCCGGGTGAGCATGCCCCTGTAACAATGCTCCATTACCTCCAACATAATCCACCGTTTCATGACCATCTAGGTCAAATTTTATGCCACCATTCGCACGATCAAAATAAACCTGGAAAGGAGTAGCGTATCGATTCTGGTGGACGATCCCACTGGGAAAATAATTCTTAGCTTTCTCGGACATTACTGCTGATGTTGGGAATCTGGCTGAATACGTTTCATCTATAGTTGGCACTTTTGCACCTCTCAAAATATACAAAACACTTACTGGAAAAAATAATTGAATAAACCAAACATTACATTGGTTATCACTTTACCTTGTTGGCCAGTCTATCACACGCATATGAGTGTAACAACGACGGATTTTTCCAATGTGGAGCGGGAGAGGGGATTCGAACCCCCGACTTTTTGCTTGGGAAGCAAACACTCTACCACTGAGTTACACCCGCTAACACTGGGATGGTAATTGTCAGATAAACTAATGTCAACGAATTTTTATAAGCCAAATCACCTTACTTATTAACTCCATTTTTCTAGGATTTAATCGATAAGAATATGGATGGGATTTAACTATATTGCATATCAAAAGGTCTTATCAGAATACTAATATGTAGTAATATCTCTTTACTAATAGATATAACCTCATACCGTCATACTGATAAAATATACTCGAGGAAGATTATTTAACTTGGATAAGTGCGTTGAATACGTGACAACCTTATTAAACCTATCCCGAATAATCCTTACTTAAACTAAGTGGAAAGCAAATAATGGAATTACACGAATTATCAATAAATCAGGCTTCAGAACAAATTACCAAAGGCACATTTTCTTCACTGGATTTAACAGAAGCCTTCTTGAAGCAAATTAGTAGATTTGAGAAATATTTAAATGCATGGGTGACAATCGATGAAAAGCAGGTCATAAAAGATGCCAAAAACTTAGACAGAGAACTTTCCAATCATGGTCCTAGAAGCCCAATCCACGGTATTCCTATTGGAATAAAGGATATCTATTACACAAATGGAATGAGAACAACAGCGTGTTCAATCATTAATTCGGACACAATACCAACTTTCGATTCGACAGTAATAACAAAGTTAAAAAATGCTGGGGCAATCATCTTGGGGAAAACAGTAACTACAGAATTTGCCAATGCTGACCCATCAGGGACCATAAATCCTTGGAACTCACACCATACTCCAGGAGGATCTAGTAGTGGTTCTGCAGTTGCAGTGGCTTCCCTAATGTGCCCAGCTGCAATGGGATCTCAAACAGGAGGGTCAATAATAAGACCTGCATCTTATAACGGTGTAGTAGGATTAAAGCCTACTTTTGGCAGAATAAGCTGTTATGGAGTAATACCAGTATCCTGGTCTTTAGATACACTAGGTCCAATTACAAGGTCCGTACAAGATGCAGCAACAATTCTGGAACTCATATCCGGGTATGATCCCAAGGACCCTAGCACCTTGCTGCAATCTAATTTCGCTGAATTCCAATTTGTGACTGAAGCTATAAAGCCACCCCAAATTGGGGTAATTCAGAATTTCTTAGATAACTCAGAACAACATGTGAAGGACCATACTGAAAAAGTTGTTACCAGTTTATCTAAAGCTGGTGCTCATATTGAACTAGTCACGATGCCAAAGAGTTATGAATTCGCTGAAAGTATTCATTCTACTATTATGGATACGGAAACTGCCGAGTATCACAAAGACACTTTTAAAAGCCGCCCTAATGACTATGGGCCAAAGCTGCGGGAACGCATTGAGAAAGGTTTACGAACATCTGCAACTCAATATTCAACTGCACAAAGACTACGAAACATTTATACTCACGACATAGAATTGTTAGCATCTAAATGGGATATCCTGCTCACACCTAGCACACACAGCACCGCTCCGAAGGACCTAACAACTACCGGCAACCCCTGGTTTCAAAGCCCCTGGACATTATCAGGCCTCCCTACACTAACGATACCATCTGGCCTAAGCCCTAAGACTAACCTACCACTAGGCATACAATTGATAACCAAGATGTTCAATGAACAACGACTTATATCATCTGGATTATGGTGCGAGAAAATCCTTAATGTTCAAATAACACCACCATTAAAGTAATAGGTTGGAGAATTTAATGCGGTTCAGCAAACAGAGAGTTTTTAGATTACTAGATATCCTTGATACAAACGCTTTTGAACCAGTTCATACGTTCATAATTCCTAATGGGTATTGGGAAAAGTTCATTGAAGAGTCTGACTCTATAGATAAGGAATTCCTAAATGAAATAGAAAATAGCGCTGGAAGCAAAGTAACCATTTCTTCTACCGGAATAATTGCCTTCTGGGGCAATTCCACCAAAATACTATTGATCCCACCATTTCCAATTATGAAAGCTCACAGAAAAAACTTCATTTATACAGCAAGCATACGTGAGAGCCTAGAACAACAATATTTAATCGGAGTTATCTTAATTAGATTAGGGAAATACGCAGTAGGAATCTTTCAGGGTGATAAAATCCTAGATTCTAAATCTGGCAGCCGCTATGTAAAAGGACGGCACAAGGCAGGCGGCACGTCTCAACAGAGATTCGCAAGGATTAGAACGAAGCAAATTCAGGAGCTATTTAACAAAGTCTGCTCCATTGCGACTGAAAAAATGAATCCATTTAAAAAACAAATGGATTACATATTCATGGGAGGAGAGAAACACACTATACTCAACTTTTCGAAAACGTGCCCATTTATTCAATCGATGGGGAATAAAATAGCAAATAGAATCATTTCAACTAGAGAGCCTAGCCTACGTGAATTATTAAGCGTACCTTCTAAATTGTGGGATAGTGAAGTTAAACTCTTCCAGTGGCCTGATTCAATACCCGACCCATGAAACATTTTGATATGACCGACATAAACAGTATAAATCCTAATCAACAAGCAATAGAGCTGTTGGAATTCAACCTTATCAAACAGCAATTATCCAATTTCACTTCTTTATCACAATCCCATTCCATGGTCCTTAACTTAATCCCTTCCAATGACACAAAAGAAATAAACAGACTCCAACAGGAAACAAACGAATCTAGGTTATATTCGGATAGAAAAGGAAAATTAGACCTATCCATGGCAAAGGACATAGGTCCATCTATACATAGGGCATCAATTGGTGGAACTTTAGATGGTAGAGAACTGTGGGACATATTTACCACTTTAAGCACATTTAGAAATATACGCAGCCTATTGGGAAATGATAAATCTTTACCAGTGTTAGCTTCCATGGCCCAATCATTGAATACTCAAGAAGAGCTAAGAATTCAACTAGGGGTTAGCCTGGATGATGGAGGGAACATTTTAGATGGAGCCTCTCCGACCTTGAAAAACCTGAGGCTGCAAGAAAGCCAGGCTCTATCAAAATTGACCACCTATCTAAATACCGTTCTCAAGCGCCTTGAGCGTAGCAATGTTTTGCAAGAACAATTTTTAACTGAACGTAATGGCCGCATGGTATTGCTCGTCAAAATGGAAATGAGACACAAGGTTCCCGGAATTGTTCATGATGTATCCGATAGCGGTGTCACCGCATTTGTTGAGCCTATACGAGGAATTACACTTGGAAATCAATGGAAATCCTCATCGTTATCAGTAAAACGTGAAGAAGAAGTAATTCTAGGACAACTTTCCAGTGCAATTTCTGAACAAAGTACAGAAATAAATGAATCAGTACAAACTCTTTCTCTATTAGACGTAGCGATGGCTAAGGGTCTTTATTCAAAGGCTACCCAAAGCACCGAACCTTCTTTCGTTAAATCTAACACCGGATACCTACGAATATTAGGAGCACGTCATCCTCTCCTAGGTGAAAAGGTGATTCCAATTGATATACGTATGGAAAGCCCTAATCGAATCCTATTGATTACAGGACCTAATGCTGGTGGTAAAACGGTAGCTCTAAAAACGACTGGATTAATGATTCTAATGGCTAAAGCGGGACTTCACGTGCCAGCTAAACAATGTACCTTCACAAATTTCGATGCTGTGTTCGTAAATATAGGCGATCATCAAAGTATCGAACGATCCCTATCGTCCTTCAGCTCTCAACTGCAATCCATAAAAAACATTATGGAAAACTGTTCTCATCGGTCTCTCGTATTGCTAGATGAACTTGGCACCAGCACCGACCCAGAGGAGGGTGCAGCCCTTGCCAAAGCAATACTAGGATATTTCCGAGACAAGAATGTAGCATGCATAGCAACAACTCATTACAGAACGGTAGCTGCCTTTGTTGAATCCGAGACTAATATGGTTAACGCAAGAGTAACTATGAATCCTACTAACCTCCAACCAACATATGCTCTAGAAATCGGTAGACCTGGCGTAAGTTATGCTCTAACTATCGCGAATAGATTAGGTCTAGATTCAGAAACCCTTGTAGTTGCAGAATCTCTACTCCCAGAAGGACACAGACATATTGAATCCTTACTTAAAGCATTAGAACACGAATTAGAACTCACTCAGCAAAAAAAAGTCGCAACCCAAGAAGCACTATTTTTAGCTGAGAAATCAAAGGTTGAACTAAGACACCAATTGGAGGAGTTCAATGCTCAAAAGACGATTCTAATGGGCGAAGCGCGGGATGAATTAATAGCCTGGGCAGAAACGATTCGAAAACAACTTCTGAGAGCAGAAAGGGCATCAGGTAGAGCCCAACCTAAAGAAACCATACACGAACAATTGGATCTTTTGGGCTTAATAACTAAGGAATTGAAATCCAAGAAACCATTGTATGTAAATAAAGATGTAGAACACGACTGGGTTAATAAATTAAAACCAGGTGACTATGTCCAAATAAGAGGAATAGAACAGGCGGTTAAAATCGTCACACCTCCTAATCAGAAAGGCGATCTATACGTTTTAATCGGTTCCATAAAATCCAAGTTGCCTTCATATCAATTAGAACGAAAGGTGGACTTTAAACCAATCTCAACCACAACAAGGGTATCTGTTACTAGAAGTGTTAATTCAAGAGAAGGCATGCAACTAGATCTAAGAGGTTATAGGATATCGGACGGAAGAGAACGATTAACTAAATTTATAGATTCTGCACTTCTTCAGAGACTAACTTCCGTAAGAATAATTCATGGCTCAGCAACTGGTGCAATGAGAAGTATGGTGAGAGAACTCCTAGACAATCATCCGTCGGTGGAAAAATTTTATCCAGAGCAAAACTCCACCACCGATGGAGCCACAATGGTGGAATTGAGATAAACTAATATGCAAAAACGTGCCTACACATCCAAGGTAGTATCAGAAATAACATGCTAATTGAATCATATAATCAAACTATTCTGAGAACAATCAGGCCTAAATTAATGATGTTAGTATTCATTGCGGTCATAATGGTGATTGTTCTACAAGCATGTTCCGCTATAACTGTATCGCCGAATGATACTACTTTCGTTAATGAACAGACTGATACAGACTCAAGTTCAATACCTATCCCTAACCATGAAAGCGGGACTCAAGATTCCGAAAAAGCAAAAAGTGTAGCAGTAGAAGTGTTTGCCAAGAAACTGAATGCCCCATGGGCCTTATCTTTTGCCCCAGATGGAAGGCTATTTTTCACAGAAAGTTCTGGAACCATTCAAGTAATATCTGAAGGGGTATTACAGGAACCTCCATACATGCAAATAGAGGTTGCACGTAAAGGAGAGGCTGGTCTACTAGGAATCGCAATTGACCCAGAATTTGATTCCAACAAATATATATACGTCTACCATACTTATATAAACAATAACGGAAAGTTTCTAAACCGAATCGTAAGACTCACTGACCATCAAATCACAGCTGTTGATCCATTAATAATAATCGACCAAATCCCAGGATCGTCTATACACAATGGCGGCAGAATCAAGTTCGGTCCAGATCAAAAGTTGTACATATCTACAGGAGACGCAGGATCAAAGTCCTTGTCTCAAGACCTTAACTCTCTAGCCGGCAAAATATTACGCATTAACAAAGATGGCACCATTCCAAACGATAATCCATTTCAAGACTCACCAATTTATTCATTTGGTCATCGTAATCCTCAAGGTTTAGCTTGGCATCCAAAAACAAATCAACTCTTCGCTACAGAACATGGACCTATAGGTCATGATGAAGTGAATCTCATACAACCTGGTTTAAATTATGGATGGCCTGAAGATCATAACGTGAAGAACAAAAGAGAACATAAAGAAATCGCCCCAGTCCTTGAAAGTGGGATATACACATGGGCTCCATCTGGAGCTGCATTCTGTACTAGTGACTCTCTTCCGGAAACATGGAAAGATCGATTGTTGTTTGGCACCCTTCGAGCAAAGCGAATCATCAGAATCACATTTGAACCACCTAATTATCAACGGGTCCAAAATTGGGAAGACATGTATCCCCAACGATTTGGGAGAATTAGAGACATAGTACAAGGAACAGATGGATATATGTACTTTTCAACTAGCAATTTGGATGGGAGAGGAAGTCCTAGAGAAGGGGACGACTATATACTCCGTATAGTCCCAGTTACTGGTACTCTAGGCCTATTATCCCCATAGAAAAGTTCAATACGATTATCAATATTTAGTTACATTACGACCTCAAAACACTTTGCTAATGGACCTGCTCTCTGATACAACAGTTACAGAGTTATAAGGTATAGAATATGCAACACGTCAGATTAGCTAAAAGATTAGACGAACTAGGTACCGAAACTGCATTTGAGGTTCTTGCAAGAGCAAAGGACTTGGAAAGTCAAGGGCATAGTGTAGTCCACCTAGAAATAGGGGAGCCTGATATGGACACACCAGGCCATATCACCAGAGCCGCTATTAAAGCATTAACGGATGGGCATACTCACTATGGTCCCGCTGCAGGATTACCAGAACTTAGAGAAATCATAGCCAAGGATGTCGCCTTCACTCGAAAAATTGACGTCGTTCCAGAACAGGTAATAGTCACTCCAGGAGCGAAACCTATTATATTCTTTACACTGCTCTCCCTTGTTGAACCAGGTGACGAGGTTATTTATCCTAACCCTGGTTTTCCAATATATGAATCCATGATAAGGTTCTGCGGGGCTAAGCCTATACCAATACCTTTCATCGAAAACAACGGATACAAATTGGATTTGGATAGACTGGCATCAAAAATCAATAGCCGTACAAAAGTAGTCATAATTAACTCCCCGCACAACCCTACAGGCTCTGTCATGAGTCGAAAGGATGTAGAAACATTAAGCACTATTTTGAGCAACAATGAGCATGTCCATGTATTGAGTGACGAAATATACAAACATATTATTTACAATAAAAAACATCACAGCATTGCATCTATGAGGGATTTGACTTCCAGAACCATCATACTAGATGGTTTTTCGAAAACTTACGCTATGACTGGTTGGCGACTAGGATACGGGATATTTCCAAAATACTTAGTCCCTCACATTACTAAACTCATTACCAATAGTGTGTCGTGCACAGCATCCTTTATTCAAATAGCCGCTATTCAAGCATTAACGGGTCCTCAACAACCAATTACAGATATGGTCAACGAATTTAAAATGCGACGAGACCTCATAGTAAAAGGATTACAAAAAATTAAAGGAATAAATTGCCCCAGGCCTGACGGAGCATTTTACGTATTTCCGGATATCAGTCAAACGGGTATCGGTAGCCAGGAATTCCAAGATCGTGCACTAGCAGAAGCAAAAGTAGCCCTACTGTCTGGAACATCATTTGGGGAAAATGGTGAAGGATATGTCAGACTCTCTTACGCAAATTCTCAAAACAATATACTTTCGGCCATAGAACGCCTAGATGATTTTGTGAACAAGAACATGAAGTAAAACTGGTTTTCATTAACCCAAACTAAAAAGTCACAACTATGAACCTTGACAGGCATTACTCAGAAAGATATATTC
>VEXD01000015.1 GCA_009391235.1 SAR202 cluster bacterium AC-409-J13_OGT_754m
CATTTAGCAGATTACACAGCTAATAATGAGGGCCAGGTTCCTGCCAAGTACAAGACAGAGGATGGCTATGCCCTTGGGAATTGGGTTGGCACCCAGCGTCAAAGTTACAGAAAAGAGAAACTAACAGAAGAGCGTATTCAAAGATTAGAAGCATTAGGTATTGTTTGGGAGCCTCGCAAAAGCTGAGACTTTATGAAACTCAATCTCATACGAACACTCCTAGTCCAGACAACACTTATGCTACTTCTGACGGGTTGCGGTGAAAATACTGATATATCGAACTTAGATGCCGTTTTGAACTGGATGGATAAAATCCCGAAGTTAGTTTGGGGTATTCCCGTTTTGCTAATCTTTTTCGGGTTCAAAGACTTCTTTGATCCACCTGTGGAAGGTAATAAATGTATTAAGTGTGGAGCCAATGTAACCGAAAAATTCTGTTTAATGTGTGGTGCATCCGCAATCGTTGTCCTAAAAAACCCTGAGGCAGATAAAAAACCAACCAAACAAGAATATATTCCTATGGCAAAGCGCACAAAGGCATACTCATCTTTCAATTTAGATACATATACTTGGAAAAAAGGTATGCCGAAACCGAAGAAAGAGGATGTCGGTCTTGATTCCAACGTACAGTATCCACACGAATTTACGGCAGTAGAGGCCTATGACACCAGAATGAATATTATGCAATGGATTGCTGCAATAATTCTTTGCATCCCTTTCTTCATATTTATAGCAACACGGAATGAGGGTTATTCTCCTGGGTGGTTCTTACTATCACTGGGTCTCATCATTTTATGTAGAATCATCATAGGTTTGTGGTCTGTTTGGTTTCATGATAGTTTGTTTCGGAAATTGGTTCATCCTCACCTTTATAATCTTATGAAATATGAATCCGCCCATGCGGAATTTATGCGTGTTATAGGCTACGAACAAGAGCGTATTGAAAAAAAAGTGGCTTTAGAATTGGCTTTAGAACGAGAGAAGAAGGCTGCTTTGGAAGCTAAGGAGAAGGTATGGCGCGAGGCTTTGGCCAAGAAAACAGCAATACACGATCGCTTTACAGGGAAAGGAAATTACCGGCCAAATGCGAGAGAATTGTTATCAATCCTTGATTCTAAAACGGGTGAGGATTTGGAAATTATTGTTCTTGGTATTTTATGGGCGAAGGGCTGGAAAATGATCCTTACAGGAAGAGGTGCCGATGGTGGTATAGATTTGGAAGGCGTACGTCAGATTCGGAATCGCGAAACTAAAATTGCAGTACAAGTGAAACACTGGGAGGGAAATGTTACAGAGAAGGCGGTAAGAGATTTCTGGGGGGCATCTACCGGGTTATATGACGAGGCGCTATTTGTAACTTCATCCGACTTTAATGGACCTGCTATGAGGTTTAAGGATAAAAGAGCGACGGGGAGCGGTACCACTTTGAGATATTGGGCAGGATCTCAATTACAGGCTGAAATCGATCAACTAACTGATAAAAATTTCCAAGAGATGATTGACCCTCTTCAGACAAAACTGGCAAAGAATGCACTAGGAGAGGAAGCTTTAAGGCCTTTATTAGACGACACCCAAGGAGATCCCGTTAGACGCCGTAGTAGTGGAAGACGTCGCGGACCTTCTTGTCCATTGTGTGACTCATCCATGTCTATACAATTCAACAAAAACGATAACAGCCGTTTCTACGGTTGTGTTAAATTTCGCTGGTTTGGATGTAAAGGAACCATCAACATAGACCCCTAAAGCGTAGTAGAGCTGAGGGGCAAGGAGTAAATCATGAAGAAAATACTATCTATATTCCTACTGTCGGCAATGCTAGTACTGGTGTTGGGGGGTTGTGAAAGCGAGGAGCCAAAAGGCGGAGTCACAAACACTCAAGCTCGCTTAGATGTGGATGCCCGTGTTGCAGAGATGAATGAGCAAGAAGAAGCCGAGAGGATCGACAGGCTGGAGCGTAGAGTATTGTCGCTTACGTATGAGGTGATAATGCTTCATGCATGTGCGAGGCAATCAAGGGATCATAGGACATCTACCAGTGGTAACCTATACAGCCATGGCGGATGCGGTGGAGCCTATATGAAAAGAGATTCACCGTATAGTTCAGATGAGGCCTATGACGCATGGGAAGCAAAAGACTACCGAGGTGCCCCAAGTCAATAACCCTCCATGTTTCCAAACTTAGGTCTAATTGTGTATAAGTAGGGCTATGGATATGTCAGCCAAATTACCTCGCTTGTTCTTACCTATCGTTATTATTGGTGCATTAGGCATTGGGATGATTGTTTCAGTAATGACCGCTTCTCCTGTCTTGGCTTCGGGGCATCAACTCTGTGTAGATGATCCTAGAGAACACATGGCGTACCCCTGCAAGGAGGCTGGGTCTGGAAGTGATATTGGGAGGAGTATTGCACTAATTGGTTTCCTTTTACTTGTGGCCATTGCCGCTTCGTATAATATTAGAGAGTCAGTAACCACACACCCTGTAAATAAGTATTTGGATGGCGAAACTTACCCTAATCCTTGGATCTTGGAATCGGTACTATGGCTTGGGCTCAATATTGCATTGTTATGCGCAATGCTATATTTGATAGTGTTTGCTCTCCAGGGACGAAACTGAAAAACTATGAATTATCATCAAAAGAGAGATGAAGAAGACGAAGCCTTCGAAAGATGGCGGAAGTACATCCATAGTATAGCCCAACTTGTAATGGGATGTGGAATCATACTCTCCTTTATTGACATCATATGGGCTGTCAATAGTATTTTTCGTGACATGCCTAAATATCCGCCTTTGTTAGATTCCTATTCTGATGTCGGGCTAACTATCGTTGTAACCGCTGTTGCAATCTGGGTAGTTGGCAAAACTGGGGGATCTTTCAAAGAGTAGAGTGGATCAGAACTGAAAAACTTGGAGGCAATATTATGGGAGAACAAACAGTAGGTGAGGGCCTTGTATTCGGATTACTTTTCTGGCTTGCTGGATTAACCGTACTCTATTTAGGAACTATTGCTAATAAGAATGCAAAAGAAAAGTGGGAGCTGGAAACGGGAAGAAGAAGGCCAGAGAATGTCGGGGATGGCCCTATTATTTTGGCAGTTATAGTAACATTGGTGCTTTTCATGGCAGGCGGAGGTTTTATGGCAGCTGGAATTGGAGGAGGTTTTACTTTTCTAATGGCACTAGGGTTTTGGA
The DNA here is from genome assembly GCA_009391235.1 of SAR202 cluster bacterium AC-409-J13_OGT_754m. GTDB lineage: Bacteria > Chloroflexota > Dehalococcoidia > Lucifugimonadales > VEXD01. Next base: position 3,194 of record VEXD01000015.1, read on the forward strand.
TACCAGCACTAGTGTGGATAACCAAGCTAGAGAAGTTACCGCGTGATAGAGATAGAAAATAATAAACCTAAAAACATGGTGCAAATCGCGAGCCACTCCACACTATATATACTATAGGGGCCGCACGCCTATCGGGTGGACCTAACAAGTCTGCAGAAAACCCCGCAGTTTCAATGGTCTTTCAAATAGCTTTCTAAATTCTCGCCCCCAAAAGAGAATGGCCTGCTTATAAAGAAATACTAGCAGGCCGTTCTCTTTAATGGGACAACAGTGGGGTAAAACAATGGCCCCAGCTTGACGATGGAGCCATTGCCATGGGATAGAAAAGTCCCATGTGAATGTCCCATGTGATAGACGGGACAGTACAATTGTAACATGATGAATCTGAAAAACATGGTGCAAATCGCGAGCCACTCCACACTATATATACTATAGGGGATCTGACCCTACTGGCTCGCTAATAAACACGGCATAAAAATGGGGCTAACTTAACTGATAGCCCCCTGACCGTCTTATCAGGGGGCTATCAGTTTATGCTCAAGAGTCTGGCAAGGATTTCAAACCAACCGGATATTGGAAATTCTGTCAGCGGTACGGTGGGGGGCATACTAGAAATGAAGCACGCCTTAGGTGTATAAGTAGGGCATGGAATTTGCATCATGTTATGGTTGGTTATTATGGATAGGGTTTCTTCACATGGCAGCGGGTGGAATCATTCCATACATCCATCGCCACAGTTCCAGGGTAGATAAAAACGGTGTACCCGAATCTGAAAAGAAACTTCTTGACACTGGCTTGGGCAAATTAGGGGGTTACTGTACTGCGGTTGGTTTCGGATGTTTGGGATATTTATTCTTTACCTGCAGGTGATCCCAAATGGTAAATGTATTCAAAACTTAAATTTACTGACGCTGACATTGATTGTTTTGTATATTACCGCAGCATGTGGGTCATCAACTACATCAACTATTGGTAACCCAGGGGAATTTAGTGACATTAAAGAAGTTGCACGAGACAACCTTTATATATTTATAATAATAATTCAGTCACTAAGAATGAAGCTGAGGCCTTTCAATCCCTATTATGAGATTGAAGAAGTAGAAGGTAGCTGGGACGAATACCAAAAACATGGTGTAAATCGTACAAGTCCATACCTATTGGACTAAATAAATATCGATGTATAAATAGGGTGTGAAACGATTCTTAATCACACTGTGGAATTGGGCATGTTTGTTTAGGAACGGAATAATTTTAGGAGGTTCATTGTGAGTGTTACAGTGGTAGTTGATTTGAAAGTTGAGGACTATGGAAAATTTGAAAAGGTATTCGCTGCAAGGGCAAATGCGCGAGCTGAAGCTGGAATTGATGTTAAACCGTATCGAGATATAGACAACTCGAACCGAGTTGTGGCCATCGGAACAGTATCGTCAAAAGAAGCCTTTTGGGGTTTTATGACTAGCTTAGAACAACAGGAGGCTATGAAAAATGCAGGCGTTCAGGCCCCACCTGACGTTACATTTTTGGAAGAGTAGGACAAACTTATCACAAATGCTAATGGCTCCATAGAGTGGGACCCTTAAATAATTCTTGCAAAGGGCTTGTCGCGAATGCGACCATTACCTAATGTTTATGCACTCCTAATATTGTCAGTTGGTTATCTGGAGGTTTTTGCTCGCGGGTCTTGCAAGAAATGAAACAGCTCGGAATCGGTAGAAAGCACCAGGGTGGAGTTGGACCTCAGAAATTTGGCATAAGCCTCTAGGCTACGTTTGAATCGATAAAATTCCAGAGATTCTGTATCTTGCAAGACACTCGGGTCGTACTTAGCGGACAGATCGGGGTTTAATTGCATGGCTTTAGCAAACATCTCGATTGCCAATGCATCACCTTCACCTCTGATTATATTACTTAATTTGTGAGCTTCAGCTAGTATGATTATTCTTTGCGCGTCAACATCAGAGGTAATTTCTAATACTGTCTTGTCTCCCTCTGACCGGAAGCCTTTAGCTAGCTTTTCCCTTTCCGATCTCATTCTGGTAAAAATATTTTGCTCAACTGCCTCTGGGAAATCGGCCCTTTTTATTCTCACATCCATAATCTCTATACCCAAAGATCCTTGAGATTGCCTGGCAGCAAATTTGACCCTATCTAATAGTCTTTGTCGAGTATCTAATTTGGTAACTATACCAGTGGTTTGATCCAATTGGCCACCAATGATCTCCTCCCTGGTCATCTTTGCTACTTCTTCCCTGAGGACTGAAGATACTATTTTGCCTACTCTGTCAGCTGCGTTAGCTTTTGTGCCAAGTTTTTCATAAAATTGTCTAGGATCTACTATCGTGTAACGCGTGTAAGCATCGATCGTTAGGAATTGTTGGTCTCGGTCCGGGAACATCGATGGGACCATGTCCACTCTAAGAAGGCGACTATCCAGGTAATTAACAGAATCTATAAACGGTGTCTTTGTTCCTAATCCTGGCGTTGTCTTTATATCAATAATTTTTCCAAATCTAGTGACGATAGCATTTTGCCTTTCATCTACCGTATAAAAGGCTTGGTTGACCATTATGACCGCAAGGGCAATTAATATAATTAATACTACTCCACGGCTCATAGCTGGCCTCCGTTGAATGTGGTCATATTAATCATATCTTATTCTGTCCCCGACTCAGTATCTTGAATGGATATATTAGGTGGCTGTGTATCTGAGGTAGTTAATGGAGATAATGGCAAGACTTCCAGCAGGTTATTTCCAGACTGTGGGTCAATGGCGAATATCGAAGTCTCGATTAATATACTCTCCATAGCCTCGAGATACAGCCTGTACCTGGTTACATCTTTTGCTTTTTTGTATTCTTCCAACACGGCGAGAAATCGTTTTGCCTCACCCTCTGCGAGGGCAATGACTTCCGCCTTGTATGCCCCTGCTTCGTTAATTAATTGTGTTGCTTCACCCTGAGCCCTAGGCAATATATCTTCCCTGTAAGCCTTTGCTTGGTTCACCTTCGTGTCTTGATCCTGTCTGGCCCTTAGAACATCATCGAAGGCATCTCTAACCTCATCTGGAGGCTTTACTTCTTGCAATCTCACCGTGAGAACCTGAATGCCAGAAAAGTAAGTATCAAGGATAGATTGCAGCAAGATCTGAGTTTCGTTTTGCACTTCTTCCTTTTCTGATGTCAATATCCCGTCTATACTTCTTTGCCCTACTACTAGACGTAGGGCTGATTCCGTAGCATCTTTTAAGGTGATCCCATCAGGCTCGCCTTCATCCGTGTCTCGTAAGGAGTCACCAGGATCGTCTACATTGAAGAGGTAATATTCAAGATTCTTTATTCGGTACTGTACTACTAGAGACACATCTGCGATATTTAAATCCCCAGTTATCATCTGGGCATCTTCTCGGACTATTCCCAGTTCCATGGTTTTAATTTGCTCAATTGACTCTACATTTTTCGTGCCAATTGGATTTGGCCAGTACCAGTGTAAGCCTGGGCCTGCAGTGGTAGATGTTTTGCCAAAAAGCTGCATAACAGATTGCTCTCCAGGATTTACAGAATACACCCCTGTACCTAACCAGATTATTCCGACCACCACTATGAGTAGCATGGCTTTGTTATTAGAGCCAGCGCCGATACGAAAATTCTGCAGCGCGGATACAATCTGCCTTAGTATTTTTTCTGGATCGAAATCCCCACGACCGCGACCTGATTCGAACATGAACAGATACCTCAATGCAATGAATTCAATATAGGTGTTTCTCGGATATGTGAGAAACACCTAACAATCTACAGAGGGCCACTTTGTGTCTAAATAAATGGTCGGGGCGATTGGATTCGAACCAACGGCCCCCTGCACCCCATGCAGGTGCGCTACCATGCTGCGCTACGCCCCGTCGGGTCTGAGTATAGCATATGAAATCCAGCTCCTTCAATGAGGATTGCCAGAATAGTGGATGGACTATGGTTTACGATTGCCTGCACATTGTTTCTTGTTGATGGTATAGTTAGCGGGTTATTTTATACGGGAGACTTTACGAGTGGATGACTTAATGAATGTCAGAACTATACAGTTAAATAGCGGTAGCATTGTTATAGTGTGGAGTGATGGACACCGTAGCATCTTTTCCCCGAGAGATCTTCGGTTGAGATGTCCTTGCGCACAGTGTGTGGATGAAATGACCGGGGCAATTAAATTGAATTCTGGAAGTGTATCTATTGGAATTGAACCCGTGGATTCTATTCCAGTGGGGAATTATGCTGTACAGTTTCTTTGGAGTGATACCCATTACACAGGGATATACACGCATCAGTTTCTTAGAACTTTATGTCCTTGTGAAATCTGCGATTCGGATATTGGTAATGATTCCTAGTAATGGGAAAGAGTAATTATTTAAGTGGTTCTCAATCTATTTAGGAATGATAGTGTGAATATTGCAGTTGAAGTCAGGGCTATGGCTGGACCGGATGGCACGTTGAAATAATAGGACATATATAATCCAACAACGCCTGAAGCCACCCCAAAAACTATTCCGAGAACAATTGCACTTGAAAACCGTTTAGCTATCAGGCTTGCCGCTGCAGCAGGTGTTATTAGCATGCCAACAACTAATATAATTCCCACTATCTGAAGCGATACTACTATAACTATAGACAGAAGTGCTAATAGCAAATAGTCGATTCTTGAAGCGGGTAATCCCGCTACCACCGCCCCTTCATAGTCGAAGCCCACAAAAACTAGCTGTTTGTGCAGTAATACCATTATTGCAAATGTGACTAAGGCAAGAAATACCGTTACTAACACATCCGTATTGGATATGGTTGTTATCTGACCTAGTAATATATCTTCCACATGGATTTCTTCATCTCCATGTAATGACAAAAGAACTAGTCCGAATGCAAACAAAGCGGTAAACATAATTCCAATTGAGGTATCATTAGACACATTAGATTTCTTAACGATATACCCAATTGTCAGTGCTACTACTATTCCAGTTGGAATAGCTCCAAGCAATGGGCTGAATCCTAAAATGGTTGCTCCAACCATTCCTGGCAAGACAGAATGGGCTAATGCATCACCCATAAAACCCATCTCGCGGTTTATGACATGTGCACCTAAGAATGGACACATCACACCTATTAATACACATACCACAAGGGCACGCATCATAAATGTGAGTTGAAATGGTTCTATAATTGCATCAATCAACATGTGTGTGTTGGCCTATTTGATGTGTTGTAAACATTTCAGAGTGAGAACCGTATAATTCAATTAAGACGTCCTTGGTAAAGACTAATTCTGGTTTGCCGTAGGCACAGATATGTCTATTTATACATAGTACATAGTCGAATTTTGCTGCTAAGGTATTTAAGTCGTGGGTTGCCACAAGAATCGTCTTACCCTCATCTCTAAGACCTCTTAGAATCTGGAGCATTCCCTCTTGGGAAGAAATATCGACACCACTAAAAGCTTCATCCAAAATCAGGATATCAGCATTTTGAGTTAGCGCTCGTGCGATAAAAGTACGTTGTCTTTGTCCTCCTGATAAAGTAGAGACTAAATGGTCTTTCTTATGCCACATATCTACCTTTCGTAGAGATTCCTCGATTAGGTCATTATCCCTACTAGTAATCCTTATATTTGCTAATAATGAAGTGCTAGCAGCAGTACCGAGACTTACAACATCTCTTACTGATAAAGGAAATCTCCAATTAACGCGCTCTTTCTGAGGAATATAACTTATCTTTGTTTTGGAATTCTTTGGAGGACATCCATTTATGAGAATCTTCCCATGTGCTAAAGGTTGTAATCCTACGAGGGCATTAAATAATATACTTTTGCCTGCTCCGTTGGGCCCAACAACTCCTGTTAGTACACCAGGGGGTACGGCAAATGAAACACTATCTAGGGCTAATTGATTTTCAAATTCAATACAAGCATTGAAAACCTGTATGCAGCAGTTGCAACCTTCATTGAGGCATGGGCATGTAGATGGCATTTGCTTTCCTTAGGCATAAAATGAGAATGAGTCGCAATGTGTAATAAATGAGAATAAGTCTCAATTAGTCATTTGTCAATGGTGAAGCACATCGTTATAATCAAACTATGGTTTCAGTTAGAAAACAATCCAGGAAACTGTTGAGTTCCACCAATGCCTCCATTACAAATCCTCGATTGGTCCTGCTTGAATTGCTCTTGAGGCAGGCACGCCCTCTTACAATCGATCAAGTTTTGAAACTTACCAGAGGTAGATTGGCTCAATCTACTCTTTACAGGGTTATAAATGATTTAAGGGATTTCGGTTTAGTAAGTGCATTTATGAATCTGGATAAGACGATGGTTATTGAATTAGACGATCCAGTTGCATCACATCATCATCACATTTTTTGCCGTCAATGCGGTTCTATAACTGATATTGAACTAAATTCAGAATTAGAGCTGAATTTGGAAACAGAAGTTAAGCGAATAGAAAGCGAACATCATATTTCTATTGATTCACATTCCCTTGAACTGTTTGCTACGTGCAGAGCTTGTATAAACGACTAATAGAGTCAAAATCACTAGTTAACCATTAGTTCCTTGCAATTACCTCTTTATTATGAGTGATCTAGGGTATAGCTTAATTATTCAAGCTAAGGTTTATTTGTAGGATTGCATCTTTATGATTTAAAGGGTTTTACGATATTCGATTATATATAGGTGTTTGGAGCTTAAATAAGGCATAGAAGGAGAGTATCATGGGCTGCAAGTTAACATAAGACTAGGGTGAATCAGTGGCATATCCTAAACTCAAATAGTATACTGCTGCTAAAGTCGACATAAGTTGCAATATGCCCTTAGATAGTTTAATAAGGGTATGCCGAATTTAATTGATACTCGTGGAGGTCATATGATGGGTGGAATTGATAGTGGAAATACTGCATGGATTCTCATTTCTGCGGCACTGGTATTCATCATGGTACCTGGTCTTGGTTTTTTCTATGGTGGGCTTGTACGTAGTAAGAATGTAGTAGGTACGATAGCTCAGAGTTTTATAGCCTTAGCTGTAGTCGCTGTGGTCTGGATACTTTGGGGTTATAGTTTGGCATTTGGTCCGGATGTAGGAGGAGTTATAGGGAACTTAACGCATTTTGGACTAAGTGGAGTTTCAGCATCTACTCCATTCCCGGGCACAGATATTTCGGAAATGGCATTCATGATCTTTCAAGCTAAATTTGCGATTATTACGCCTGCTCTTATAGCAGGAGCATTTGCAGAACGCATGCGCTTTAGCTCGTTTATAGTTTTCATAATTGCTTGGTCAACACTTGTGTATTCCCCATTAGCACATTGGGTATGGGGTGGTGGTTGGCTTGGTGATTGGGGTGCACTTGATTTTGCTGGCGGGGCAGTAGTTCACATTAGCTCAGGAATAGCTGCTGTAGTTGCTGCCATTGTTATGGGAAGTCGTAGAGGACACGGTGAATCTGATTTAGGACCTCATAATGTCCCATATGTGGTATTGGGAGCCTCTTTATTATGGTTTGGATGGTTTGGCTTCAATGCTGGCAGTGCTCTGTCTGCGGGTGCACAGGCTGTAAACGCTTTTGTCGTCACACATGCCTCTGCCTCTGTAGCATGTATAACGTGGGTTTGTATTGATAGAATTAGGACTGGGAAGGTTAGTGTTGTAGGTGCTGCTACTGGGGCAGTAGCTGGATTGGCAACTATAACACCTGCAGCTGGTTTTGTAGGTCCTGTGCCGGCTTTGTTTATTGGATTAGCAGCAGGAGCAGTTTGCTATATGGCTGTAGAACTAAAAAACAAGTTGAAATTCGATGACTCACTAGATGTTTGGGCAATTCACGGAGTCGGTGGAACGATAGGTATGCTGTTTGCTGGCATATTTATGGGAGTTGGATTTGAATCTTTTGGAGATCTCACTGACGTAGCTACTCGTGGCGGGCAGATTTTCAGGCAACTTGGTGCAATAGTTGTCACAACGGCTTATGCGTTTGTAATGACTTTACTGATATTAGTAGCCATGAAATATACAGTAGGACTTCGTCTTACTGCTGAAGAAGAAGAAGAAGGACTCGATCTTTCACAGCATGGGGAAGTTGCCCATAGTTAGTCTACATCGGAGTGATTGAATTGGACTTACAGTTGAATATAGCGATTAGTTCGTCTGTATGATAGTGTCCCAGTAGCTCAGTCGGATAGAGCAACTGCCTTCTAAGCAGTGGGTCGCGGGTTCGATTCCTGCCTGGGACGCCAGATAAGTATTAACAAAGTATTGTTAGTAGTGTGTTCACTACTTAAATAGGTGGAAGCATTGTGATGGAGTATCCTCTGACAATTAATGCTCCGTCACCGATGAGTAGGATTAATGATAGTAAAGGGAATTCCACAGCTTGTTAGATTACTGCCGTTCCTACTTTTGTTGTTTGTCGTCGCTTGTGGGGGTGATGATAAGCCTAGTTCGTCTGATGACGGTAGGATCTCCTTAATATCCCAGGGCAATGGGTCGTTACTTGATCCCTCAAATTATGACGTTGGATGTGTTGATCAAGTTGTAGGCTTTGAGATAACTAACCAACTTTTCCCTCCTATGTGTGGAGAAGATTGTAGGGGTCCATTTGAAAGTGAGATGGTCGCTTTGCAAACTTGTCTTATTGCCTCCGACAAAGGGCAAAACCGAGCAAGTTCTGAAACCATTCCTACTGTAGTCTCTAGAAATGAAACTCGTGGTGCTCCAACAAAGACATCAAATAGTGCCGATGAGACGGAGGCAGAACCAGGGTTGTCAGATGTTAGTGGTTTGGTAGGTCAGGCGTTTGATAAGAGCTGCGTTGAGACAACCTTAACTATTCAAATCGCTAATGATCTATTTTTCGAAGATCGACATCCTACAAGTGTCGAACTGCAAAGGATTGAACACTGCAGATTACGTGTTTCAAAGGGCACTATGGATGGATCAAATGATGAAAAACAATTCCAAGGGGTCAGTAGTTCAACGAAAGATGGAGCTGCGGCATTATTAAATGGCATATCAAAAGGGGATGGGAAGCTTGGGCAAGGCTTTGATATGGGATGCGTCGATAGAATTCTCGGAATGAAAATTGCCGATGAACTTCTTAATGGACGAGCCGCTACATTAGGGGAACTGGATAAGATAGAAGACTGCAAGTTAGGGTCAAAAGATGATGCAGGCCGTCAGGGTGGAGATGGCGATCAAGGTGGAGAAGACGATCAGGATGGAGAGGGCGATCAAGGTGCAGAAGTGTATCCTCTGAGTGGGCAGGATAAACTTCTGTCTGATTGGGGACCACAATCCCCTCAATGTGATGGAAAGGATAAAGACGATTCTGGGATGCCAATTAGCCCCAAATGCAATTTGATTCCGGATCCTCTTCCTGACGGTGTCACAAGAGGGACACTTCTAGGTGTGGAGTTGCCAAAACCGAAATACGGAGATCCAATTGACGCTTGCCGGAAGTTCGAAGGAGATGATTGTAGTGAGTTGATTTGGAGCAAGACATCCGATCTTCAAGCGGGAGAGTTCGTGCAGATTCGAATATCGCAAACCAATCCTGACATTATGTATGCGGGAACCGACTCCAATGACATGTCGACCTATCGTAGCACAGATGGTGGGGAAACCTGGGATCTGGTCCATGTCACAGGGCATGTAGCTGGATTGGCAATCAGCCCAATTAACTCCAATATCGTCTTGTATACGAATCTTGAAGCACCTGTACGACGTACCGTTGATGGAGGTACTGAGTGGGACCCGGTGGTTGGAAATGAACCAGGGGGAATTCACTATAATAACCCATTCACGGCCATCTCGTTTTCAGAGGATTATCCTAATGTTGTATATACTTCCGCTCTTCGTGGAAGTTCACGAGGAGGCATTTGGCCTCCCGAACCGGCTGATATTTTTAAAAGCACAGATGCGGGTGCCACTTGGAATTATATAGGTACCTGTGAGACGTGTTCTTCAATACAAACTATCGTTGTTAAGAAGGGTAATCCGAACTTTATCTGGGTTGCAGCAGATGGGGGTCTCCAATACAGCGAAGATTCTGGAAAAACCTGGAGTGGTAATGTGATCCCGTATCTAGGGAAAGTTGCTGAACAACAGCAATCAAATACGATGGCTAACATGCCAAAAGTGATTGGGCTGACGATTCATCCAGACCAGCCTGATGTTATTCTGGCGGCTTCTAGTGAATTTGGAGTTTTTCGCAGTGTAGATGGGGGACTGTCCTGGGGCCATAGTAATGTTGGTCTTAAAACATCCAAACTTCACCAGGTGTATTTTGCACCTAGCAACTCAAGTGTTGCTTATTTGTCGACCCACCACGGAATTTATAGAAGCGATGATGGAGGTAATTCTTGGACGGAACGAAGTGAAGGTTTGCGGCACAAGTTTTTATCCCCTATTGCGATACATCCAAATAACGAAAACATCGTTTTCGTTGGGACTACTAGTGAAATTTACACGATCCACCCTGAGCATATGAACAAAGGTTTGCACCATGGGCATGGTATCTATAAGACCATTGATGGGGGTATGCAGTGGAAAAGGAGCGATACAGATATCATTGAGGCAAAACCCGCTCAACTCGGAACACATCCTCTGATTCCTTTCAACATATGGGTTGGAGGAGAGTCAGGTAGAGGTAATTTATTTTCCCCTGATGGAGGAGATAACTGGATTTTCTCATCCTCGATAACAGCGCATTATCCTATGGTTTATGCGTTTAATTATGAATTTCCAACTACAATATATACAACTGGATGGCTCAGAACTGGAGAATTCACAGCAAGCACTGATGGTGGTGCAAGTTGGTATACACTTACTCACAAGTTAAATGAAGGATTAAGCGATAGAACTAAGGAACTTGGTCTTAGAAAAGATGGTCCGAACGATTTTCATATACATGGTGTGGCGGTAGCACCATCTGATTCTAACGTTATTTATGTCGGCTCTGTACATGATACCGTCTATACCGAATTGAATTTCAACTTGGATGGAGCTCATATTTGGAAATCATCTGACGGTGGCAAAACATTCCCCGAGATGTCTAATGGGTTCCCGATAGAAACAATAACGTCTATTAATTCTATAGTGGTTCATCCTAGAGATGCCGATACGGCCTATGTTTTGACAAGCCTTCATGAAACTGAAACGGCTATCGGCATTTATAAGACCACTGATGGTGCCCAAACTTGGTATCCAGTAAACGATGGGTTAGATGTATTCACAAATGATTTGCAACTGGATCCAATAAACGCTGATATCCTCTATGCGGCTACGGAAAGTGGAGTATATAAGACTACGAATGGTGCCCAAACTTGGCAAAAGGCGTCGAATGGAATTCCGAAGGGTGCCGTAATTGATATGGCGATAGATCCCCTGAATCCGTTGGTTCTCTATGCTATAACACCTGATGATATATATCTAACCAGGGATGGAGCTGAGAATTGGTATTCAGCTAGTTTGGGTGTACCTCTCTTGGCTGAGAATTCTATGACTTTATCAGCTCAAGAGAGACTCTTTCAAGAATTAAAACTTGATCGAACCAAAACCGGTCATTCGATGTATGGCGGTGTATTTGCCCAAGACCGAACGCTGGAAATTGATGCAACTGGGACGATCATCATAGTTACGGCTAAAACCAACAGAAGTGATGCGGATAGACGTAGTGAGCGTGTATTGTATCGGGCAGTTTCAACTTCGTTGGTAAATGTAAATTATGAGTTCTCGATTAATGATTCCAATAGGGGAGTTAAAGATGTGAGGATAGGAATAACATCCCAGTCAAATATTTACGACATGGTTTTTGATGGCAATTCACAGGAGCTTAAATTTGTTGCTGCAGGTCCACTGGGCACCGAAGCAAAAACTACTGTATTACTACCAAGCAATCTTCTCTCTGGGGGACAGCATGCTCTTAACTGCTGTATTAAGGTATTTATAGATGGGCAACAGGTTTCCAGTTCTAGTAATAGTAATGGGATTACTTTTGATTATGTTCACGATGGTATAAGTGAGGTCGTAATAAAAACGACCTAAAAGGGGAATATATATATTCCAATGGATGCGTCAACAATCAATTGCAGACAAGAATATTTATAAGCTGAATAGTTGATCTGAATGTTTGCACATCAATTTTTCATTGTCTCCCCCCATCTTTTTATCCAACAATTCACACCGCCTGTGCCATTAGGATTGTGTCTCATAGCTGCAGGATTAGTAGTTTTGGCATCATTTGTTGTAGTAGGCATTTTTGCTCGAAATGAGAATATATATGTCAGATACCCTCAATTAAATTTATCTATAAGTAAATTAACTATCCCTATTTGTTTGATAACTTCTGTATCCCAAATCATTAGTGTTTTTATTTTCTTCGTGATTATTTTCGCTGGATTCTTTGGCAGCTCTAATCCGGTATACAATATTGCTCCTACAATGGTATGGGTTATCTGGTGGGTAGGTATCGCTTACGTTTCAGCATTCGTGGGCGATATTTGGTCAATACTTAATCCTTGGAAAATTTTGTTCGAATGGGTCGAGAAGCTGGTTCAACAATTGAACATATCTCTACCTCTTGGTCCCATTGCTAAATATCCTAGTGATTTCGGTATTTGGCCGGCATTAATGTTACTCCTTATATTTGCATGGATTGAGAATGTTTATCCTGACGCAATACTTCCTCTGAGAATTAGTCAGATGATATTGATTTATTCAGGGATCACTTGGATTGGTATGATTATTTTTGGAAAAAATGTATGGCTTCGTAACGGTGAAGCATTTTCGTTGGTTTTTGGATTTTTAGCAAAGTTCTCACCTCTAGAAATGCGGTCAAGGTCAATTGGATCCCATTCTGCGGATGTGTTAGGTGAACCCCTACGGTCAGAACATGATAGAAGTGAACAATGTGATACCTCTAGCAATACTGATGTTTCTGATATAAGGGAGGTAATCGTTCGTCCATTCGGTACCGGGTTACTTAATGTAGGGTCTGGGTCGACTACGCATATGTATTTTGTGTTAGTGTTGTTGGCTTCAGTTACGTTCGATGGATTTACTGCGACAGTTCCATGGATGGATATTCAAACCTTGCTTTTAGAGAAGCTAGCTAGTCCAACTTTAATAAATACGCTAGGATTATTAGCAACTGTAATGATTTTCATGTCTACGTATTTGTTTTTCTGTTTACTGATGAGGTTGGTGAGCAATACTAATGTAACAGCTATGGATCTTGCCAATAGGTTTGTATATACACTCATTCCTATAGCGTTAGCGTACCATGTTGCACATTTTTTGGTTTTCTTACTTATTCAAGGGCAGTTAATAATACCTCTGGCATCCGATCCATTTGGGTTTGGATGGGATATTTTTGGGAGTGAAAATTATCGATTAAACTTCAATATCGTAGCTCCAACGTTCTATTGGGCTACTTCAGTGGTTGCCATAGTTATTGGCCATATAATTGCAGTATTTCTGGCTCACAGTATAGCTCTCAGGTTGGGGAAGACTCGTGGAGAGGCGGTTCGTAGTCAATTTCCTATGCTTGTGTTGATGGTGGGATATACAGTGGCCAGCCTATGGATAATTACACAACCTATGTATATTTCAAATATGTGATGTTTAGATTCCTAAGGGATCCAAGGTATGGCTGTTCAAGTGTAGAGTTGAGACATTCTTGGGACATGCATTCTCCCACTGTTGTACAGAAAACTTGTGGCTGTAGTATCTAAAAATTATTAACCAAGTTGATATTCTCTGGTAGAAGCTATAAGTCGCAAGACCTCGCTTACAATCGAATTAAATGCAATGTGGTCTTCTTCGGTAGTTCCCCTCTTGATAGAGCCATGTTTTTCAATATGGAGAATGACTTCTTGCCTAGTGGATGGGTCAATTATTATTGGACCAAGTAAATCTAAGCATCCATCGATTAACTCTTCAGAAGTTAGAACATCCTTTTCAGCTAGTCTGTTAACTATTGATTGTATTCCAGGTAATTCGATATCACTGACCCACTCTGA
>VEXD01000016.1 GCA_009391235.1 SAR202 cluster bacterium AC-409-J13_OGT_754m
TAAAATCCGTCTCCTACATTTATGGCTTGACCAAAGCCCCATTGTTTATTAACGGACTTTTCACACTTTTCCAACTTTCTGTCTGACCAAACATGGTTGTGTGTTGTCATAAACTGATGGACAAATTCTAAGGCAACAGCAGCAGATATTCCTGCTTTATAATTTCCAGCCAATAATTCACATGTTAAAAGACACATTGTGGATGTGAGGTGATAGGAAATGGATATTTTGGGAAAGGCTTTGGATAACCCTGAAAGGCCACTATTAGCTTTACTCGGTGGAGCAAAAGTCAGTGATAAATTGTTAGTTCTGAAAAATCTTCTGGGTAAAGTAGACACTCTTTTAATAGGTGGGGGAATGGCGGCTAATTTTATCAAAGCTTTGGGTCTATCAGTTGGATATTCGAAAGTGGAAGATGAACATTAAGAATTCGCTAAAACGGTGCTTCAGCGAACACGGGAAGAAGATATACATATCCATATACCTGAAGACGTGGTAGTTACCAAGAAGTTAAATGGTAAATTAAAGGACTCTAAAGTAGTTAATATTGATTCTATACCATGTGATCACTATGTTGCTGATATAGGTCCGAAGACTATTATGCGTTATATTGAACATATGATTTCTCCTAGAACTGTTATATGGAGCGGTCCCATGGGTGTTTTTGAAATAGATGAATTTGCATCTGGTACTATTGGGGTTGCTCAAGCCTTGGCGGAGAGTGACGGAGTGACTATAATTGGTGGTGGGTCGACGGCTTATGCGGTTGAAGCTATGGGGTTTGGAGATCGATTTTCGCATGTATCTACAGGTGGTGGAGCGATGCTGGACTTTTTAGGCGGGAAAGACTTACCAGGGATTATAGGATTACCGGAGAAGAGATAAGCACAGTCATGATAGATTCACCTGAATTGCTTAAAATTGTTACCAATAATCAAACCAAAATTATCATGGTGGTTATTGATGGATTGGGAGGTTTGAGAGATCCTAAAACCGGCAAGTCTGAACTTGAAGCAGCTTATTTGCCCAACCTAGATCTGTTGGCTCAGGATAGTGCATGCGGGTTGTCGATACCGGTCAGTGTGGGTGTAACTCCAGGGAGCGGTCCCGGACATTTGGCGCTGTTTGGTTATGACCCATTGAAATATCTGATAGGTCGAGGAGCATTGGAAGCCCTAGGTGTGGATGGGGTAGATTTTATTGACGGAGACATAGTGGCTAGGGGCAACTTTTGCACGGTAGATAAATCCGGCATATTAATTGACAGAAGAGCCAAACGGATATCATCCGATTTTGCTAGTGCACTATGTGAAAGATTGAATACAGTTAAGATTGATTCCGTAGACATAGCTGTATATCCGGTAAAAGAGCACAGGTTCGTTTTGCGAATTAGGGGGCAGAATCTCTCTGCCGAACTAAGCGAATCAGATCCGCAGAAAATTGACGTTTGTATTAATGAAGTAAAGCCCTTGGCTGCTAATTCTGAGAATACTGCAGTTATTGTGAATGAGTTTGTTAGGAAGGCCCACGAACTTCTTGCTGAAGAAGAAACCGCAAATATGATTCTTTTGAGAGGCTTTTCTGGTATGCCGTCATTACCTTCTATGGGTGAGGCGTATAAACTTAAACCAGTAGCTATAGCAGGTTACCCTATGTATCGAGGATTGGCTTCAATTATGGGTATGCAAGTTATTAATACTGGATCTACCTTTGATAACCAACTAGATTCACTAAAGGCTAACTATAATACGAATGATTTCTTCTTCCTTCATTACAAGGCTGCTGATACGGCTGGGGAAGATGGTAATTTCTTGGAGAAGATCCAGGCCTTGGAATATCTGGACACCTATATATCTAAGTTAAGATCTTTGGAACCAGATGTCTTAATGATAGTCGGAGATCATTCTACTCCTGCGATAATGGCTGGGCATAGTTGGCACCCAGTGCCATTTGCATTGGAGTCAAAATGGACTCAGAGTAATGGAGTGAAAGCTTTTGATGAATATCATTGTTCGCGGGGTACGGTAGGTACTTTCTTTGCAAAGAACATCATGGCATTAGCGCTTGCACATGCAGGTAGGTTGGTGAAGTTTGGTGCCTGAAAAAGCTGGCCAACTTATGGTAATTGGCAATTGGAAAATGAATACTAATGTTCCAGAAGGCATAAAATTAGCTTCTAAGATTAGAGAATTGTTATCTGGCAAAGCATATCATGAAATAGAAGTAGTTCTATGTCCACCCTTTACCTCCATAGCACATATCAGTGATGTCCTTAGTGGTTCGGATTTGAAGTTAGGAGCTCAAAATGTCTTTTATGAGAAAGAGGGCCCTTTCACAGGTGAAATCTCAGCCCGCATGTTGTTGGGTCTATGCCAATTTGTAATAATTGGACATTCGGAGAGGCGACATGTAATTGGTGAATCTAATCTGGATCTTAATGCAAAGATAAAAGAAGTGTTTTCTCAAGACATGAATCCTATCTTGTGTGTGGGAGAAACCTCAGAGGAAAGAGACTCTGGCTTAACCAATGTAGTCGTTAAAGAACAAATAAGACAAGCTTTAGATGGTGTGGAAGATATTAATGGATTAGCGATAGCGTATGAACCTGTGTGGGCTATAGGAACAGGAGTGCCTGCTAGTTTTGCCCAAGTCGAAGATGTGATTGAATCAGTTATTAGAGGGGAGCTGGCAACTTGCTATGATGATGTCATATCTAGGATTACTCCTGTTCTGTACGGAGGAAGTGTTAGTTCATCTAACGTTGCAGAATTTTTGGGCCATTCGAGCATACAAGGTACTCTTCTAGGAGGGGCAAGTTTGGATGCTTGCGAATTCGTAAAAATTGTTGATGAAACGGCAAGCCATTTGCAGTGAATGCTTATAGGGATTTAGGAGTTGCTATCAGTCTTGGTTAAGGAGTCGTATTTACTTTTCGAGCAGGAGAATAGCTACGAATTTGAGAAAACCCTTTCTGGTCATAATTGGGCCAACTGCTGTTGGAAAGAGTCGGTTGGCATTGAATTTAGCCCAAAACCTGGGCGGTGAAATTGTTAATGCCGATAGCAGGCAAGTATACAAATATATGGATATTGGGACCGCCAAACCATCTGATGCAGAGCGGAAACTAGTTGATCATCATCTTCTTGATATAAGGTTACCTGACGAAGAATTCAACCTGGTATCATTTTTGCAGTTGAGTTCTACTATTATAAGGAAAATTCATGAACGTGGTCGACTTCCTATTTTGGTTGGAGGTTCAGGGCAATATATTTGGGGACTTTTGGAAGGATGGCAAATCCCCAGGATAGAACCAGATGTCACCTTGAGAAGTGAACTTGAGAAGCAGCTAGAAAATTCAGGGGTAGAAAGCTTACATAACTATTTGCAGCAAATAGATCCAATTTCTAGTGCTCGAGTAGATAGTAAAAATCAAAGGCGGGTTATACGCGCAATTGAGAAAGCTCTATATCGACAGAATAACGATAACAGCGCAGACTTAAAACGTCCTCTGAAGACACCACATTTAATTATTGGATTAACTCTGGATCGCAAGGAACTGTACGAACGAATAGATTCTAGAGTTGATGATATGATGAATAGAGGATTTAGAGAAGAAGTGCAGATGTTAATTAACAAAGGTTACTCAACCTCGTTGTCTTCTATGTCCAGTGTCGGATACCAGGAATTAGCTGAGAATATTACTGACGGGAGGGATTTGGATGATGTAGTCCAACGTATCAAGTATCGGACTCATAAAATAGTACGAAAACAATATTCATGGTTTAGATTGAGGGATCCTCGAATAAATTGGTTAGATAGTGATGGATCAGAAAATTATAGTGCTAATAATATGGTTGAAGAATTTCTGTTGCATTATGATAAAATGAAATAGGGGATTGTCTAAAAGTATAATGAAATTCACTAAAATGGAAGGCTGCGGCAACGATTACGTTTACGTAGATGCGCGTGAGGCCAATGAAGATTGGTCTTCATTGGCCAGAGTAATGAGTGATCGGCATTTTGGGGTAGGAAGTGATGGATTAATTCTTCTTGAATCATCTCACAATGCAAACTTTAAGATGACCATGTTTAACGCAGATGGTTCAGAAGGAGCTATGTGTGGAAATGGAATACGTTGCTTGGCAAAATTTGCCATAGATAGAGAAATAGTAAAAAAAGAATCTGAATCAATTACGGTGGAGACTGCCTCAGGGATAAGAACAGTTGTTCCAATCAGGGAAAATGGGCTTGTTACAGGAGCCAGGGTATCAATGGGAAAACCGATCTTGAATCCAGCAGAAATTCCTGTGACGGTAGACGGTAACTTAGGAAGGCTTGTTGGTGATGCAAGAGTAGATTATCCGCTATGTGTAGGGGGAAATGAATTAGCTTTGACGTTTGTATCTATGGGTAATCCTCATGCTGTAGTATTTCTTGAACAGCCTGTACACGAAATTCTTCTCCATGAAATAGGGCCTTATATAGAACATCATCCAATGTTTCCAAATGGTGTCAACTTTGAGATAGTCAATATTGTAGCTCCTGGTAAAGTGCGTGCGCGTGTTTGGGAGCGAGGTAGCGGTGAAACTATGGCATGTGGGACAGGGGCATGCGCGATAGGGGTAGCTGCTAGCCTGCTTAACATAAAAGAGAAGAACGGGTTAGAACGGATGGAGCGGTTGACAGTCAGTCTTCCTGGTGGAGACTTGGATATTGCATGGGATGGGCTAGGCGAGGTGTTTATGGAGGGTCCAGCTGTCGAAGTATTCAACGGTGAATGGAGTTGAAATAAGCATGCACTGCTAGGTCCGAGTATATTAAAGGGCATCTAGATTCAGCATAATTTGATTAGATAAAGGATTAGAAGAAAAATGAAATTTTCGCGAAGGTTGGATTTGCTAAAACCTTATGTTTTTGTTGAAATAGCTAGGATTATTGCTCGCAAACGGTCTGAAGGTATTGAAGTGGTTTCTTTTGGTGTAGGGGACCCTGATATGCCCACTCCAAATGTGGTAATTGATAGATTAGTTAATTCCGCTCGAGATCCAGTTAATCATAGATACCCTGAAACCGATGGGTTGCCCAGGCTGCGAGAAGCTATAGCTAGTTGGTACAATTCGCGTTTTGGCGTTTCTCACCTTGACCCGACTTCAGAAGTTTTGCCTCTTATAGGGGCTAAAGAAGGAGTTGGCCATGTAGCATTTTGCTTTTTAGATGCAGGGGATATAGCTTTGGTACCAGACCCGGCCTACCCTGTTTATGGTGTAGGTACAATGTTTGCTGGGGCTGATGTTTACACCATGCCGTTATATGAGAGCAACGGATGGTTACCGGTACTAGAGGACATTCCTGTTGATATAGCTAAGAAATCTAAGGTTATGTGGCTGAATTATCCTAACAATCCGACAGGGGCTGTGGCTGATAAAGGGTTTTATCAAAAGGCCATACAATTTGCTAAGGAATATGAAATAGCGCTGCTTCATGATGCTGCTTATAGTGAAAATGTGTATGAGGGATATAAAGCCCTGAGTATTATGGAATTGGATGGAGCCAAGGATGTATCAATGGAATTCCATTCACTATCCAAGCTTTTTAATATGACTGGGTGGAGATTTGGTATGGCAGTTGGTAACTCGGAAATGGTGCAAGGGTTGTTCAAAATTAAATCTAACCTTGACTCTGGAATTCCTCAAGCAATCCAGGAGATGGCTATAGAGGCTTTGTCGGGTTCTCAGATATATATTGATCAAAACAACTCTGTGTATCAAAGTAGAAGAGATAAACTGGTTAGAGCTCTGAATGATATTGGGCTTAAAGTGACTTCTCCCCAGGCTGCTTTATATTTATGGGCACAAGTTCCTGATGGTTATACTTCAGAAAGTTTTACTGCCAGGTTGTTGGATGACTTGGCTATTGCAGTAACTCCTGGTTCGAGCTTTGGGGAATGTGGAGAAGGATATATTCGACTTTCCCTTACAACACCTGACAACATGATCGATAAAGGGGTGGAAAGGCTATTATCCTGGAAAAACCCTTCGGTATCTGGAGGGTAAAGCCCATACCTAAAAGAGTGATCAACGTTTCATCTATTGTAGAAAAGGCACTACTAGTTGGTGTGACATTTAAGCGAACTCCCATGCGATGGAGAACGGACGATTCACTACATGAATTGGCCGAGTTAGCTCGGGCGGCTGGAGCTGAAGTGATGGGAACTATTAGACAACGTTTATTCCGGCCAACATCCTATTACTTGGGAAAGGGCAAATTAGAGGAAGTTAAGCAATTAAAAGCTTTGCATAAATGCTCAGTAGTAATATTTGATGATGAATTGAGCCCTACCCAACAAAGAAATCTTGAACAAACTATTGGTGAGAAAGTTATAGACCGTACTGCATTGATACTTGACATATTTGCAAGTAGAGCACGTACTCGAGAGGGACAGTTGCAAGTAGAACTGGCACAGCATGAATACTTGATGCCTCGGCTGGCTGGACAATGGTCTCACCTAGAGAGACTCGGTGGAGGTATAGCGACAAGAGGACCTGGAGAGACACAAATAGAAACGGATAGAAGGTTAATAAGGGGCCGAATTAAAAAACTGAAAGAGCAGTTGGAGAGAGTGATACGCCATAGGACTCTTCACCGTGGTAGGCGCAGGAAGTCTGGCTTGCCCGTTGTGTCTCTAGTAGGCTATACGAATGCAGGTAAAAGCACATTGTTTAACAGGCTTTCTAATGCTGGAGTAACTTCCAAAAATCAGCTTTTTTCTACCCTTGATCCGATAACTAGACGAATTAGATTGCCACTGGGAGATGAATTATTAGTTACTGATACAGTTGGGTTCATACACAAGCTACCACCTACAGTTGTGTCTGCATTTCGTGGGACTTTAGAAGACCTACACGATGCAGATGTTTTATTACATGTTGCGGATATTTCAAGTCCTATGGTCAGTGAACAAATAAGAGTTGTTGAAGATACCCTAGATCAGCTGGGCATGGCTAATAAACCTAAATTGTTAGTTCTTAACAAAGCAGATTTGATAAAATCGAGTGCAGAAACTATTGATAGTCTCCTAGATTCGTTTGAAGACCAAGAATGGTTAAGTAATGCACTTGACTCTAATCAGCCTAAAGTTTTGGTTTCTGCAATTACCGGACGGAACGTTGATGGAATGCTTGAGACGCTTCAACGAATGTTAGTTAATCAATGGTAACAGGAACTATAACCAGATAAATAAAAACACAATGTGGTTCGCACAATAAATCTTATGTTATCTTCAAGCCTTTGAGCGCCTTAGGTTGACATAATATACACAATCGCAAAACTAGAAGGCTGAATCCTAAATTAAGCGCTTCATTATTTGGATAGGTGTTTTCGGCTTGAGGTTGTTCCTAAAAAAATGGATTGTGCTTATGTAGGTAATTGGGGGTTATGAATAATAGAAGGGATTGTAATTTTTGAAAAAGGAGCAAAAGCTCTAAAATTACTATTTGGCAACGTCATTAAATGACTTGTGGGTCAATAAATTATTGGGAGGCCCCTCTACGCTGATAGCTAAACTTAGCTCATAGGCCCTAGTGAAAGGGAGGCAATCGTGCTAGGAATGTGCGATATGGATTGGCAGGATTATGTTTGGAGGACAGGATCTATTTGTTGGGGTGCGAATAATGAAGGGGATCATGGTTATATTTAATTAGTAGAGCAGCAGGTTCAGGTTCGATCTAAAATTTATGTAAAATATTCTTCCCAAACAGAAACAATGCCTGTTACGGTAAGGTGTTATGTCATCTGTATGGCTGTTATGTCAACTGCATTCCATTGCAACTCCTGATAATGGAATGCAGTTGAGAGTTGATTAAGCATTCGCAATCCATTAACACATTAACTAATGTTCGATCAAATTGCTCAATAGCGTCTAAATACTATGCTGTGATAAGCAGGGGGTATATGCCTAAGATTGAACTGATATGGCTTAGACCCTGTGTTACAATTGTTCGAATTCGGATAATAAATTGAGGTCAGAGTTTGAACGATTTTGTTAAATTACCAATTGTGGGCGCGCTTTTGGCCATCACCCTTATTTTCGCCCTTTCTGGCTGCGGATATATAGATAGAAATGGAAATCAAGATGATGTAGCGGATTTCGCTACCTTATTCGAAGTACATGACATATTGAGAACAGAACATTTCAATAGGAGTAATCTTGATACCCAAACTCTGAGCCAGGGTGCTATCCGGGGATTAATCGAGGCACTTGATGATCCCCATGCTGCATACATTCCGCCTGAACTTTTCAGTGTTGAGACAGATCGTTTTAAGGGTTCTTTTCAAGGTATAGGAGCTGAGGTAAGCATGAAAGATGGGCAACTAGTTATCACTGCCCCCATCCCAGATAATCCTGCCGAGAAAGCGGGCATTAGAAAAGGCGATATCATTTTGGAAGTTGACGGTCAAAGCACTAAGGGCTTGGGAGTCTATGAAGCTGTAGCAATGATCCGAGGTCCTAAGGGCACCCCAGTGGATTTATTGGTTCTACATCGCAATGCGACGACTCCAGTTGTTATCACGGTGGTTCGAGATGTTATAAAGCAACCGTCTTTGAACATTCGTATTCTTACTGGAGGCATAGCTCATCTTGAATTGACTTCCTTTAGCGAAACAACTAATGCGGAACTTATTTCGGCTTTGGAGACAGTCCATAAGTTTCAATCTAGAGGCCTTATTATAGATGTACGCCAAAATGTTGGTGGATTGGTTAGCGCTACGGTAGATGTAACCAGCCAGTTTCTTGATTCGGGTTTGGTATTTTACCAAATAGATGGATCCGGTAGGCGAACTAATTATAGGGTTAGAGAAGGTGGATTAGCTCTAGATATTCCAATAGTTTTGTTAATGGATGAGTTTAGTGCTAGTGGTAGCGAGATTCTGGCTGGAGCACTCAGAGATCATGATAGAGCTACATTGGTTGGCTCCAAAACGTTTGGGAAAGGTAGTGTTAATGTTCAACACGCTTTGAGTGATGGTTCAGGCATGTATTATACCATCGCTAGATGGTATACCCCATCAGGAGATGTAATAGAGGGACACGGTTTGCTTCCAGATATAGAGGTGTTAGAGGATCCTGAGGGAGCAGAGGATTTTCAATTGGATAAGGCCATTGAAATCTTAACTTATGGTGATCTGCAGGGTGGTTAGACTATGAGTCGTAATAGAAATCTAGCCGTTAATAGGCAAGCTTACTTTAACTACGAAGTTCTGGAAAAATATGAAGCTGGGCTTATACTGACAGGTACGGAGATCAAATCGGTGAGGCTTGGTAGGATAGATCTTCGTGGCAGTTATGTACGCACCGAAAAAAATGAATTGTGGCTTCAGGGTGCCCATATAGCAAGATATGATGCTGCTGGAGGATCTAATCACGATCCCAAACAACCAAGGAAGCTCCTGATGCATAAAACAGAAATATTAGATCTGGCTGATACCGTTGCCCAAAAGGGCCTAACGGTTGTGCCTTTGAGGCTTTATTTGAAACGCCAAAAAGCTAAATTGGAATTGGGATTGGTTAGGGGTAAAAAAAGGCATGATAAAAGAAGGACAATAATAAATCGGGAACGTGAACGACAAGCACAACGAGCGTTGAGACACGGAATTTGAGTTGTATATTATGGACTTTAGGTAACTACTGAGAGATAATAATTGAACATGGGGACGAGTGGATTCGACAGGAGGAGCTCTTGGAGGATCGCATGCCGAGGCGCCATTAACCTCGTAAATCCAATGGCAAAAAATTAACTGGCGAACGTGAATTCGCTTTAGCTGCCTAATATAGGCAGCTCGTCTGTCCTTGCAATCCTCGGGTGTGAGGTGCCAGGCGCAATAATGCCGAGGTGCTACCCTTCTGAATCCGATAAGGAATGGTCTAAGAAAACATCGGATAGCTTTTAGGAACGGTGCTGGTCAGTAGCCTGAAATGCAAAAATTAAAGACTAGCTAAGCATGTAGCATATTTTCGCTCGACTTTTCTTGGACGGGGAGTTCGACTCTCCCCCGTCTCCACCATATCCTAAATGAACTTACATGTGGGACCGTAACAGATCTTTATAACCTTATGTATTTAGTGCAAAAATATTGTGGGTAAAAGACACTTGCCTGTCCAATTTATAAAAGACGCGACCCAGTTGTCTGGGGTGCTATCTGTACTAAAAGAAGAACCTGCTGTCGCTTTGGATACGGAATCTAATAGTCGTCATGGGTATCCCGAAAAAGTTTGCTTGATTCAAATATCTGCCTCCTCTGGCATATATCTTGTTGATACCTTGGCTGTTAAGAATTTGGATATATTGGGATCCTTGTTGCATAACCCTTCAATTATTAAAGTGATGCATGGGTCAGATTACGACGTACGATGCTTAGATAGACAATGGAATTTTCGGATTACCAATCTATTCGATACTGGCGTTGCTGCAAGATTCGTAGGTGTTAAGCAGGTTGGACTGGCATCTTTGATTAAAGAATTGTTAGGGATTGAGATTATAAAGGATTCGAAAATTCAAAAAAGTGATTGGGCTTCTAGGCCGTTGAGTGCAGCTGCGTTAAGATACGCGGCTGAAGATGTTCGGTATCTTATTGAGCTTAGAAATGTTCTGCAAAAGAGAATGGAAAATCTGGGGCGCGAAGGATGGGTTAAAGAGGAATTCGAACGATTAGAAGCAATACACTATGTTGCACCTAACCTAGAAACTGCTTTTCTATCCGTCAAGGGTAGCTATCAATTGGATGGACGAGGAAGGGCCATACTCAAGCGGTTATTTGCTTTAAGAGAGGAAGAGGCTTGCAAGAGGAATATTCCTCCATATTATGTAATCCCTCATGATGCGTTAATTGCTATAGCATCTGCTGGCTCTATTGACTTGGATATTTGTTTATTTTTGAAACATGAAAAGAATGAGCGGTTAAGTAGGCTTATCCAAAGAAGTGTTGTTAAGGGCATGGAGGATCCACCAATCTATTCTTCACTTTCTGATTACCCAAGTCGCACGGGAATGAGCATTTCTGCAACTAACCTATTAAATCAACTGAAAGTATGGAGAAGTGAAAAGGCAAATACTTTAAACATAGACCCTTCATTAGTGTGGTCCATGCCAAGTCTTAAACGGATATCCAGATGCCCTGGCTCTTTTCGTGTAGAGCAATATGATTCGGGGATAAGAAGATGGCAGCGAAAGATGTTTTCCCTAGAAATAGAGTCTTATTTGCCATAAATCAGTTGTTAAGTTTATGTGCCTGTTTTGTAGTTAGTTATCAACAACTCTGATATGTTTCCTCTTTTTGACGGGTTGGAATTAATAGAACGACTAGTTTGCACACGGTGTTGATAAAAGTCTTTATATAATTCACGTATCAAATGTGTATCTGAGTTGCTGATCATTACTGACACTCCTGAGTTAGTCAAATCCTTTACTATGGTCGCTAATTCCCGTTGGTGTATTTCTGTAAATGCGGCTGCAGTATAACTTGTGAAATTAGCTGTTTTGCTAGTTGGATAGTAAGGTGGGTCTATATATACGAAGTCTTTTAATTGGGCTCTATCTATAATGTATCTATAATCTCCATCAACAAGCGTTGTGCCTTCTAGTGCCAAACTGGCTGACGTTAATGTATTTATGTTAAGGATCGATGGTCGACTATATCTTCCAAAGGGAACATTGAATTTCCCTTGTCTATTTAGTCTAAATAGACCATTGAAACAGGTTTTGTTCAAATATATCGTTCTACCAGCTCTTGCTACTTGGTCAAGGTCCACAGGATCCAATGACCGAATATTGTAGAAATATTCCTTTGAGTGGTTGAGCTGGTGTTTTGATAACTCAAGTATGACATCTGATAATGCATCCCTGACCATGCGATAGCAATTCACTAACTCGCTGTTTCGATCCCCTAATTGGGCGGTTTTAATTAAATTGATAGACTTTAGCTTAAAGAAAATAGCCCCACTTCCAAGGAAGGGTTCATGATAAGCACGGAAACAATTAGGGAAAAGATATTTATACTGGTTTAGGAGGCGGGTTTTACCGCCAGCCCATTTCAAAAATGGACGGCTCAGCATAGGCTATACCTCTGTCATTGATAATACCATCAGAGTATCCTATTGTATAATGGCTTTGGGCTAATACTTAACGGTATAAGACTTTTAAGGCGCTGTATGGAACAAACAAAATGCTGTCTATTGGGTGATGTAAATGATTGATGAATCCAGGTTGATTAAAACCTTTTGCGATATAGTTCAAATTGATAGTCCTTCAGGGTATGAAGAAGATATGGCTGTAGACTTGATAAAGCGGCTTTCAGATTTGGGGCTGGATACTCAGCGAGATACCTATGGAAATCTTATTGCCTCTGAAACGGGTGATAATCCGTTGTTATTGTCTGCTCATATGGATACTGTCGAGCCAGGCCGTGGCATTAAACCCATAGTAATGGACGGACAAATTAGATCTGACGGAACGACTATATTGGGAGGAGACTGTAAAGCTGGTGTCGCAGCTATTCTTGAGGCGCTTCAATCTATTAAAGAAGATGGGGTAGACCGCATACCAATACAGTTAGTCTTCACCAGAGAAGAAGAAATAGGTTTAGTTGGTGCACGCAATTTGGACATGAATCTGATTAGCGCTAAAGAAGGGGTAGTATTTGATGGTAACGGCCCAGTTAGCAAACTTACTGTTGCCAGTCCTACATATATGAGTATTGAAGTAGATATAACAGGTCGCTCGGCACATGCTGGAGTTGAACCTGAAAAGGGACTTTCAGCTATAAGAATAGCTGCAGATATCATTACTAGATTGCCACAGGGAAGAATTGATGAGGAAACAACATTTAATATTGGGACGATTTCTGGTGGTAGCGTAAGAAACACGGTTCCAGAAAAAGCATCGTTTACTGGCGAATTCAGAAGTAGGAATCTTGAAAGCGTAGACTTATTGCGATTAGAAGTTCTGCAGGCCTTAGATGATGCTAGGGGTAAATATAAAGATGCCATCATTGATGGGGACCTGAAGGTAGAATTTAAGATGTATTATCTTTCAGATGATGATTCCATGGTGGAGCGTTCTACTAGAGTATTGGCTGAACTAGGACTTGAGGCTGAGATAGGTCCCTCTGGCGGGGGTACCGACGCCAATATTTTCATCGAGAAAGGGATGAAGTGCATTGTAGTTGGCATGTCTACTCGAGAAATGCACACCGTGCGAGAATACGTTCCTGTAAATGACCTAGTCAACACAGCTCGTTTTTGTGAAACCATTTTAAAAAAGCATATTAATGGCTAAGAATATTGTTCTGGTGTTTCTAGAACGGAACAAGAGTTGTGTTGAATGCAAAGTCGTAGGTGATCAAGGCTCCTAAAGTTATGCTGGCAAACCCAGCTATTCCAGATACAGTTACGTTGATATTTTTGAAGCCTTTGCCTATCGCAAACGGCAGACCCAAGATCAATGTGATTGCAGACATGGATATGATTGTTCCTATACCAAACAATAATATATATGCTAAACCTAACCAAAATGAACCAATTGTTGGTAGTAATATCAACATTACCGCTGCACTGCCAGCTAAACCATGGATAATGCCAATAATAAATGACTTAAGTCTGAAATAAGGTCTAGTGTGGTTGACTAGATTGACACCTTTGTGGGATGGACTCTGATTGTGTTGTTGGTGAGTGGAATGGATATGTATATGGTCTCCATCATTGTGGACATGTTGGTGGAGGTATAATCTGCCGGAACTAATTTTCCACATCACTTGGAGCCCCAGGAATATGAGCATAAATCCAACACCGAGTTCTAAAAAGGGGGCTATTGATTCATATTTGTCCAAAACTGTTTCTTTGAACATTAAGATTATTATTCCTAAGATCAATAATGGTGTAGTATGGCCTAAACCCCATGAACCACCAATCCAAAGACCCCGCCATATGCTTTTGGAGTCACCTACTATAGTTGATACTGCCACCACGTGGTCCGCATCGGTTGCATGTTTTAACCCTAATAAAAAGCCAAGAGTTAGTGCATATACAACCCCGTATTCAGGTTCCAACTTCTCTATCTCCCTGTTTTGTAATGTATGTGGTGTTCAGTGATATAGATGTATACTTATTTCGAATACACCCATGGAACGTGGGTTTGTCGATAGCACAGAATAATATTAAACCTTATGTTCACTTGTTTTCAGATGCCAATACTATCTTACGCTTGTTATTGAATCAACATTTCTTTACATTGATTGATTCTTTAACTGGGTCCTATTTATAACGCACTCCGTCTTTTATGACTGCATAAACCCGTTTCATTGCTGATTGAATGTCTGTTAATGGGTCTCCGGCTACTACTATGATATCAGCTATCTTTCCCTTTTCTATGGTCCCTAGTTCATCTAGAAGCCCCAATCCTTCTGCGCCATTTCTAGTGGCCGCCTGTATGGCTTGCATAGGCGTCATTCCCATCTCAACCATATGAGCCATTTCACGTGCATATGGGTCCTCCTGTCTCATTGTCATGAAGGCACCAGTATCTGTGCCCATCCAAAATTTGGCCCCTGCTTTTATGAACCTACCCATATTTTCTTTAGAAGTTAATAGATTATTTTTGTATTGATTGAACGTTTGTTGGATTGTTGCTGTGGAATCAGGTGGGTAGAGAGATAATTGGGGTTTATCAGGGTTCCGTTGGTTATATAGCAATTTATCTCTGTATTGCATTAATAGTCTATGCTCATATGGTCCTGGATTACTAGATGCCCCCCAGAGTGACATGGTGTATCGGGTTTCATTGAACCGATGTGGGTCTATCGCATTTTCTATTTTTTGTATCATCACTTCTAGCAAAGTGGCTACTATGACGCCTTTGCTGACATATTCTTCTATTATGTCCCAATCAATTAATTCGTGACCGTAAAAAGGGTGTTCCAGAGTGTCTATATCAAATGCCAGCATTCTTCGAAGCCCATTATTGTGTCCACCACAGTGAACATCAATAACCTTTCCTAATTCATGGCCACGGTCGATTATGAATCTTAGTTCCTGGTCCGTGAAATCATTTTGGCCATCAAAGGGTTCTTCCCACATGTACAGTTTCCAGAAATTAAAATTTGGCCCTTCTACTCCCCAATTATTAGGATCCAAATCATTAAGATTTTCTATCACGTTGTATTCGAATTCATGCTTTATGAATTCGATAGCCTCAGTATCATATTGAGAATTTATAGATAAATGTTGGTCCCAGTGAGCTTTGCTCATCCAAAGAGCCCCACCTAAATACATTCGTGGTCCTGGTATTTCCCCAGAGTCTATTTTTCTCTTAAGTTTTAGTTCCAAGTGGGCTGGTCCGGGCGTTTGCCTGAATCCTGTGACTCCTTGCATTAGATAGGTGTACGCTACGAACTCCATTTGAGACCAATTATGTTCCCATCTGTCTCTGAAGTCTTTGTATGACAGTGCTATATCTGGA
>VEXD01000017.1 GCA_009391235.1 SAR202 cluster bacterium AC-409-J13_OGT_754m
ATAGAGGGGGGCCTGGCAGAAGCCCATTACCAGATGTGATGAGCTATGCCAGCCATGACTACGGAAATCGAGTTTGTTGGTGGCGCATGCTAGAAGTCTTCGACCATCATAAGATTCGTTGCACCATATCGCTAAACGAAGCCATACTAGAGCATTTCCCTGAAATCAGGGATTCCATGATGAAAAGAGATTACGATTATATGTCTCACGGAATTTACAATAATCGATTCCTTCATCTAATGACTCCGGATGAAGAGCTTGCATTCTACAAAGATTGTATAGACACTCTCTATCGACACACAGGAAAGAAACTAAAAGGCATGCTCACTCCCGGTGTGTCTCCATCGGGTAATACCGCTGAGCTCATGGCAAAGGCAGGTCTTATTTACAATGCAGACTGGGGCCATGACGACCAACCCTTCCCCATGAAAGTTGAATCCGGTCGGATTATATCAATGCCTTATAACCTCGACCTGAACGATGGAACATTCAGTCGTTTCGGAGTATCTCCTGAATACTGGGCTCAATGTGTAAAAGACCAATTCGACGTGCTATACGAAGAAGGCGCAGATAACGCTCGCCAAATATGTATATCCATCCATCCTGCAAACATGGGTCACCCTAGTCGAATTAAGTACCTAGATGAAGTGCTTGGATATATGATGTCACATGCCGGAGTTTGGCAAACCACTTCGGATGAAATGGCTGACCATTATATGGAAAACTACTACGACTTAATGGTGAACTACCTTAAAGAACGTGATTATAGTTCCTGATTAACCAAACAAACTAAGGAGAAATGACTACTATGGCTACTTACAGAACTGGTGTGTTTGCTCCAGGCGTTCCTCGCCCTTCCTCACCACTAAGAGCTCCTGGTAGGTTGAACATATTTATTGACCCTAATCAAGTTACAGTAATTAATGTTGGGTCTATGATAGACGGGACGGGAGCAAAGCCAATAGAGAAAGCTGTGGTGGTAGTAGAAGGAACCAAAATCAAAGCTGTTGGCCAACAAGGCAAGGTTTCTATACCAGAAGGGCAACATGTCCAAACTTTAGATTTTCCTAACGGTCACCTTCTGCCCGGACTTATGGATTCGCATACACACCTTATGTTTGGAGTTCCTGGCAAAAGCTATGAACAAGTAATTGAGTCTGATACCGATGAAATAATGCTACTCCGTTCTATAGGAAATGCCCTCACCCATATGAAATCTGGGGTAACCACGATGAGGGAAAATGGAGCACGGAATAAAATTACTTTTAACCTTCGAGAGGGCGGCAATAGGGGATATGTAACGATACCTCGTCTGCTTCTTTGTGGGCGCCCAGTAACTATGACAGGCGGTCATTTTTTCTGGTGCAATCAAGAGGCTGATGGAGTAGATGCTGTACGTGCCGCAGTCAGAGAACTAGTTAAAGATGGAGCTGACCACATTAAAATAATGGCATCAGGAGGAGGTACGGCTATCACAAGTCTCTTGCAGCCATCTTATACAGTAGAAGAATTGACAGCTATCGTGGATGAAGCTCACAACATGGGCAAGCCTACAACTGCTCACTGTCACGCAACGCAAAGCATCGCCAATGCTGTGGAAGCCGGCGTAGACATGATAGAACACCTTGGCTTCAACGAGCCAGATGGATCTTATAAATTCTATCCGCATGTGGTAGAACAAATGGCTAAACAGGGAACTTATTTGAGCCCCACAGTTCAAACAGGCTATCGGGGAAGGGAGTCACTACTTAACAAGAAAGAGGAGCAGGGAAAGAAGTTTTCGAAAGAGGACCAGGTGAGGCTTGATTGGGTTGCCGCCAAGTGTGAAAACCAACTAGCATTCCTAGGCAGAGCCTGGAGTGAATTCGGAGTTCAACCTATCGCTGGAACCGACGCTATCAGTGGCTTTGGGGATTATTGCATAGGCCTTGAGCTTATGTCCGATGCTGGGATGAGTAACATGGGCGTAATTCAAGCTGCAACGGGTACTGCAGCTAAAGCTATGCATGTGGAAGATCTCACCGGAACTGTAGTTCCAGGATTAGAAGCAGACCTTATAGTAGTAGACAATAACCCTCTTGAAAATATCAAGGCCCTACGAAAGATGACAATGGTGATGAGGGGAGGAGAACGAATAGTCTAATCTGATTTCCGTAAATCTAAGCTTGTTTTTCCTGGCTCCGGTAAAATCAACCCACAAAACAATAGACCACTTGCGACTATAGCCCAAAAACTGAATCCGGGAAGATAGGAACCAGTAAGATCCGTTATATACCCCACTGATATTGGAGATATAACTGCCAGTAGACTTCCTATCGCAAACGTTCCTGCCCAAACAAGAGCCACGTCATTTTCCGTGCTGTTCTTTACTTCCATCGGATACGTCAGGAATGCGGGCAGATACAGAAAACTACACATCCCTAACGCCGCTATTGAAATGTAAATGATGGCATCATTATTGAACAAAAAAGTCCCAAATCCTGCCGCTGTTATTAATAGTCCTGGCAATATAAAGAATGGTTTCCTCCTAATATATCGCGATGCGATTAATCCGCCTCCAATAGCGCTAATAGCTCCAGCCAGTGGAATCAGACCTACTAAGAAACCCGACTTCACTAAAGACAGGCCCATAACCTCATTGTAATAGGTGGGCAACCATGTAGTTAGAACTGCATATTGAGCTAAAGCAAAGCCATCAGCTAATCCTAGTATTATAGTAACCTTAGAGCGAAGAGCCTTAATCAAGTTCGTAAATCCGGCCACATTTGGGGTTTTATTCTCTTCAGGAGGAGGCTTTATTATAATTAACCAAAAAATTCCTCCAATACAGGAAAAGGCTCCGAAAATAGAAACCGCTACCTTCCATCCTAGTTCCTCTGATAAAGGAGCTCCAGCAAATGTGCCTATGGCAATACCTATAGTAAAGGTAGTCACAAACAAGCTGTTTACTATAGGCCTCTCTTTCTTGCTAAACCACAGCATAGACATCTTTCCGCTAGCTGGCATCATAAATATAAAAGCTAATGAATAAAAAACTCTTAATATCATTAACAAAATAAAAGAATCCGCAAAAACTGTGAGCACCATGGCTCCACTCAAGAAACAACCTACAGCATAAGCCCTCTTGATTTTTAATCGTGCGACTATCATGCTCCCCGGTATAATCATAAGGCCGTGGATCAGAAAAACTCCTGAGGTAAGCAAGCTCACTTCACCCCGGCTTATCTGGTATTGGTCCATGATTTCGGAGAGGATTGGCATGACAATAGCCATTTGGATTCCATATAAGGCACTGAAGAATACTAGGAATCCTACTATTACAATCTTAAACGAACGAAGCTCCATTATGATTTAGCCTAAATGGTAATATTTGCGGAGAACAAATAGGCTACACCATTCAAATAAGAATCCCCAAGGGATTAACTAACGCCCTACAACTTTTATTGGTAGACTCTTTGGCAAAAAAGTTGTAGGGTGTTCTCTGCCAACTTAAAATCAACTCGTTCTTCTTTAATTTTCAGACTCCGATCAAGGAGGGAGTATGTCACAGATCCAGAGTTATCGCCTTCCCTCAAACATAAGTCCCGTGAATTACAATTTATCTCTTTCCCCATGCCTAGATTCATTTACCTTTGAAGGGAATGTTTCAATCCACCTCCAGATTCTCGAAAACACCCAATCGGTTGTGATTAACTCATCACTTCTGCAAATAACTTACAGCAGTATAAAGCTGGGGGATGGATCAAGCATAAGACCTATTGAAACGCTAATAAATGAAACAGAGGAAACAGTTTCCTTTGTTTTTCCAGAGGAATTACCCAAAGGCGATGCTTTCCTCTCAATTTATTTCAACGGAACATTAAACGATCAACTTAAAGGTTTCTATCGCTGTGAATATCTTGACGAAAATGGAGAAGCTAGGCACTTAGCGACTACACAATTCGAGCCGACGAGTGCTCGAATGGCTTTCCCTTGTTGGGATGAGCCTTCCTCTAAAGCTACATTCCATGTAACGCTTACTATCCCATCAAGCCTCACCGCCATATCAAACACCACCATAGAAAAAGAAGTCCGTCTGCAGGGTGGGCTAAAGTCAGTGCGCTTTGCCAAAACTCCGATCATGTCCACTTATCTTTTGGCATTCGTGGTGGGAGACCTAAGTTCAATAGAAGACAAAGCATATGATGGAACTGTTATCCGGGTATGGGCCACACGTGGAAAAGAAGCTCAGGGATCCTTTGCTTTAAAGACTGCCATAAAGTTACTAGAGTTTTACAACAACTATTTTGGAATTCCCTATCCTCTTGATAAGCTGGACCACATAGCAATCCCTGACTTTGCAGCAGGAGCAATGGAAAATTGGGGAGCTATAACGTACAGAGAAACCGCCTTGCTTTTTGACCCAAACAACTCCTCTAAAAACACCCAGCAAAGGATTGCTGAAATAATTGCTCACGAAATGGCTCACATGTGGTTTGGAGATTTGGTCACGATGGACTGGTGGGACGCTTTGTGGCTCAATGAAAGTTTTGCCTCATGGATGGGGAACAAAGCTGTAGATTTTCTGTATCCTGAATGGGATATGTGGACACAGTTTGTTGCACAAGACAATGCTGCTGGACTCAGCCTTGATGGGCTCAAGAACTCTCATCCGGTTGAAATGCAGGTTGAAAACCCTGCCGAAATAGAAGAGTTATTCGATGCTATCAGCTACAGCAAAGGAGCCTCAGTTCTCCGCATGCTTGAAGATTATCTAGGAGAAAAGCCTTTTCAAAAAGGCATATACACTTACCTTCAAAAGCATGCCTACGGAAATGCTTGCACTAATGACCTATGGGAAGGGTTAGAAGCAGCAACTGGGAAGCCCGTAACTGCCATTATGGACAGCTGGATAAAGCAACCTGGGTATCCTCTGATAAAGGTAACTTTTGATAGAGACAAGAAAGAAACCTTGGCTCATTTTTCGCAATCTCGTTTTCTATACGAAAATATTCTATCTTGTGACTCCTATGATAATGCGCTTTGGCAAATACCAATTAGCATCGAGTTATCCGGTTCTAGGGAAAAAGTTGCCCTTCTTTTGAAAAATGCTAGCCTATCTTACAGCCTTAATTTACCCGAATTAAATGGTTGGGCAAAAGCAAACTCAGGGCATACTGGATTCTATAGAGTCAACTATTCGCCAGTTGAATGGGGCTACCTGAGGAATGCGGTGGTCTCGAAAGAACTCAGTGCTAGCGATCGCCTAGGGCTTCAAAACGATGCTTACGCTTTAATGAGGGCGGGACACCTTTCTCCTTCTCTCTTTCTTAGTTTAATTCAAGCCTATTCGAATGAGACAGATTCATCTGTTTGGGCTGCTCTATTGGGCAACCTGCGGGGATTCGAGTCCCTTATCCTCTCACAGTCATACTTTCCTCAATTCTTGTCTTTTGCCAAAGCCCTACTATCTCCTATTGCAACCCACTTAGGCTGGAATCCAACAACTGGAGAGGGCCATCTGCATTCTTTGCTCCGCCCCAATATCCTGAGGCAAATAGGCTTATATGGGGATATCAACACGTTAGATACAGCTAATACGATGTTCGAGGAGTACCTTCAATCACCCTCATCAATAACCCCAGACCTTAGAAGTGCGGTCTTTGAATTAGTGGCTCAAACCGGATCTTTAGATTCCTACGAAATTCTCCACAGTCTAGCAAACCAATCCCAGGGACAGGAAGAAAAGCTGCGATTATTATTTTCATTAGCCTCATTTAATGATACAAGCCTCTTAACAAAAACATTAAATATTGCTATGAGTCCGGAAGTTCGCTCCCAAGACACAGTAAGCCTAATATCGGCAGTTGCTGGAAACAGGATAGGCAGAAAACTTGCGTGGGGTTTTATTAAGAATAACTGGTCAGAATTAAATAGACGTTACGGGGCAGGAGGGTTCTTAATAATGCGCTTAGCTTCAATAACAGGCTCCTTCAATTCAATGGACCTAGCAACAGATGTAGAAGTATTCTTTAAAGAAAACCCTGCTCCATCGGCTAATCGGACTATACAACAAAGCTTGGAGCGGATCCGGTTGAACACACAATGGCTCAATCTTAATCAACAATGTTTAACAGAGTGGTTTAATTCCAACGTTGAACTTGAAACTTAGACCCCTTGACACGAAGAAGGCATAAGAATACCCTGCCCATAGAACTATTATTTAAATAATCAGTAATTAAAGAGAGGATTCCATGCCTGACTTAAGTTTTGATGAAGTTCGAGTTCTGGCCAAAGCTTCGTCTTTAGAGGTGAGCGAAGAAGATTTAGTAGAAGTAACTCACCGCTTAAATGTAATAATCGCAGGTATAGAGAATTTTTCACATCCAGACTTGGATAAAGTGGATCCTGTTCCATTCAGACCCCTAGATGAAGTTGGTAGTTAAACTAATCTAGGATTCCATTGTAGAAGAACCCTTCGGATTAGTATTCCAAACGAGTCCTAAAAGGAGTCTTATCCTATGCAGATTTCCACTCTCGGAAAGACTAATCTTAAAATCAGCAAGCTCGGAGCTGGGCTCTCAGAAATCGGAAATCAACTTTCCATGGCTGATATCAATCAGGCGAGAGAAGTATTGAATGCAGCATTGGACGGCGGGATTACATTTCTTGATACAGCAGGCTGCTATGGAATTAGCGAGGAGCTCATAGGACTAACTATCCCACACAGAAGGCATGAATATATTCTAGCTACTAAGTGTGGCCATGGGATAGAGGAATATGGTAGCGCTGCATGGACTGCGGATGCCATTACCTACAGTATAGAAAGAAGCCTGAAGCGAATGAAAACGGACTATATTGACCTCATTCAGCTGCATTCGTGCAATACTTCTATTTTGCAAGAAGGCGAGGTTATAACAGCTATTCAAAACGCTCGGGATTCAGGAAAGGTTCGGTTTATTGGATACAGCGGAGATAATGACGCCGCTAGATGGGCCGTAGAAAGTGGAATTTTCGACACCCTGCAAACCAGTTTCAATCTGGTCGATCAACACGCGCGTTTAAAACTTTTCCCTATTGCTAAATCTAACGGCATGGGGATAATCATTAAACGTCCTATAGCAAATGGAGCATGGGGGGTAACCAATAGTCCATCAAAATATGCGGATTCATACTTTGGAAGAGCTCAAGTTATGGCAGCCGATGGGCCAGTAATCGGATCCTATTGGCCTTGGGCAAACGAATACATACAACGATCCCAAGCCATGGCAGCCGATGGGCCAATTCCGGGTGGTCCGCATCATGAGGTAATGTTAGCACTGGCCTTCGCATTATTTCACTCTGAGGTGGACACAGCTATCGTAGGAACGCGGAACCCGGCACATATGGCTTCAAACATAGATATGATAAATGCAGGGCTTAATATCCCCGAAGATACTGTGCATGAATTACATCGTCGATTTGATGCACATGGTCAAGGTTGGGATCAGCTAACCTAAAAGCTCCTCAAGGCGTTAGGAGTGCTATTGCAGCCCCATCCCGCTATCAGATCATATCTGATGTTTTAGACTGATTAAATGTTATATGCTTGCCAAAGGATGCCCTTCTATGAGTTTTTTTCCATAGATTTTTACTGAATTATCCCACAGTATTTTCCGTTTATCTTCCTCAGTCAATGGCTGGTCAATCATGTTCTGAACGGGCTCATGGCTTGCAGGAGCATCTGGGTGAGGATAATCCGTATTAAATACGATGTTATCGTTCCCAATAAAATCTACGACGTACTTTATGGTAGGTTCGTCGGCATCAGCAGCTACAGATATATTTCTGAGGAAATATTCCTGTGGCGAAAGTTCAAGCGGATTGGAATCAAAAAACACGTTCTGCCGGCCTTCACTAACTGACGCTAGTCGGTTAAGCCAAAACGGTACCCACCCACAGTTACCTTCTAAAACCAAAAGTTTCAATTTGGGAAATCGATCCAAAATTCCAGTAAGCATGAAGTGACCCATGCTCATCATATTTTCTACTGGAAACCCGGTAGCCGCTCTCAGGGCTATAAGCGCACCGGTTTTTTCTGCATATCTGGCATTAGACATAGGTTGGCCGCTAGCACTCACTCCTCCGTGTATTGACAAGGGGAAATCCAATTCCTCTGCCAATCTCCACACTGAATCGTAGTCAGGATGATGCCACATCTTGTCAGGGATAGCCGGGGGTAAGTTAACTGAAACAGCACCCAATTCTGCTATTGACCTACGCGTCTCATTTACCATTTCCTTCAGGTCAGCTCCTGGGGCTAATGAGGTGAATTTTACGCGAGTCGGAGCCTGTTGAGAAAACTCATATGCCCAATTATTATAGGCTCTACAAAGAGCAGCTGAGAGCTCCACGTCTTGTATATTATTCACACCTGAAGCATTCGTTGGCAGGCATACTTGAATATCCCATCCATGCGTTTCCATATCCTTAATGCGGCTTCCCATACTCCAGTTATCTCTAAACGCATGCCCAAATTTCTCTTCCATTTGATCAAAAAGCACTTTAGACCCAAGGGGGCCTCCCTTCATTTCTCTTCCCTTTATTTGAAAGAGCGAGTTTCCGTGTAGGCCTGTAACAATCGGACGTCGATCATAAGCTGGTCCCTCAACATATTTGTCCCATATATCCTGTGGTTCATAGAAATGACCATCCGCATCAATTACCTTAAATCCATCTTTCATTTTAAGCCTCCTCTTAAAGTGCCCTTCAGGCAAACCTCTATGTTCCACATAAGACCATAAAAGCCGCGCATCGTCAATCGTGGGTTCTTATCATTCTTTGACCCCCGCG
Organism: SAR202 cluster bacterium AC-409-J13_OGT_754m; assembly: GCA_009391235.1. Lineage (GTDB taxonomy): Bacteria > Chloroflexota > Dehalococcoidia > Lucifugimonadales > VEXD01. Next base: position 8,812 of record VEXD01000017.1, read on the forward strand.
GTTAATTTTTAACCTAGGTTGGAATCTTGGCGAATTCTATTGTGCTAGTTGTTCTGGATGATATTCATGCCATTTGGTTAATGATTGATAGGCACGGGCAATTTTGATAACAGTGTTCTCTGCATATGCTCGCCCCATGAATTGAATTCCGGTTGGCAATCCTTCGGCGGAAAATCCATTAGGAACGGAAATTGCTGGTAGCCCTGCCCCATTGCCAATCGCACCCATTAAGTCTTTTGCGCCTGCTCGGATAACACTACGGAATTCCCCTTCTATAGGGGGAGCTACAGAGGGTCGGCTCGGCCCTACCAATACATCATAATCTTCAAAAGTTTGGTCAATTACCTTCGCTATCATTCCTCTTATGCGAAGTGCCCTAATGTAATCTTTAGCAAGAATCGTAAGACCCGCATATCCACCAAATCGATCTTCTTCAGCTGTTAGTTCCATGTTTTTGCCACTATCAATGAAGTCTTCAAAGGAACTAGAAGCCTCAGCAAAAAGGATTGTCCTTGTTACGGCCTCATAGGGAAGCTCTGGGAGATTTATTTCCTCAATCGTCCCAATTTCTTCAAGTGATTTAAGGCTTTCCAGAAAGTTTTTCCTTACAGCTTCATCTGTCCCTTCTGCAACATCCCTGATTATACCAATCCTAAACTTTCGTGGGTTTCCATCTTGCGTATCATACTGGTATTTTTCTGATGTTGTTGTTGGATCACTTGGATCATGCCCGGCCATAGCCTCTAATACGATGCCGCAGTCATCAGCGTTAACACACAGAGGGCCTATTTTGTCTAAAGTCCAGCAGAGTGCCATAGCTCCGTAGCGGCTTACTCGCCCGTAGGTAGGACGTAATCCCGACACGCCGCAATTGTTCGCCGGGCCCAAAATCGACCCCCATGTTTCACTTCCAATCGCAAAGGGAACTAGGCCAGCACCAACGGCAGACCCAGAACCGCTTGATGACCCCCCGCTCCAGGCCATGCCGTTTCCCCAAGGGCTAACACCTGGTCCAGTAAATGCAGCGTTAGGTTGACGATATCCCATTCCTCCTGCCAATTCCACCATTGCCAATTTGGCGGATAAAACCGCCCCCGCAGCTTCTAAGTTAACAATGGCTGTAGCATCATAATTAAAAACTTGGTTTCTGAGTGGCTCTGCCCCCCATGTTGTAGGAATATTCCCACTAGTAGCTAAGAGATCCTTGGCTCCAAATGGAATTCCGTGTAATTTTCCTCGATAAGCACCTTTTAATATTTCCCTTTCTGCTTTTTGGGCTTGCTTGATAGCTCTATCCCTCGTAAGAGAGACTACAGCATTATATCTGGGGCCTAATTTTTCAAGCCGATCGAGAAAAGTGTTGACCAATTCAACCGGGGAAAGCTCCTTGTTGCTTATTAACTCAGAAAGTTCACGAATGGGACGATATATTACTTGTTCCATCATTCCAGCTCCTTGCGCGTGTACGGTTTAAACCAATACATTGGTTCATCTCTATTCTCTAATTGCACACTTCTTAATGCGTCAGTTAATTCAGTAATTCTTTTTACGCCATCCCTAACTTCTTCCAGCTCATCATCGGAAAGTCTCATGCCATAGCTAGCTTTAATCATTGAGAACAGGTCATTGGAATTAAAGGCTCCCATGATCCACCTCCAGTTTTTGATTCATCTTATGGAAACAAAGAAAGGTTAGTTGATAGCCTAAATATCGTCAATAAGGCCGGATTATTAAGATAGATTCCCATGCAACACCCTTAGCAAACAACAGTGCCCTTTGACAAACTGCCTCCTCTTTGCTTATATCAGAGTAGTCATAACGCGATTAGGAGGCAGTTCAATGCAGGAACTTAAAAGGTCAGACCGTAATCCTACAATTAATTCATCGCTCCTCACATCATTAGAATGGCGACTAATCGGGCCTTTCAGGGGAGGGAGAGTCGTAGCGGTAGCTGGCGATCCTGCAAATGATCTTGTCTTTTATCATGGAGCTTCTGCGGGAGGAGTCTGGAAAACCACTAGCGCCGGTATGTATTGGCAAAATGTATCTGACGGCTTCTTTAACACTTCAGCCGTAGGAGCAATAGCTGTCGCGAACTCAGACCCTAATATCATCTATGTGGGAACAGGTGAGTCTTGCGTTCGAACAGATTCTTCTCACGGTGATGGAGTGTACAAATCCACTGATGCAGGAAAAACATGGGAAAACGTGGGCCTAAAAGAAACCCGCCATATTTCAAGAATTCGCATCCATCCCCAAAACTCCCAAGTTGTTTTTGTTGCAGCATTGGGAAATCCTTATGGCCCCAATTCTGAGCGTGGCGTATATCGTTCTATTGATGGAGGAAAGTCATGGAAGTTAGTTCTTCATAAAAGTGACAAGGCTGGTGCTATAGACCTCACAATGGATCCAAACAATCCTCGAATTCTTTTTGCTGCTATATTCGAAACACTATCAACTCCCTGGAATACATCTAGCGGTGGGCCTGACAGTGGGCTATACAAAACTACTGACGGAGGAGAAACATGGGTCGATATTAGTAACAACGCTGGATTGCCTACAGGAGTAAAAGGAAGAATGGCTGTTGCAGTTTCCCCACCCAAGCCCGGACGGGTATGGGCTCAAATAGAAGCGGAAGATGGAGGAATATTCCGTTCGGATGACGGAGGTATATCATGGAAAAAACTTACTGGCCGCAAAGATCTCTGGATGAGGGCACATTACTATACTCACTTTTTCGCGGATACACAGGATCCAGATACATGTTATATCCTATCTGTTCAAGCCTATCGCTCAACTGACGGGGGAAGTTCTTTTTCTACTTTTGCTACTCCTCATGGAGACAACCATGATCTATGGATAGATCCACGAAATTCACAAAGGATGATAGAAGGAAACGACGGAGGAGCTACGATTACTTTAAACGGAGGAGAGACGTGGTCAACGATATACAATCAGCCTACTGCTAGCTTTTTTCACTTAGACACGGATAATGAGTTTCCCTATAAAGTCTACGGAACCCAAATGGACAATTCAGCGATATGTGTTCCGAGTCAACACAACTCGGGCGCAATTCCATGGAAAGAATGTTTTCAAGTTGGCAGCGCAGAAAGTGGTCATATAGCAGTTCGCCCTGACAACCCTGACATAGTGTATGCGGGAGCAATAGGTAGTGCTCCTGGCGGAGGAGGAACCCTTCTACGTTATGATAGACATGCTGACCAGACGCGTATAATTACAGTTTGGCCAGAAGACGAACATGGAACTCCGGGAAAGGATCTCAAGTATCGCTTCCAATTTCATTTTCCCACTATCCTTTCTCCTCATGACCCCAACACGTTGTACGTGGCAGCCAATGTGGTCTTTAGATCCCAAGATGAGGGAACCAGCTGGGAAACTATCAGCCCAGATCTAACTCGAAACGACCTATCTCATATCACGGAACAGCCAGGAGGGCCCATCACAACAGCGTCTAGTCCTATGTCAAATAACACAGGAAGCGTCGTTTCCTTTGTTGAATCTCCTCATGAACCCGGGGTTTTTTGGGCTGGATCTGATGATGGATTGATACATTTATCAATGGACAAAGGAACTTCGTGGTCCAATGTGACACCCACCGACATGAAAGAAGGAACAATAATCAGAAACATCGAGCTTTCTCCCCATAATCCCGCTACTGCGTATGTAGCTGCCGCTCGATATAAGCTTCTAGACAGAAAGCCTTTCTTATATAAAACTCATGACTTCGGAGCTACATGGACTTTGATCACTAATGGCATCCCAGAAGATGATTTTACACGTGTAATCAGAGAAGATCCTAAACGAGAAGGCTTATTATACGTCGGAACTGAAACAGGAGCATATGTCTCTTTCAACGACGGCAGTTCTTGGCAGTCTCTTCACTTGAACTTGCCCGTAGTTCCTGTTTATGACATGGTTATCAAGAACAACGACTTGATAGCTGCCACTCATGGACGTTCGTTTTGGATACTAGACGATCTAACATTGCTACATGAGCTAATGGATTCCCCGGTTGGATCCGGAGCATATGTGTTCAAGCCTCGCCCAACCTACCGAATAGCAGCCTCATTGCGTTCCCCTGGCCCAGGCCTGCCTGGGATAAACTATCACCGTTCATCAGGTGATGTTGTTGCATATCATTCAATCCAAAAGCCAAATGGCGAATCAATAAGAG
>VEXD01000018.1 GCA_009391235.1 SAR202 cluster bacterium AC-409-J13_OGT_754m
CCCAGAGAGTTGGAGAACGATTATTTTACAAATACGATTGCCTAGAATAACGCTGGCTGGATTCGTTGGCGCTTCATTGGCTCTTTCTGGTGGCACATATCAAGGGTTATTTAGGAATCCACTAGCAGATCCGTATTTAATCGGAGTAGCTTCGGGAGCTGGATTGGGTGCTAGTATTGTATTGTTAACTGGTTTTCCAACATATGCATATTCGATCAATCTGCTTCCCATAGTTGCTTTTATAGGAGCTGTAAGTGCTGTAAGTGCATCGTATGTCATCGCGCGCCAATCAAGTGGATTATCGTTAACATCTATTATTTTGTCCGGGGTCGCAGTAGGTTCCTTTGCCAATGCTATAACTAGTTACTTGATAATTAGGTCGACCCCAGATGTAAAGCCTCTTTTGGCTTGGCTTATGGGAGGATTTATAGGTGCAACTTGGAATGACGTTCTGACAATCATACCTTACTTTTTAATTGGGTCTGTAATTATACTGATATATGCTCGCATACTTAATCTATTTCAAATTGATCAATCTGAAATAAAACAACTTGGAGTTAATGTGGAAATGACTAAGGTTATATTGATAGCGGCCGCTGCTTTAATGGCTTCGTCGGCAGTGGCACTGAGTGGGCTGATTGGGTTTGTGGGTTTGATAGCTCCACATGCCGTAAGGTTGATCTGGGGATACGATCAAAGAGTACTACTGCCAATGTCGATGTTGGTAGGTGCTGGATTCATGATAATAACGGATATGTTTGCCCGAATTGTTATTAGCCCATCTGAATTACCAGTTGGTGTTATCACAGCTTTCTTAGGAGCTCCTTTGTTTCTTTATTTATTACGTAGTAGGCGAAGAATGACACTATGAGCGCCACAACTATATTACAAATACAAAATATTCATATGGCATTTGGGCAGAACGAGTTGCTTCAAGATATAAACTTAGAAGTTTTAAAAGGTGAAATACTTGGTTTGGCGGGTCCGAATGGTTCGGGGAAATCGACATTATTAAATATTATTAGTGGGATTATTAAGCCCCAACATGGAAATATCAAACTTGATAATGATTCGATTAATGTTCTTAGTCCTAAACAAAGGGCTCTTAAAGTAGCAATGGTACAGCAAACTCCCTCGATTCCGTATTATATTTCGGTGTTTGACTTTGTGATGCTGGGAAGAAATCCTCATTTAAGATTGTTGCAGTGGGAAAGTGAAAAAGATATAGAGGTAGCTATTAGGGCTATGGAATTGACCAATACAGATATGTTTTGCAATAGACGTTTAGGTTCTCTTTCTGGCGGGGAGCAACAGAGAGTAGCTATTGCTAGAGCTTTAACGCAAGAACCTACTTTATTATTACTCGACGAACCTACTGCTAATCTAGATATCAAGCATCAACTTGAAATCATGGAATTGGTTAAAAAGTTGTCTGAACAGGGGTTAACCACTATAACGGCACTACATGATCTTTCTTTGGCTTCCAGATTTTGTGATCGTATAGCGTTGCTACATTCCGGAAAGATAATGTCTCTGGGAGCTCCTTTTGATGTATTAACTAAAGAAAATTTGGAGGACTCATTTTCCGTGAGAAGCCTTGTATATAAAGACCCTATTACTGATTTGATTGTCATGAATTCATTTTCAACAATGAATAATGAGGAAACCGTAAATAATAGCCAAAAACGAATTCATGTTATATGTGGTGGTGGCTCAGGTAGTCGACTTATGTATCATTTAAGAGATATAGGATTCACAGTTACTGCGGGAGTATTGAGTGAAGGAGATTCTGATTATCACACTGCTGAAGTATTAGATATAGTATTCCCACACGAATTGCCATTTACCGCTATAAAGGAGGAATCCCACAATTATCACATGGATTTGGTGGCTCAAGCTGATTGCACGATAATCACTGAGACATACTTTGCTAATAGCAATCTTCTTAACCTAGAAGCAGCTAATAATTCCAATAAATTGATATTGGTTGAGGATTCGGATTTTACCGCACGAGATTATACCGGGGGAGAAGCTTCAAGTATTTACAGTGCTTTACGAAAACGAGCTCTAGTTGTTAGACCAAAGGATTTGTTGAAAGAAATATCACAACTATGAATATAGGTGCCTAATATTGACATTGGAGGCTTTACTAAATGACCAAATGGCTCATAGTCAGGCATGGTGCGACAGATTGGAACCAGCAACATCGAATACAGGGTCACTCAAACATATCTCTCAATGAGGAAGGAAGGGAACAAGCCAGGAAGTTGAGAAGGCGCTTATCCAAAGTTAAGATAAATGCTGTTTATACTAGTGACCTTATACGCGCAAGCGAAACGGCTGATATCTTGATATCTAATTCTGCTACTGTTGTTCACGTATTTCCAAATCTTAGAGAGCAAACTTTTGGCAAATGGGAAGGATTAAAGAGCGATCAAATAGGTGCATACATTCCAGCTTTGCATGGAGAAATAAGTTCTAAATCTTCATCAACAACACCTCCCCAAGGCGAAAGTTTGCTAGAAGTTAGAGATAGACTAGCTGTTGCCGTCTCCTATTTTAAAAAAAAGCATAGAACAGGGTGTATTTTAATAGTAGCCCATGGTGGATCTATAGGTGTCTTGATGACGCTTTTGATGGATGTGTCAATTTCTGGAGTTGGAAGATTTAAAACGGATAATTGTAGCCTGTCTATACTTAATGTTAAGGACGAGAAGGTGGACATCGAATTGTTTAATGACATTTCTCATTTATGCGATGCTAACTTATCCTGTAGTTGATAGATTTGATCACTTTAGTTTCAAACGTCTAATATAAAGCCAGAAGCAAAGCCTTAAAAACAACAGAATTTCCTTTATATTAAATTTAGAAGTGCCCTTAGTCCTATTTGCAAATGTGATGGGAATTTCTATAACCTTTGGGTTTGGTGAATATGCCAAAACTTCAAGAAGGAATTTAAATCCTTTAGCTTTTATTAGCGGGCTAACACTTTCTAATGTGGCACGTTTGAAAATAGCAAAGCCGGAAGTCGTGTCATTAACCCCTGTTACTATTAGAGTTTTAGACAACCAATTCGCTGTTCTACTTGCTATGTGACGAACAAAAGACCATCCAATGATCTTGCCACCTTTTGTATAACGTGAGCCTATAACTATATCGGCATTAGCTGCGGCTTCAAGCATTGGGAGCAAATCTGATGGTTGATGCGATAGATCAGAATCCATAATAACTATTAAGCTACCACTAGATTTGTGGAATCCGTCTAGTATTGCGCTACTTAGTCCCATTTTCCTATGGCGGTGTATGGGATATATATTTGGCTTTTTCATAGAAATGGCTTTGACTATGTCGTAGGTGTGATCAGGGCTATTATCATCGATAATCAGGATTTGGTAATCACTGTGAGTTAGGGTGTTGGTAAGCTCAGATATAAGAATCTCAATGTTTTGAGCTTCATTATATGTAGGGATGATGATTGATATATGATATGTGTTCTGTGTCATTTCGCTGAATGCGCAAACAGTAATTGGTCTTGGACTTATCCTATTGGACGCACATCGACTTAATTGCGTTTCAGATAGTTATAAAAATCAATTTATTGATAATGTATCTGGTTGACAGGTCTATCTATTGGCCGATCTGTGAGAATCAATTAACTCGATAATAGCATTTGCTAGAGCGTCTGGGTTATGCCGAAGGTATACTTCAGCTCTGAGTAGCGGAGCTTGTTTTATATGGCTAGCTAGCTTATTGCAGTTTTCAATATCCAACTCTACTGGTTGTTGACCAACTCTTAGATACCGCTTTTTTATTGATTGGGGCAAGCTAACGTTATTCACCAAAAGGTAATCCAATGGTTTATCTGTGTAAAGATAGGATTTAACTAATTTTAAGAAGTCAGAGGCCGCAAATCCGTCACTTTCCCCTGGTTTGGTCATTAGGTTACATATGTAAATTTTTATTGCCTTCGATTGATTTATTGCATTAGCAACATTTTCTACTAAAAGATTAGGGAGTATGCTTGTAAATATATCACCAGGACCAATCACTATTGCATCAGCCGCCTCTAGAGCCTCAATGACTGGAGGATAAGGATATGCAGTTGGTTCCAAGTAGACATAATCTATTTCGGAGTCGTACATGGTGGACCTAAGACCAATTTGAGATTCACCATCAATAATGGTTCCGTCAAACAATTTGGCTTTTAAGATGGTAGGAGTGAGAGTTACTGGTAGTACAGAACCTTTGATGTGGAGCATTCTAGATGCTTCAGCTATAGCGGTGGCTGGGTTACCAGTGATGTCAGTAAGAGCTGAAATGAATAGATTGCCGAAACTATGTCCGTTTAATCCTTGTCCTGACGTGAATCGGTAATTGAATAGTTTCCTTAATTGGGCAGAGATGTAATCATCCGCAGCGAGAGCCACTAGACATTGGCGTATGTCTCCGGGAGGTAATTGCCCTAATTCATCACGCAAACGCCCAGAACTGCCCCCATCGTCACTCATTGTAACTACTGCAGTCAGCTCACAATTGCGCTTTTTTAGTCCTGTCAGAGTAGTATGATTCCCGGTTCCACCACCGATAACCACTATCTTGCTTTCAGACAGCACCGTAAACCTCCATTAATATTTATGCTAAATGCTCTGTATTAATACTAAGATTCACTTCTAGGGCATAGGATTTCCTGAGATGAGCGAATCACTATTCAGTTTATGTTTGTAGGTTATATGTGTCAATTACCCTGTTATACTTATGAAAAAGTCACGGTTAGGAAAATAGTATGAAGACTCTTGTTACGGGTGGAACCGGGTTTGTAGGTTCAAATATAGTAAAAGCTTTAGTTAAAGAGGGACACGAAGTAATTTCTCTAGATGTAGGACTACCTAGTGATTTCTTGCGTGGTTATTTAAGAAATTGGCTAGATAAGGTTACTTGGATACAGGCTGATATTAGAGACATTAATGTACTAAATAAAGTTTTATCGAACTTTCATATTCAAAATATAGTACATGCTGCTGCTTTTACCAATTCAAAGGATGAACAGGGACCAGATTACGATAAGCACTTGGTAGACATAAATATAGCAGGTGCGTTGAATGTTCTAGATCTCGGGATAAGACTATCGGTCAAAAGATTTTTATTCGTTAGCTCTGGAGCTGTATATGGTGGTTTGGCAGTGGGAACTGACGAATTAATAGGAGAGGATGCAATTCTTTCTCCTAATAGCTTATATGGTATATCAAAATATGCAATAGAAATGATTTGTAGTAGATATAGTTCTTTGTATGGAATTCAAGCCGTAAGTGTTAGATTGGGAACAGTGTATGGTCCAATGGAACGAGAAACTAGACATAGAAGCAAAATGTCACTTATACATCAATGGGTTGGCAAAGCAATTAGGCGAGAACCGATAGATTTCAACGAATACAGAGTAGCACAGGATTTGGTTTATGTAGTAGATATTGGTCAAGCCATAAGGTTCTTGCTTGATGAGTCATATTTGAATTACGATATCTATAATATAGGGTCTGGAAAGATCAGTTCAAGGACGGAACTTTATTCAGCGATGTGCAATGCATTACCGAATAACAAAGTCAATTTCGTGGGGATAGATGAAGGGTCAATAGAGATAAAGGGAAATAACCCTTCAAGGTCAACACGCATGGATATCAGTAGATTGCTATGCCAAGGATATACTCCACAGTTTGATATCGAGTTAGGATTGAAAGATTACTTGTTTTGGCGTAAGAAATCTGAGTTTGTTAAATGAACCCTACTGAATAGGTGGTTGTAGAATCGAATGCGGATATTGAACAATGTAGGCAGTAATATTATAGCTGAAGCTTTGAAAAATGGATTATATAGTACTGTTGTTGGGAGTCGGTTCATTTATCATAAAAGACTTACTTCAACTATGGATGAAGCTGTTAGTGAAGCCAGGAAAGGAACGATTGAGGGGACTGTGGTATTAACAGATGAGCAGACTGCCGGCCGAGGCAGATTCGAAAGGCAGTGGTTTTCAGGGCCTGGGGATTTGATGTTTTCTGTAGTTTTCTATCCTACCTCCAAGGAGTTGCCATTTATAAGCGTAGTTACAGCACTCGCTATTGTGCGAACTATAGAAAGAGAGACCGAACTGTTGCCTAACATTAAGTGGCCCAATGATATATTTGTGAATGGTAAGAAAATATGTGGATTACTTGTTGAGAATATGACCAAGGGAAATTCAATAGGATACTCAATAGTTGGCATTGGATTGAACGTGGGATTGAATGTAAAGTTGCATCCTGAGATATCTGATATAGCTACAAGCATTACCATGGAATCTAATGCAGATGCATCACTAGCATCGTTATTTAGGGGTATACTCCAGGAGTTGGATAATCTTTATTTAGCCCTTAAGGATGGCTATAGTCCTATAGAGGAGTGGAAACAATATTTGTCCATGTTGGGGCAAAATGTAGAGATTAGTTTTAATGATGAAATAGTATCTGGGTTGGCTGATGGTGTTGATAAGTTCGGACACCTTATAGTAAGAACTAGTAATGATAAAACCGTTACGGTAATGGCTGGAGAAGCTACTTTTAATCATATGTGAAGATTGCCGATGTAGACCCAAGAGGGTAACAGATGAGCTTAAGGCTTGAGTTTGCTTACTCTGGGGTTAACTGGACTCGCTCTAACTATGGATATTAGCATAAAACAACTTGGAGGAAATTCCGCAGTATGCCCAAAAAGAATGATATCAAACATTTGATTTTGCCTCATCTTCAGAATCCCTTCGGATACGAGGGGGTTAAACCACTGGAGGAAATACTTCTAAAGGGTAATATGAAACCCAGCGAAGTCATTCGCCTTAACGGTAACGAAAACTCTTTTGGTCCTTCTCCAAAAGTAGCAGAGGCATTGGGGTGCTTTGAAGATTATAATCGTTACCCGGATCCTAACCAGCGAGTTTTGAGAGATTCTTTATCAATATACCTCGGAGTTAGTCCTGTTAATATAGTGGCTGGAAATGGAAGCGATGAGCTCATAGATCTAATTATAAGAATGTTTGTTGGTCCAGGAGACAATATCATAGAGCCAACACCTACATTTGGAATGTACAGATTTTCCGCTAATTTAGTAAAAGGTAACGTGATATCTGTACCTAGAAATGATAATTTTGACCTTGATGTGAAACAAATAGCTGCAGCAGTTGATGGACGATCCAAAATTATTTTTATTGCGTCGCCTAATAATCCTACTGGTAATTTGGCTACGCAGGACCAAATTATAGAGTTATTGCAATTAGGGATTGTGGTGGTTGTAGATGAAGCTTATTATGAATATTGCGGCGAAACTGTAATTCCTTTACTCAGTGAGAATCCCAATCTGATAATATTGCGGACTTTTAGCAAGTGGGCAGGACTAGCTGGACTAAGAGTTGGACTTGGGGTCATGAATCCTGAGATAGCAAGATTAATGATGACAATTAAACCTCCCTATAATATGAATAGAGCTGCCGAAGTAGCTTTGTTAGCATCCCTGGATGATAAAGAATTGTTGTTGAATCAGATAACTCCGGTAATAAAAGAAAGGGAAAGATTATCACTATTATGTGAGTATATCGATGGAGTTGTAGCCCTACCATCCCATGCTAATTATTTACTGATTCGTTTGCCCAAAGGACGTGGCAAAGAAATCTATTTGGGATTAGCCGATCTTGGTGTTTTTGTCCGTTATTATGACGATCCGGATTTGGTTGATTGCATTAGGGTGAGCGTGGGGCAGCCTTATGAAACAGATAGATTTATTATGGCACTGAAGGAATTGCTCGGGGTTGACTGAGGTATGCTAAAAGACATTGGCAATCGTGAATAGCAAGATTGAACAATAATTGGTTTTTGATTATATCCAGACGGTTTTGGTCTAGGTTTTTTCTGTTAACGTAAAATGGAACTCTTCTATAATTGGGTTAGCGAGTAAATTGTTGCACATAGATTGGACTTCTGATTGTGCTGCCGTATGGTCAGTCGAGTTCAATTGAATTTCTATTTGTTTACCTGTTCTGACGCTGATTGCGGAAACAAAACCCATGTTTTGGAGCGTCGACAGTATTGTTTGACCCTGAGGATCATTTACTTTTGGTTTTAGGGTTACGTATATGGTAGCTACGAACAATTTAAGGCATTCCTGACGATGTGCCTAGGCATGTTATGGATTCTGGTCCATTATTTACGTGAGCGTCATAGAAGTTTTGAATCCCGTTAGCATTTACTTCACTGAATTCATCTAACCAACCCCAGGCTGCAATTGCTATTTGGCCAGGCTGTAGTGATGAATACGGTCGGACTATTAACCAGCTTCTCCTATTAGATAAACCTCGGGTTATATCCCTTAAGGCATCAATTTCTGTTTGGGTGGTAACATTGTGACTTATAACGATTTGGCCATGCTCTAAGTTGTGCACTATTCGTTCATCCTGAACTTCACTTTCGTCATCGTAAAAACCACAACTAGCCCAGTTAACTTCCCAGTGTGGACCTGAAGTAGGTGGCACAGAATTGTAATCAGAAAATTCATTGCCGACCGGAATGTGGTTGCTTGGTTTATAGATTATGGGCATTTTATCTATTTGGGTCCCGACTTCTTCGCCAGTACCGCTAGATGGTGGATCTCCGCTATTGAAACCTTGCAAAACGAAGCTACCAATTACCAAAATCGCTACCAAGGCCGCTAATGCATATCCCAACCATCCACGAATGCGTTTTTTAAGCTGTTTAGACAAAGCAAATACTCCTATTAGGCAAGCGTTTCATTTGTAATTCTTTTGTATGCTTCACGGTACCTTTCTACCGTTTTTTCTATAACTTCAGGTGGTAGTGGCGGTGCCGGAGGTTGTTTGTTCCATCCCTGTTCCATCAACCAATCCCTAACAAACTGCTTGTCAAAATTAGGAGGTGAACTTCCGGGTTTGTAGAGACTTGTGTCCCAGAACCTACTTGAGTCTGGGGTAAAGGCTTCGTCTATTAAGGTTACTTTACCGTCAATATAACCAAACTCAAGTTTTGTATCAGCCAGTATTATACCGCGGGTAGAGGCATAATCACGGGCAAATGCGTATAATGCCAAACTCTTTTCTGCCAACTCGTCAGCTATTTGTTTGCCTACCATGTTTTCCACTTCTGGGATACTCATGTTTTCATCGTGGCCTTCTTCTGCTTTTGATGTAGGAGTAAAGATTGGCTCATCAAACTTACTTCCTTCGAGTAGGCCTTTGGGCATGGTTTTTCCGAATACTGTGCCTTGCTTTTGGTATTCTGCCCAAGCTGAGCCGGCCAGATAACCCCTGATTATGCATTCTATGTCAATACGGTTTGCACGTTTGACAACCATGCCTTGTTTTGCAATAGCGGAAGGTATGGGTCCAATCGGACTGTTTTCTAGTAAATCTTCAGATTCGTCTGCCATAGAAATAAAATGATTGGGTACAATGTGACTGGTTTTGCTAAACCAAAAGGCTGACATTCGGCTAAGGATTAGGCCTTTTTCAGGAATACCGGTAGGCAATACTACATCGAATGCTGATATGCGGTCGGTCGCTATCATTAATAAAGAATCATTTCCTAAGTCGTAGGTTTCTCTTACTTTTCCTTTATACAAAATATTAGGTAAATCGGTGGTCAATATCATGTTTGTTGTTCCTTGATTTTTGCTTACAAATTATGTGTTCTTTATGATTATTAAATTCCTATTCGGTCGAATACTTCACCCACGTGTCGACTATAAAATGAGTAATCGAAAATGCTGTCCAATTCTTGCGTGGTAAGGCGTTCGTTTATAATTGGATCGGATTTTGATAAGACCATAAAATCCTGGTCATTGTCCCAAGCTTTCATAGCATGAGCCTGTACTATGCGGTAAGCTTTTTCTCTTTGCAAGCCTTTGTTGACTAATGCTAACATAAGCCCTTGGCTAAACACTAATCCGCGACCCAATTCTATGTTATGTTGCATACGTTCAGGATATACTTTCAAGCCTTGCATCACCCAGGTAAAAATATCCATGCTGTAGTCGAGAGCTAGACAAGCGTCAGGCAGGATTATCCGCTCGGCCGAGGAATGACTGATGTCTCTTTCATGCCATAAAGCGACGTTTTCTAAGGCGGTTACAGAGTGACCCCTGATTAAGCGTGCCAGCCCACAGACTCTTTCTGATAGCTCAGGGTTTCGCTTATGAGGCATAGCTGATGAGCCGGTTTGGGATTCCCCAAAAGGCTCTTGAACTTCACGCACTTCCGTTTTCTGTAATGCTCTTATTTCGGTAGCGAATTTTTCAAGAGAGGAAGCAATAAGAGCTAAGGTTAAAACGAACATCGCATGTCTATCACGTTGTACAATTTGATTGGAAACTGGTGCAGCCTCTATGTTCAGCATGTCGCATACGATCGATTCTACCTGAGGGGTTACGGTAGCGTGAGTTCCGACAGCGCCTGATATTTTTCCGACGGCTATATCTGCAGTTGCAGCTTCGAGACGGTGTAATTGGCGGTTCATTTCAGTCCACCATAGTGCCATTTTAAGACCAAATGTAATGGGTTCGGCATGAACCCCGTGTGTCCTACCCATCATAAGAGTGTGTTGATAACGTTTAGCTAGTTGTTTTAGGACTTTTATTAGTGACAATAAATCTTGTTTTAAAATATCAGAAGATTCTAATAACTGAAGACTGAGAGCAGTATCGATCACGTCGCTGGAAGTTAGGCCTAGATGAACCCATCTCCCTTCCGGGCCTAATGAAGTGGTCACCGATTTAAGGAAAGCTGTCACATCATGTCTTGTTTCCTTGAAGGTTTCATCCATTATTTGCATATCAAAAGTAGCATGTCTAAGTTTAATCATATCCTCTTCAGGTATTATGCCCACTTTCGTCCATGCTTCACATACTGCTAGTTCTACTTGGAGCCACTTTAGATATTTATTTTCATCTGACCATACCTTTTTCATGGCTGGTCG
>VEXD01000019.1 GCA_009391235.1 SAR202 cluster bacterium AC-409-J13_OGT_754m
AAACCCTGGCTGATACCTAAGCAACGATGGCAAATCAAAATCTGGTATCTCATAAGAATCAGGGTTGAGTAATTCTTCAACAGTCTCCTCATACCCTTTAGATGTGCGTAATTCTAATTCGTCGCGAGTAGCACCGAAGCCGGCACGTCTCATTAGGTGAGCCATTAACTGGATGTTTTTATCTGCCACTTCAATCCCTCCTACTTCGCAACATAGGCTTGCCTAATAATAGTCGATAGAATGGAATTTGTCCTCCCAGTATCAATCGGCAAACCATCCCATATCTGGTTCCAATCAAGATCCTACCAGCCTTTAAGCCAATCACCAACGAAAACGGAGCCAGGAGTGCCTTACGACAACAATATTAGATTACTCGCAGTATTTGTTGATGTCCCGCTTAGCATCGGCTAGACGTTGCGTTGCTCTCTTGAACACATTATCTACGGAATTGTTGCCCTGCTCACGCAGTCGTTCTATATCTTGCTCTGCTGTGACCTTTGCTGCAGTTGCGTCAACGCATTGCTCCTCAGCAGAAGGACCACAAGCAAATATAGAAACTATCATTAAAGTAAGAATTAACGCGACTATACGTGCTTTGATTTTCATAATTAATCCACTCATCCATGCTTGGTTAAAGATCGAAATACTTCGATCTTTATTAATATCTGTACTCTTTCGAGAGAGTTTATACGCTATCCTATCAACATGCCTATAGTCAATAGCATTTCATACACAAACCAGTTTCATTACCTATTGAAATGCCTACTAGAAAAATCTACAGGACATTGCAACCTTGGAGGGAAAAAACTAAGGATAATTTGCGGGAACATATTACAGATATAAGAGATTCTAATCAGACTTCATTTATGGTGCAAATAGGTCAATGAACCTCAATCCTCTCTAACTCCAAATGTTGCTGCCAGTAAAACAGATGTAATTCAAAACGTGCCGCCTCCCACACCATGGCCAATAAGATAACACTTCTATCTTTCTAACAATTCCTCATCGCATGATTTTCATATAACAATAGGCAATTTAATGCTTACTCGAGCACCATCCAGTGGACTTCTGGAAATCTCTATTGAGCCACCGTGAATATTGACTTGTTGATCAACCAGAGATAAGCCAAGACCAGAACCAGTTCCCGTGTTTTTGCTACCTCTAACAAAGCGGCCCATCACCTGTTCCCTCTCAAATTCATCTATTCCTATCCCATTATCATCGATGCATATCTCTATCCATTTATCGATAACTTCTGCAGAAATACTGATCACAAGATTTTCATCCACAACGCCAGAATGAACATAAGCATTTTCAATAACATTACGGAATAAGACCGACAATCCTTCTCGCCATCCACGAAGTAAGGGAAGGTCAGGTGGCAAATACAGGTTAATTCTTGACTTCGACTTTTGATTTTGATTTGATCCAATGACGTCCTGAATCAATTGTGCAAAGTCTATTTCCTCAAAGACATCTTCTTCTGATAAATCACCCCTAGCCAGTAATCGCAACGATTCCATTCTGTTGACCAAACGATCCTGCTCCCTAATTATGTTTGACAACATTTTGGCCCTTTCTTCAGTGGCAGCATCAGGGTATCGTTCCAACATATCCAAATTCATTTTCATGCTAGTTAATGGTGTCCTAAGCTCGTGGGCAACATTGGAAGCAAACTCTCGAGATGAACTAAGTGCTTGTTCCGTTTTCTGTACATTAAACTCCAGTCGCGAAAGCATTTCATTCAAACTTTGCGCCAGTATTTCCACTTCATCTGGCCCAAAGTTTCCCGGAATGCGTTGAGAAAGGTCCTGAGAACTCCTTACTGTTTCTGTATGTATTCTCAATCGATTAATGGGACTAAGGGCAGCACCACCCAAAAACCAACCGCCTATTCCGGCCCCAATCACTGCAATAATTCCTATAATGAAGAATCGTTCCCTGAAATCTCTTAATGTAGTACTCATTGAATCCCATGACATTGCTGTCTGAATAGTAACCGATGGGGGAATCCGAGGTGAACGCGATGGTGGGATTTTAAGGATTTTTGTGTAAACACGCCACTTCGTGCCATCTGCTTCCAACTCTGAAAATCCTTCTGGGAAGGAAATTAGAGGAAAGTTAGGGAATCCCCCAGTAGCAATTGCAGTGTCTCTCCCTACAAAAACCCTGGTCGGAATTTGAGCATCAAGGAAGCTCCCTACCTTCAATGCCTGATCGGTTCCACTAAGACTGCTATAAAAACGTCTATTAGTGAGGATATTTGATACCAACCCAGGCTCCGCAATTTTTTCTACTTGCCAATAAAGCCTATTGTCCAAATGCGTTCGGATATCGTCTTCAGTCAATTGATGGATAACACCACCCGAAATCAATACTATCAATGCAGTAAACCCTGATACTACGAGCGTAATTCTAGATCTAAGACTCATGCTCTCAAGATAAACCCAACCCCTCGCACAGTATCTATCATACGGGGGCTTCCATCTTCTTCCATTTTTCGCCTTAAATAACCAACAAATACATCCACAACATTTGTATCTACCTCAAAATCATAGCCCCAAATTTGTTCTAACAACTGATATCTGCTTATAACTATATTAGGGTTGTTAGATAACACATAGAGCAAATCAAATTCTTTTTTAGTAAGATCGAGCACTCTACCACAATACAACACCCTTCTCTGTTGAGGGTCTATTCTTAATTTGCCCAAATTTACAGTTTTAGTTACTGCTACTTTATTCCTTCTTAGTAGAGCTCTAATCCTTGCAACTAGTTCATCAAGTGCAAACGGTTTTATTAGGTAATCATCTGCTCCAGCCTCCAAGCCAGATACTCTATCACTTACCTCATCTCTAGCCGAAAGAACACAAATGGGTATATCAATATTTGTGGATCGTAAATATTTAGTTACTTGAATACCATTTATGCCAGGCATATTAATATCCAAAATTAATATACTTGGAGGATTCTCTTCAACTTCCTGGATGGCCAAATCACCACTTGAAGCCGAACGAACCTCGAAGCCCTCTAAGCGCAGTCCACGCTCAAGGGCTTCTCGAATTGATTGGTCATCATCTACAACCAATATCTTATCAGTCATATAGCTCACATAATAAAACTAGATTCTATAAATCGCGCATGTTACTTTCGACGTGATTTCGCTTTATCCATAGGCTTATGTCCGCCTTTCTTCACATCATCCATAGGCTTATGTCCGCCTTTCTTCACATGCTCCATCCGCTTATGCCCAATTTTCTTATCCAACATTGCAGATTTTTGCTCCACTGCAGCTCGCTTTTCCTCTGCCTGAGCCTCTGTTATATGCCCGGAATCTAAGGCCTCCTGTATCTTTGATTTCACACGCTCAATTACTATGGGTCTCATCAATCCTGGCATATTGTTTTCCTTATCTAGGATAAAACGACCCCGTTTTGCTACACCAATTCTATTTGCTCGTCCTTTTTCCTTCGTGGAATCAGCATCACGAGTTAAAGCAGGAAAGCTTTTTTCTTTTTCATTAGCTTGTGCGGAAATCCCCCAATCCCCTGTAGGAACACTTTGAACTCCGTTCCCAGCACAACCCATAAGAAACAAAGCCATGACCGAAATTAGCAGGATGGAGTATTTCATTCGTATTTTATTAAAGTAAAACATATATAACTCCCTTCTTAATCCTTTGATTAAAAATAACTTAGCAGAAGTTTATAAGAATTCTCTGTGAATCTTATAATAAATACTTAATAAACTTAGCTGGGGCTGAATCTCTTCTGATAGTAAGATACAACCCTACTAATATATTCTTCAGGGTTATTTTGAAAAGACATCACATGTCCAGCATTTTCTACCTTCCACAAATTACTACCAAAGTGAGCAGCTTCATGCACACGTACACTATGGTCAACTGGAATCCGAGTTCCATCAATACCATGTATTAAGAAAATCGGGTATTTAATATTGCCAACACTTTTTTCAGGAACCATTTCATCAAGCTTTATCCCATGCATCACCTCAGCAGCAATGTTGATTCCAGGTGCAAAAACAGGAACTATCCATTCAGGCATAGAAGTAGCGAGAGCAACCTCCTGAGATATAAGGTCTGACACATCCGCATATGTGCTATCCGATACTACCGCCTGAATCCCCGGCTCTTTGGAAGCTCCCAATATGGCTGTAGCAGCACCAGCAGAAAATCCAAGAATTCCTATTTTCCCAGAAGAAGTTTCTGTTTGAAGCACATAGTCATATGCCCCCAATAGATCATCTTGTTCAAAATACCCACCTGATACTCTTTCTCCTTCGGATAACCCACTACCCCTTAAGTCAAACAGCAGCGAGTTAAACCCCTGGTCCCAAAGTTTAGCCGCAATATCCAAACTACTACCTACGCCACGGTCTCCACCATGGCCGTGAACAAAAATAATCGTATCTTGTTTTCCCTGTCCAAAAATGTGCCATCCCTTAAGCTTTAAATCACCACCACGAGTGGTAAATTCAACATCCTTAGCATTAAGTTCAAAGTCTCTAGGATGGATATCAGATTGCCAACGTTCTACCGTTGAAACTCCGTTCACAACGAAAGCAGCTAATAGCCCATACAAGCAACAGATTAGTAGGGTAACGAAGAGGGCAATTACCCGCCAATTAAGCAATATCATCTACTATTCTCATCAACATGACTAACAGCATAATACGAATATATTAGCAAGTCACATTACAGATGTTCAACTAGTTGGATCTTTGACCTTCCGCAAATATGGCTTGACTGTATCCCAGCCCCCAGGAAACAATTCCTTCGCAGTATCATTATCAACTGCGGGACTTATAATTACATCGTCTCCTCGTTGCCAGTTTGCTGGTGTGGCTACTTTATACTGCTGTGTCAATTGACATGAATCAATTACTCGCAGTAACTCATAAAAGTTCCTGCCAGTACTCATTGGATACGCTAAATTCATCTTAATTTTCTTGTCGGGTCCCACCAAGAACACTACTCGCACAGTCTGATTATCTGCGGCAGTCCGACCTTCAGAACTATTTGCTTCGGTCGCAGGAAGCATATCGTATAACTTAGACACTTCTAAAGCTCCGTCGCCTATAATAGGAAAGTTAAGCGTGGTACCTGCGATATCTGCAATATCAATTGCCCATTTATTATGATCCTCCACAGAATCGACACTGATACCAATAACTTTACAATTACGTGAATCAAATTCACTTTTAAGTTGAGCAACCGCTCCCAATTCAGTGGCACATACCGGAGTAAAATCCTTAGGGTGAGAAAATATCATCCCCCATCCATCGCCCAGCCAGTTATGAAAATCTATCTTGCCTTGTGTTGTATCAACAGTGAAATTCGGTGCAGTGTCATTAATCCTAAGTGTCATATCTTGCCTCCTAAGCATCATGTTTGTATTTTGTGACTCCAAAGCTATTTGTAATCAAAACGGGTAGTGGTAAATGCTATTGCTTATCAATCAAAAAAACCGCCCCGTTCTTTTCTGCCATCATTTAACGGGAGCGGTTTAAGTCGTAAAACTAAGTGACCAGCACCCTACAAAAGGGTGCGTGTACATAAATGAAACAGGTCATCATCAAACCTTACTAGATTGCAAATCATCGAATTGCCTATAACTCCAACACGTAATAACGAATCTAGATCGAAGCGATATACTAGATCATTATAGCTTCCGTTGTAAAGTATCTATTAAGAAACCGTGCGAGTAAATCTAATTTATGGTAAAAGTACGGATGATATGAAAATAAAAATCAGCATAACTATAACCTTAATGGGCATATTATGCTTAATCTTATTTGGTTGCTCTTCAGGAACTCCATCAAACCAGGAAGTTAGTACGGATGCTAAATTACTTGTAGAAGAAAAGGTTTACTCCGTTAGCCCATGTATTGACGACTATGTAGCTTTTTATGGCCCCTCCCTTAATGTTTTGGCGGAAGCTTGTGCCATAGACGAACATTATTGCACATCCATTATGGACTAAGGCTAACCAGTTAATTTAGTCTTCCTAAAAATGACAAGCTTCTCGCGTCCCTTTCTAGAACGTATGGACAATTTGGGGAATTCTTCCTTCTCAATCGACCAACCTAAATTAAATAAGGTTTTCACTTCATTTATCGTTGTACCCCAAGGAGGACCTCCATCTTGCAACGTTTTATCTAAAGGAAACCAAAGACCAATCAACAATCCTCCGGGAATTAGCAGCCTTTTCACTAATGTTTCATATTTGTTCCTGTTGGCTGGATTTATAGCACAAAAGCATGTCTGTTCGATAATGTAGTCAAATTCGTTAGTAAATCCACCATCAAGTTGGAAGATATCAGAATAAACGGTTTGAACTATAACATTCGATTCTGCAGCTAAATTCTTGACTGAGTGTATAGCAGAAGGAGCAAAATCTACTGCTGTAACCTTAAATCCCTTCTTAGCAAACATTATGACATCGTGCCCACGTCCACAACCTATAATACACAATTTGCCTGGATTTAGTTCGTCGGCAATGGAGTCAAAAACTGGAGTGTGGCCGCCCAAATCCCAACCAGCCGCATCCTCTAAATATCTTTCCTCCCAAAATTGAAATTGATCTTCGGGAAAACTTGTCATTTCGCCTCTTTTAGATGTGTGTTATCAGAATGGAATCAATTCTTAGGAAACACTGTGCCATCTTAATGCTAGATGGAAATTCAAGACTATTTTTTGAAATTAGGCTTATTCCCCGTCATTTGCCATCGAACTAACTCAACAGGAATATTACCCACATTGTTGAAGGCATTCATGAAGTCCTTCATTACGAACGGCTTATTCTGTTTATCTAAAAGTTCAGCCCATTCGGCAAGCAACCGTTCAATTACATATTTCCCAGTAATATAGCAGGTGCCATATCCAGGTTGGCGCAGGTAAAGATGTTGTTCAAATCGCATGAGATGTGGCTCTCTCTTCATCCACCCGCGAGGAGTCCATTTGACATGAACTTGGCCAGCTTCTTCCATGCTTAATTCATTGGCGTGAGCGTACAAAGAACCCAATCCACGTGCAGCTCTTTGTGCTAACATTATCCACACAATTTCCCTAGAGCGCGGACTATCCTGATAAAGGCCAGCATGCATAAACATCTCTTCAACTGCAGTAGCTATGCCCTCATTTTTTGAGTCGAAAATATTGTAAAGCAGAGGCCCTCTACGTATTAGTTTTTCATGCGGATCATCCCTCACCTGTGCTAGATCGAACCAGTGATAGAAATGCGAGAATAAGGGTAGAGGGTCATAATGCATTCCTATGTCGAAAAAGTTTCGATCAACTTCAGGAATAAACGTCCCCATATGTTCTCTAAGAGCTGGTTCCATATTAGATTTGATGTCCATGATTTCCTTATCTGTTAAAAAGTTCATCATGCGTTGAACCCCTAGCTCTGTCAAAACAACAAATTCTTCTGGTGTATTTGAAGCAACAAGAGGAGTCAAATCCTTGTTTCGCTGTTCTTCCAATTTAAGAGAGCTCCAGGCCCGATCCAGTGCTCGCGTCAACAAATTCACTTCCTCTTCCCAAGTTAACGATAAAAGATGAACATTCTGTTGGTACCAGGTGTAATTTTCCTTACCAATCCCAGAAGGCCCGGTCTTCTTAGGAGCTTCCTTCTCTAAATAACTAACAAAAGCTTTGGTCGCTTCCTGAGCTGTTCTTAAAACTGACAGCAGTGATGTATCCCGACTACGAGAACCTACTCTATCAGCAATAACATCTAAATCCTGTACCTGGGCATCTATATTGTTAATCCCTGCAATCCAAATATCCCTAGCATTGCCGGTAAGGTTTTTCGTAGCTTGAGCAAGCAATGGAGTAATAACTTCTAGTTCACACTTCATGCGTTTCTCTTCAGCCTCTGTAAGAGGAAATTCATACTTCCAAAATTCAAGAGTAGCGTGATTTATAGGGCCCTCGTGAGCTGGCACATCACTTTGCTCCATGTGCACAGATTGATAAAAGGCTGGATCTCGTGCCCAAGGCTTGAGAATTCTATAGTTGAAGTCATATCCGTTCATTTCGGCCCTTACAACATGCCAATCAATTTGGTCAGAAAAAGGCCAATCTTCAATTGATATACTATGAAGTCTCTGTTGTAGTTTGGCAAAAGCATCTTGATCCTTATCAAAACGCTCAGCACTGTAATCTGGGGCTCCATCAATTCTTGGTGGGGTTTCAAATTCTCGCCAATCTTTGAAAAGATCGACTAGCACCTGATAATCGGAAGCTTTCGAATTATCCACTTGTACGTCCATTAGTTCACCTACACCTATTTATACACTTATACGGGTCTTTTTTATAGCAATGCAAATCAAGAAAAATATGACTGCCCTAAATTGGATCTGGAGGCAGCACCAATAAAATCTAATTGTCTCCACATTTCATAAACAATTATTGCTGCAGCATTAGCTAGATTAATACTACGATTTGCAGGTATCATCGGTATGTATATGCGATTCTCCGGAATTATTTTCTCCACCAACGAACTAGACAATCCTGTACTCTCTGAACCAAAAATGATTGTATCTCCAAGATTATACTTTGGCAAAGTATATGAAACGGTCCCAGCTGTAACGGCCCCATATACGGTTTCCATATTCACGCCTTTAAAATATTCGTCAATAGATTTGCAGACAATAACATCCGCAACATCACCATAATCTAAGCCGGCCCTTCTTAATTTGGGATCATTCAATTGAAATCCCAATGGGTCAACCAGATTCAAACGAGCACCCACATTAGCGCAAAGCCTAATTAAATTTCCTGTATTTTGAGGTATCTCAGGAGCTACTATAACTAGATTAAATTTTGGTTGAAAATCCATGGTTTTACAATTCTTTCCACAAACACTTCTCACAATCCGAAGTCATAGAGAATTTAGTTGCAATGATATGAGTTAAAAGGTACGAATTTCAACTATAGATGATATGGGGTTGAGAAGTCGATATCCATTGTGTACAGTTTGATATTATACAAAAGCAATCAATTCAACATCATGCTACATATTGGAACCTACTACATTAAGGAGAACAAATAAACTATGAGCAATGGATTATATTTAAACGAAAGAAATCAACGCTTTCTCAATCTGCGAACCGTGATGGAGCAAAAAGGCTTAAAAGCAATGGTGATTGCAGGACATGGAAGTATGTTTAATAGAGGATTCGTTCGTTACGTTACCGATGCTCACATGTGGGCCGCAGATTCTTTAGTTCTCTTGCCATTAGATGGTGAACCAGTCCATGTGCAAACAACCTATTGTTCTGCCGCTATACCAAGCCAAGGAGCTCTTCAATTAGTACCTCCAGAAAAACGATGGGTGGCAGACTTCCGTAGAGCTCCCAAACCTCAATCCGAAATCATAGCCGCCATGAAGTCGCAAAGTATTACGAGTGGAAAAATAGGACTAGTTGGAATGGGTAAAATCGCTACCATAGAGGCTCATGAAGCACTCAGTGAAGCCTTCCCTGAAATTGAATTCGTTAAATCAGATTTCGAGATGGAGCGCATACGATCAATAAAAAGTGAACTGGAATTAACACAAATGCGAAAGGTATGGAAACTTGCAGAGTCAGCTATAGAAAAATTTTCTACTATAATTGGACCCGGAATGACCCAAAGAGAGGCTGTCTCTGAGGCTACCAAGGTAGTGCGAGCAGGGGGAGCATTTGACGATTTAACCTTGGTAACCGTTGGGGATTTCAAAGGCCTACCACTAGATATCCCATTAGATTGTAGTGACACAGTTGAATTCCATCTAGAAATTTGCGGTGAAAGCGGGCATTGGGCAGAAGTAAATGTGACTTGTTCTTTTCGCGATCCAGATAAACTGGAACTGAGACTTATGGATACAGAACTTCGAGCGTTTGACGAAATCTTAAAACATGCCAAGCCAGGAATAACGCTCACTGAGTTAACCGCTATATTTGATGAAACAGTCATCCAAGACGGGTGGGGCCTGGGAGAAAAAGCTTGGCACTATTATTTTCATGGCCAGGGCTTGGACGCTATTGAATGGCCTTTCTATTCCCCTATGATAGACGGCAACCGTGATACTCCCTTGGAGGAAGGTATGGTATTTTCATATCATGCTCATAGAGATACTATCCCAGCAGTGAATAAAACCCCTGGGATCTATGACGGATTTTTTATCACTAAAAATGGTGGTGAAAGATTAAATCCCGATCTGGACATAAACTGGAGAATCAGAACCTAAATAGTAAAACTTTTCGTCTCAATAATGATTAAAGTTTCAGATGTTT
>VEXD01000020.1 GCA_009391235.1 SAR202 cluster bacterium AC-409-J13_OGT_754m
TTTGATGGTGTGGGATCGTTGCCGCTAGGCCTAGAAGATGTATCAAAGTATCACTCTTTAACAATGGAATTAATTAGACGGTCGTATGCAGACGAAGACATTTTAAACATATTGGGTCGCAATATTCTTCGCGTACTTCGGAAAGCTGAAACCATCTCAGCTCAGCTATCTGCTTGCCCCTAATTCAAGCCGCCTCCCCTCTTTAATCATCGTATCTTATTCCTGCTTATCTTTTCATATATCTAAAAAGCTGTTTCAATCGCCTTAGCCAGTTTTCAACCCTCAAATATCCGTTGTAGCAAAGGATAGACTAATGCTACGATATTACCCTAATGAAAAGACGTTTAATAAGAAATTTCTGCATTATTGCTCATATCGACCACGGGAAGTCAACTCTAGCTGATCGACTTCTGGAAATGACCAATACAATATCCACCAGAGACATGTCAGAACAGTTTCTAGACCAGATGGACTTGGAAAAAGAGAGGGGTATTACAATTAAAGCACAAGCAGTGCGTATGGATTATAGGCATAACGATGATGTTGAATATCAATTAAACCTTATAGATACTCCAGGTCATGTAGATTTTTCATATGAGGTCTCTCGAAGCTTACAAGCTTGCGAGGGAGCAATCCTCGTCGTCGATGCAACTCAAGGGATCCAAGCGCAAACGTTAGCTAATGTATATATAGCAATAGACCGAGAATTAGAAATTATTCCTGTAGTAAATAAAATCGATGCCCCTTTAGCAGAAACAGACAGGGTGGTAGATGAGATGGTTCAAGCTTTCGGATTCGATCGGCAAGAGGTTTTAAAGATTTCTGCCAAAACCGGGGCAGGAGTCTTGGAGCTTTTAAGTGCAATCATTGACCGCATTCCGGCCCCAGCAGGGGACGCTCTTGCTCCTCTACGAGCTTTAATTTTCGACTCAACTTACGATCAATACAAAGGAGTCGTAGCTTATGTCAGGGTCAGAGACGGATCAATCCAAGCCGGGCTAAAAGGGACTCTGATGGCTAGCGGCGCGAGAGCCGACATCCAAGAAGTAGGAATTTTCCGTCCTCACTTTCACCAAGTTCCCTCACTCGAGGCTGGCGAAGTGGGCTACGTAGCCACCGGCTTAAAAAGCATACATGATTGTCGCGTAGGGGACACTATCACTTTAGAAGCCCAGCCAGCGAAAGAACCTCTGTCAGGGAATATGCCCTCAAAGCCCTTGGTTTTTGCTGGGCTTTATCCTACTAACGGAAACCAATATCCATCCTTGCGGGAAGCGCTACTACGCCTTCAGTTAAACGATGCATCATTGTCGTTTTTACCCGAGACAAGCATGGCCCTTGGAGCGGGATTTCGATGCGGTTTCCTGGGGTTGCTTCATATGGAAATCGTACAGGAGCGCCTTGAGAGAGAGTATGGACTCGATTTGATTATTACTGCCCCAAGCGTGTCTTACGAAGTTCTATTGTCCAACCAAAAGTCTGTAGACGTTGGAAATCCTGGCGAATTGCCCCTGCCTCACGAGATCGCCGAAATTAAGGAGCCATGGCTTAAAGTACGCATGGTCACCCCATCTAGGTTCATTGGACCAATGTTAGAAATCATTCAGCATCGCAGGGGTCAATATAGCCGGCTTGAATATTTAAGCTCGTATCACGGAGATTCCTCTCCTACAACAGACAGCCCGTCGTTAGACCCGCGGGTTCTGATAGAGTTCGATCTGCCTTTATCAGAGCTTCTTCATGATTTATATGATCAAATCAAATCTAGGAGCCAAGGGTATACGTCATTAGACTACGATTTCTCGGGATATCGATCTGCTGACTTGGTCCGTCTAGACTTGTTGATAAATGAACAAAAAGTAGACTCGCTTTCCATGATAGTCCCTCGAGATCGGGCTTATGTCCGCGGAAAAGCGCTCGTGCGTCGGTTAAAAGAAGTGATTCCCCGACAATTATTCGAAGTTCCTATCCAAGCAGCCATAGGCTCACGCATACTTGCCAGGGAAACAGTGCCTGCACTAAGAAAAGATGTTTTAGCAAAGCTTTACGGTGGAGACGTAACACGCAAAATGAAACTTCTGGAAAAGCAAGCAGCCGGAAAGAAAAGAATGAAACGCATTGGCAAAGTAGAGTTGCCCCAGGAGGCCTTTCTGGCTATTCTAAAGGTGAATTAATCACCTCTCTAGAGAGCTGCCATCGCGCTTATCGATCTCGGCAGCGGCCCCCTCCAAAGGCCCACGAAGTTCGCGCAGTGGAGCCATCAAGCCTAGCCATCCTATCAATATCGCTCCTCCGCCTATAGCCAAGGCGGAAGGCGCCCCAACAAAAGTAGCCATTGCACCATAAATAAAGCCTCCGATGGGAGTAAATCCATACGCAAAGCTCACAAGCCCTACTATTCTGCCTCTCATCTTGTCTGTCACCATTAACAACAAAGTAGTATTAAGAGTGGCATCATATGTTACCAGGCTCCACTGAATTGCCGCCGCTAAAATCAACGATGCTCCATACCAAGAAGAGGCTCCAAACAGCATCAAGTTACACCCAACTGCTGCCCCAAAGGCCAATAAAATCAACCCTTTGCGCCTAACATTATGAGCCAGACCAAGGAACATAATACCTAACAATGATCCCACGCTTCCAGCGGCTCCAAGGAAACCAAGGCCCGTGGCTCCAACATCCAAATAGTTTCGTGCAATAACTGGCAGCATTGCCTGATGGGCAAACCCAAATGATTCAATAAGAATGGTGAAGGCTAGCATCCTGCGAATCGTCTTATGCCCAGCAGCGTATCGTAGGCCAGCCATCACGTTCATTAAGACTGGCTGAGCCTCTCCGCTTTTTTGTGGAATCTCTTTTACACGACTCAAGGGAACCAAGCTTAATGCGAACGCTGCACTAATAGCAAAATAAGCTGCTCCTTCGCCCACAAACGCTAACAATATTCCAACCAGAATGGACCCCGGAAGGCGAGCCACACTCAACGCTGCAAAGTGAACAGCAATTGCATTAAGCAGCTTGTCTCTCCCAACAATGTCATAAACCAATGTCCCATTCGCGGGCAAGGTCATAGCGAAAAGAACTCCTGCTATAAACGCTGTCGGCAGAAGATGCCATGGCTCTAAAAGTTCGGAAACTATTAATATCCCAACCATTAGACAAACCAATGCGCGCAGAATTTGAAGTATTTTCAACTCCCTGCGGCGATCAAAACGATCCGCAATCACTCCAGCAATGGGAGCAACAATAATCTGTCCAATTCCCCTAACTCCCATTACCAAGCCTACCCAAAAGACCGAATCTGTCAGCATTAATGTCAGCCATCCCTGGGCCAAGGTCTCCATGCTCATGCCCAGAGAAGCAAAAACATTATGGCCCCACAACATGCGGTAGTCAGAAATGCGAAACAGATCGACCATTCTAGTCAATGGCCTCATATTAATAGAGTCTCCTCGCAAACAGATTCGTGCCTGTCATATTTTGGATAGCACTACCTCCTAATCAGAGCCAATAAGACAAAGAGTCCATATTAAGAATAGCGTGTCCCATACACTGATTTAGGCCTTATCGACATATCTGCATTTATCCTCCCGCCTTCGTCATCAAAACTCGTTCGCGTAAAAACATCGCAGCCAATACACATGTAGAAATCAATAACACGATCCCTCCTGTGCTTAAAGCCGAGCCAAACCCCCATGTTTCGGTCATTCCACCCATGGTCAACCCCCCTAGAGCAGTCGCCCCCCAGCTGAGTTGCTCTACGCTCATCACCCGTCCCCTAAATTCATCAGGGCTAGCAGTTTGAACCAGCGTAACGGCCATCGTCTTAAATATCCCCTGTGAAGCTCCCATCAATCCAACACATACGCTAGCCTCAAACAAGCCCTCCACTCTAGAAAGCGTTAAAATGCACATCCCATAACTAATTCCCGCTCCAACAAAAAACAAAGGTGGCCTTATTTTAGAGTTGAACAATATAATGCAGGTTGTAGCAACAAGTCCACCAATTCCTAAGGCAAAAAGCAGTTTGCTGTAAGCACCAATTTCGCCCAATAAAACGGTGTCGGTATAGAAAGGCAAAACCGCAGCGATCGAGTCTCCAAATATCCCCGCTATTACCCCCAGTGAAATTACGCCAAGTATTATTCGATGGTCCCGCAAAAACATGAGGCCCTGCACCATGCCTTGAACAATTGTCTCCGCCCTCTTTATCGGCATATGGTTTGTTGACTCCATGGCCATCAAGGTCAATAGTGTGAAAAAATATGCCCCGCCAACTAAAAAGAAGATTGCCTCCAGCCCCCATAGCCCAACCATGGGGGCTAAAAAGGCAGGCCCTATGATTGCTGCCCCCCCA
Organism: SAR202 cluster bacterium AC-409-J13_OGT_754m; assembly: GCA_009391235.1. Lineage (GTDB taxonomy): Bacteria > Chloroflexota > Dehalococcoidia > Lucifugimonadales > VEXD01. Next base: position 4,358 of record VEXD01000020.1, read on the forward strand.
AACACCAATGAATACAAAACTATTGCGCTCGCTAGGTGCTCTTTGGGAACTAAAGCAGGAAGCATTGCTGCTCTTGCCGGGCTATCAAAAGCTAACAATACCCCATTTGCAATTGATATGATAAAGACATGCCAGGCTTCGACTTGATCAAAGCCGATAAGGACTCCCATCAAAAGTGCCGAGGTCGCAAACATGCCTCTTGTACATCTTAAAATCATAAGCCGGTTTTTGCGATCAGCTATTGCCCCTCCCATCATCGAAAACAATAAAACTGGCCCCAAATTCGCAGTAGAGACAAGTCCAACCAAAAGTGGAGATGCAGTTAATTCGTGCATTAGCCAAAGCGTAGCGTAAACAAGCGCCCACATCCCAATGTTTGAAAATGCGGCAGCGATCCAAAAGAAGCGATATTGAGGATACCTGAAAACAATTAGCCCAGTGCTAGCTGCTAAAATCATAGCTTTTCGATGAATGCGGCCAGCTCTGAACATTTTTCTCCTTGGCCCCACTTTATTAATCTTAAGGCGAGGAAGCTAATGGTTTGATACAGAATGCATCTAAGGACAACTGCTCGGAAATATTACCTTGTCAGAGGGTTGTTATTCGTGGGCCGTCAGGGATTCGAACCCTGGACACCCTGATTAAAAGTCAGGTGCTCTGCCTAACTGAGCTAACGGCCCATTTGTAAGCTTTCATTTTACGGTGCTTTTCAACCCTTTTCAACGACTTTAAGCATTTAAAGTGATGACCTCTGAACCCCTGCTGCCACTTGTAACATAGAAAAAGGGCTGGACTGCCTGGCTCGCAAATTCACATTCTGCTTGCCATCAATCCCCATAAGCTATTAAAGCAACTTGGATATTCTGATTTAGGCTTCAAGGCCCATATCTGGCGCGTGCGGGGAGGGCGATTTAAGCATCAATATCTTGTGAGGGTCCCATTGATTGCGAGACCTATCTAGACGACCAATTCCAATGAATCTTCCATCAATTGAATAGAGCCTGTGTTTTTCCAAATGTCCGGCTTTGCTGCCATGATTAGCCAAAGGCACTGATTGTCCATTCCTGATCTCTCTTTCAGCTGTTACGCTCAATGTGGCGCTTCTAAGATTTAACAACAAGGAATCGGGTGGCCTGATAAGCTCTCTCCACCTTCCTTCGCTCACAGCAATAGCAAATTCTTCCAGATTTATTGTGTTTTCCAGCTGAAATGGCCCAATTCTACGCCGGATCAAGCTTGAGGTATGTCCTCCACACTTAAGGGCAGTTCCTAAATCATTAGCAAGAGAACGCATATACATTCCACGCCCACAAACAGCCGCGATAGTAACAATTGGCATTTTAAGGTCCAGCATCTTGATCTCGTAAATTCTAACTTGGCGTGGCTCCCTTTCAACCTCAAGGCCCTGTCGTGCCAGTTCATACAATCGTTTCCCTCCTTGCTTCAGAGCACTATGCATGGGAGGCTCTTGCCAAAACAATCCTTGAAATTTCTGGAGCTCTTCTTCAATTTGTTTTCGTGATACCGCAGACGGGTCTTGTTGATCAATAATTGCTCCCTCGGCATCATAAGTATCAGTGCTTTCTCCCAGCAATACATCCATCTGATATTCTTTAGGCTCATTTATCAACAAATCCATGAGGCGAGTTGCTTGCCCAAAGCATATTGGCAAAACTCCCTCCGCCAAAGGGTCTAGGGTTCCTCCATGCCCAACGCGTCGCTCCATTCCGGTTAATCGCTTCACCTTTCTAACTACATCCATGGATGTTAAGCCGCGGGCTTTATTCACTAACAAGAATCCGTCTACTCTCGAATCCTCTTTCTTTATGATTTTGTTCACTCCCTACACCTATATAACCAATTATTACTTTTCAGCCGGAAAATCATCCATCATTCTCTGAATTGCTTCTGCTTTTTCCATTGATTCATCTATCGAAAAGCTCAGGGCAGGGATTCTTCTTAATGAAATAACTTCCCTTAGTTCTTTTCTTATATATCCAGAGGCAGCGCTTAAACAATCGGCTGCTTCTGTTTTCTGTTTCTGACTTCCCAAAATGCTAATGTACACCTTGGCATGGCTTAGGTCATCAGAAGTTTGAATGCGGGTAATGCTAATAATTGCCCGAAGCCTGGGGTCCCTAAGTCTTTGAAATATCGAGCTTAACTCCTGCCGCAAAAGCTCGCTTACTCTTTGGGCTCGTCTAACCATGGGGCACCGCCTAGTGGTGAGTTAAGTTTACTTGTTTCTCAACAAATCTCGCTTCTATCGATTGCGCTCGCGACGATGCGTCTCTAGAATATCTCCTTCCGCGAAGTCCTCAAGCCCTCGTATGTCTACTCCACACTCAAGGCCAGAATTCACTTCGTTTACCTCATCCTTAAATCGTCTTAAGCCCGTGATAGATCCTTCAAAAAGGACTTGTTCTTCTCTAATCAATCTAACGTTCGCCCCTTTGGTAAGCCTTCCGCTCGTAACCATAACTCCAGCCACTCTACTTTGTTTACGAACTCCAAACACTACTCTAATTATGGCGCTACCCTGGATGATATCTTTATATGCTGGCTCGAGCAGGCCCTTAAGGGCTGCCTCAACATCCTCTAAAAGCTTGTAAATAATATTATACGTGCGGATTTCCACCCCTTCTTGTTCCGCCGCACGCTCTGCACTAGTCTCAGGGGTAACATTAAAGCCTAGAACGATTCCCTTGGAGGCGCTCGCTAATAGAACATCTCCCTCAGTAATGCCTCCATTCCCCGAGTGAAGTATGTTTATTCTGGCGTTTGCGGTATCCATCCCCGTTAGCGATGATCGCACCGCCTCTACGCTTCCCTGTGTGTCCGCTTTAACGATCAGGTTGAGTTCCTTTTCTTCCCCGGCGGGAATTCCAGACATCACTTCTTCCAGTGTAATAGTCCTGGTTAAATGCAAGTCTTCCTCTTTACTCTTTAAAGCATTCTCAACATAAAGCCTAGCCGTCTTGTCGTCAGGCGCCACAAAGAACAAATCTCCGGCTTGAGGGAGGCTAGAGAATCCTAGTATTTCGGCTGGAACTGCTGGACCGGCTAACTTCACCCTTAACCCCAAGTCATTGGTCATAGCCTTGACTTTACCCCACGTGGTTCCAGCAACCATAGCGTCGCCTATTTTCAGAGTCCCTTCTTTTACAAGGATTGTGGCCACTGGCCCTTTATGTCTATCTAATTTAACCTCTATTACTACTCCAGCAGCTAGTTTTTGAGGATCAGCCGTTAGCTCAGAAATTTCTGCCACTATCAACACGCTCTCTAAAAGATCCTCAATTCCAAGATTGTTCTTAGCCGATATCGGCACAGCAATAACATCTCCTCCAAATTCTTCTATTATCAACCCTCTCTCAGTAAGCTGTCGTTTGACTTTATCTGGGTCAGACTCAGGCTTATCTGTCTTATTGATGGCCACAATTATTGGCAGGGCAGCAGCCTTAGCATGGTTAATTGCTTCTATAGTTTGCGGCATTACACCATCATCCGCAGCCACAACCAAGATGGCAATGTCGGTGACACTGGCTCCTCTTGCTCGTATAGCTGTAAACGCGGCATGCCCAGGCGTGTCCAAAAAGGTGATTTTCTGATCTTTATATTCCACTTGATATGCGCCTATATGCTGGGTTATCCCCCCGATTTCAGCATCAGTAACTCTGCTGCTTCGAATCGTATCTAGAAGCGTAGTTTTTCCATGATCAACATGTCCAAGAATAGTTACAACTGGGCTTCGCTGGATAACTTCTCCTTTATCCTCGTCTTTTGAGCCGTGTCCCTCTGACTCGACTTGAGAACCAACGGCCTCTACCAGTTTGGCTTTAAATCCAAAGGCCGGTACAACAACCGCAGCTAAATCAAAGTCGATTCCTTGATTAATTCCAGCCATCACTCCGTTTCTCATAAGGTGTTTAATCACCTCAATCGGGCTTACTCCCATTGAAGCGCCTAATTGTTTCACAGAGAGCGCTGCGGGAAGAATAAGTTCTTGTGGGCCCGTCTTACGCGAGGCCGATTTTTTGATAGCAGAAGAATCTCGGTTTAGCTCTTGTTCTTTCTTTGTAGCCATATTATTGTTCCCGTAAAATCACTTTTGGTTTCCATGCCTGTGGCTAGCATTAGTCTTTTTCTGATAGCCCTAAATCCTGTTCCTTAAGGGGTGGGGCTGCCTGAGGGTTCCAGCCTTCGAGTTATGTTGAGCCTGTTTTACACAGCAACAGAATTCGCGGCTCGAGTAGTTCTATCTTTTGCGAGCCTTGGTCTTTGTCTTTGCCCCTTTTTTGTTCTTGCGCCCCCCTTTGTCATCATCCCCCCGTTTTTTCCCTCGCCCACCACGATATTCGTCTAGCAGATCCTCGGCAAAACGGATCTTCCCTGTATCGGAGCCGAGCTGCTGTATATTCCAAATATCAGCACCCATCTCCTCAACTTCCATTTCGATCTCTTCTTCATCGCCAGAGGGCTCTTCCTTATCACCTTGATCGTCCAAGGCCAATGCCGCCAACTCCTCTTCTATGCTAAGCGCACCCTCTGCTTCCTTGTCGTCTTCAGTTAACTGAGCTTCCGCTTCCTCTTGTGCAAAAACCTCAGCAAGGGCTGCTTCAAGAACCGCAGCGGCTGATTCGCCTGAAGCCGTATCTTCTTCGCCGCTGACCTCGGTCTCTATTGTTTCTTGATTTGTTATTACTTCTTCTATCTCTATATCCATTTTGGTCTCAGCAAAAACAGGTGTCATTGTCTCATCTTCTGTCTCAGCTTGACTCTTGGTTGCTTCTTCTGTTATCTCAAGGCTTTCTTCAGCTTGGATAGCTTCTGGTTTAATTTGAGCCTTAAGCATTTCCCATTCTGCCATGCTCTTTATGTCTAAGTGCCATCCCGTTAATTTAGCAGCCAGGCGTGCATTCTGCCCTTCTTTACCAATGGCCAAGGAAAGCTGTCTTTCTGGCACTACAACCACAGCAGAGTTTTGTGCTTCGTCAGTTTCTATATGGACCACCTCTGCAGGACTCAAAGCATTTGAAATAAATCTTTGCAAGTCCCTATCCCATCGAACCACATCTATTTTCTCCCCTTGCAATTCATTCACAATGTTCTGAATTCTATTTCCTCTCATACCTATGCATGAGCCTACCGGGTCGACTCCATCTTGGGTTGCTACCACTGCTACCTTGCTTCTTGAGCCTGCTTCCCTTGCAATAGACCGAATTTCCACTATCCCGTTATGAACCTCCGGTATCTCTGTTTCGAACAGGCATTTCAGTAGGTTTTTATGTGTTCTAGAGACCAATATCTCTGGCCCCCCTAACGCTACGCTCGACTCCCAATACGTAGACTTTAATCCTTTGTCCTCTTCGATATCTCTCTGTTATAACTTGTTCATCTATTCCTAAAATAGCCTCGGCCCGGTCTAACTCGAGAGTTAGCCCTCTCCCTGGTTCCGCTTGCCCAACCACGCTAGAAACAATATCATCCACTCTATTGGCATATTCTTCGTAAACAAGCTCTCTCTCTGCTTCCCTTAACCTTTGCAGGACTACTTGTTTGGCTGTTTGCGCGGCGATTCGGCTAGCCTGATGGGTAACTGACTCCATTACAACATGGGTTCCTAAGCTTGCGTCTTCTTTCATTGACTTGGCATCAGAAAGAGAGATCTCCTTAAGCTCATCCTCCACTTCTTCCACAACAGTTTTAAATGTGCTAGCTCGGATCTCACCTGTGTTGGGGTTTAGTTTCACCGAAACATTAGCCCCTTCACCCCAATTGTCTTTTTTGAAAGCAGAGACTAGAGCCACTTCTATTGCCTTAAGAACTTCCTCTTTAGGCAAATGCCTTTCA
>VEXD01000021.1 GCA_009391235.1 SAR202 cluster bacterium AC-409-J13_OGT_754m
TAGACTCCACAGATTCCGGGCGCATATTAATTGAGGAAATGGAGCTTCACAAATTACCAGATGATCAGTTAAGTGATTACAGAGCCAAACGAATGGGATTTGTATTCCAGCTTTATAATTTACTTCCTGTTTTAAGCGCCGTGGAGAACGTGGAAATGCCTCTGCTGGTATCTGGAACCGGGTCGAAAGAAGCAAGGGATAGGTCTATGGAACTTCTAGATAAAATGGGGTTAGCTGCTTGGGCGCATAGGTTGCCTGGGGAGTTGTCTGGTGGTCAACGTCAACGTGTAACCTTAGCCAGGGCACTGGTTAATAACCCAGCCATAGTTTGGGCTGACGAACCAACTGGAGACTTGGATAGTGAGACGGCTAATGAAATCATGGAACTTATTTGTTCATTGAATAAAGAGAATAAGCAGACATTTGTAATAGTCACACATGCTCAGGAAGTAGGAGATCTTGCTGACAGAATTGTTTATATGAGAGACGGGCAAATTGAATTGCAAGAAAATAATGGTTAAAGAAAAAAACCAGGTCAATTCAAAAAATGATTCAGGGGAATTGATTCAATAATGGAAGAACTTTTTGGACTTTCAATGAACACATTGATGTACCTCCTGTTGGCAACTTTTATCGTTATTTTAGTTGTAGTTGCGGCAATGGCGGTTCGGAATCCTATATTGCTTAAACTTGGGTTGAGAAATATTCCCCGTCGTAGAGCTCAAACAATATTGATTATTGTAGGGGCCATGTTGAGTGCGATTTTAGTGACCACTGCCTTCGGGACGGGAGATACTATAAGTTTTTCAGTACGAGAAGAAACCATTAAAGCTCTGCAAGATATCGATGAGGTGATATCGTCAAATAAGGAGTCTGAGGTTTTTGCAACCAATAGTCCGGCATATATGCCAATGAACGACTTTTTCGAATTGAAAAAGTCTCTTGTTGATTATCAAGAGATAGATGGGTTGGTTCCATATATTGGTGAAACAGTAGCAGTCAAGAATCTTCGTAACTCTTTAGGTAAGGGTAAAACAAGAATAACGGCAATAGATCCTAGTGAACTGGAGGGATTTCAGGACTTTGCTGTGATAGCTGGTCTCCAATATATTATTGATCTATCCCCAGATGGAGTGATTATTAATGAACACGCCTCAGATGATTTGGAAGCCACGGTAGGAGATCAAATTAGGCTATTTGCTGGGAGCAGAGAACAGGACTTTTTTGTTGAAAGCATAGTTGAGAATGGGGGGTTGGCAGGAATAGAACCTACTGTTCTTATGTCTCTATCCAGGGGGCAGAAGTTTTTCAAAAAACCGGATGAGATTAATTTTATCGCGGTATCCAATAACGGAACCTCTAGAAGTGGTGTGCTTATCAGTGATGAAGTAACCAAGAAACTCAGAGTTTTATTGTCAAAACCCGATGTTGCGCACGACCTGCATGTTTTGTTGAGACAGGATTCTCTAATTACAGGATTAGAAGAAAGAGAAGAAGAGCTTATGGGACGAATGCGTTCTGAAATAGATCTGCTAGGCGAACATTTAGCAAAACAAGAGACTACAGGAGAACTCATCAGACTTTTTGCAGATGGGGGAGTTTCTAGCGAGATACTGCGGACACTCAGAAAAACAGACATGGATGAGACGCTAGAACAAGCTGATACTTTGTTCAAAGATCTGTCGGAATTTACTGTAGTAGATATAAAACGTAGCTTATTAGAAATAGCAGAATTAGCCGCCAGTGCGGTGACGTCATTTTTCATTACCATAGCTTTGTTTTCAATAATGGCAGGTGTGCTGCTGATTTTCCTTATTTTTGTGATGCTGGCGGCGGCAAGACGAACAGAAATGGGAATGGCCAGAGCTGTAGGAGCAAAGCGAAGCCACCTAGTGCAGATGTTTGTTTTCGAGGGATTTGCTTATGACATTGTAGCTTCAGCAATTGGTACTATCATAGGGGTCGGATTGAGCTTTGGGCTAGTGTACGCGTTCAATTATATTTTGAGTGATATAGCTGAGGGATTTGGTTTTTCTTATCACATTGAGTTTAGGAGCATAGTCGTATCATTTTGTTTGGGTATGGTTATTGTTTTTATTACTGCGGCCGTTTCGGCTTATAGGGTTAGTCGAATGAATATTGCTGAAGCGGTCAGGGGTCTTCCTGAAACTATTGTATTGCAAAAAGAAAAACCAATTGGTAAGAGGCTAATACGCATTCCTTATAGCATTTTGCATCCGTTGATTCTCCTAGTATTTTCTGGGAGTTCCTTACTAAAGCGTAATTACACTCGATTTTGGATCAATTTGAGTGGTGGACTCCTTTGGATTGTTGCGATGCCAATTATTGTTCTTATGGCTATTTTTGCATTCATATTGCCTTACCTGAGAAGAGGATGGCTGACGTTTGCTCTCGGATTACTGATGATCTATTTGGGCGTCGAACAATATGAGAAAACTTGGATATTTTCTGTAGGGATGACTCTTTTTGTGGTGGGTCTGGGTCTAATGGTCCGTGTACTTGTGCTATCGAAACTTCGAGCACTGGAAAGTTTTGGCATTTTGACGGGCCTGTTTGGGATTATTCTCTTAACTCATGGTCTTTTTAAGGGGCACCCGAGTCCTATAGTTGCTGGCGCAACTTTAATCGTGGTTGGATTGTGTCTGTTTGTGCCGTTAATACTCAATACTACTATTGATAGGAAAACATTGGTGGATAGGTTTACATACACGTTTATAGGGGTAGTCATATTGGCCGCCTGGTCGCTGCCATTCGATACTCTTGAAGGTATGACTGGTGAACTTGATGCGGACGTCGAAATCTTCTTTCTGTCTGGCATCGTAATGGTATCTGCTGCAGTTTGGACAGTAATGTATAATGCCGACCTTCTGCTTAAGGGGTTTTCAAGGCTAACTAATAGATTTGGTAAGATGAGGCCGGTTTTAGTAACGGCAGTTGCCTATCCGATGAATTCTAAGTTTAGAACAGGTCTGACATTGGCAATGTTTTCACTAGTGGTATTCACTTTAATAATAATGTCCTTGGTCAGTGATGCCTTTACAAATGTCTATAGTGATACTGAAAGGGTAACTGGGAATTGGGATATAGAAGCCAGTTTGTCTTACACGAACCCTATTGAGGATATGCGTCTAGCAATTGTTGGAAAGGATGATCTTTCAATTAGCCAATTTGATGCGATTGGAGGGTTTGTGAAAGCTCCTATAGAAGTCAGGCAAATCAAAGATTCTTCTGAAAGATGGAGGTCCTATCCGTTGATGCTGACCGATGATGAGTTCCTTTCTGCAACTGGTTACGACTTCAAAATATTCGCTGATGGTTACACTAACAAGGATGAAGTGTGGGCGGCGTTGAGGGCTGACCCAAGCCTCGCTGTTGTTGATTCTTCAGTTGTTGAGGGTGGTTCCGATGGTGGACCTAGGAATCGAGATAATGATGGAGATATGGACAGTGGAGGCAGACTTAGGATTAAGGATATATCTATAGATAGCGAAAGTTTCTCCCCTGTTCAAATAGAAATTGTGGAACCTGTATCGAAAACAATGATAAAGCTTGAGATTATTGGAATTTTGGACTCGGCGACTGATGTTATGGGAATAGTTGCTTCAAAAAAAGGGTTGGATAATGCATTAGGGTCTTCAATTCCTATGACGAGGTATAGATTTAGGGTAGCTGAAGGCACTGATATAGAAAAAGTTGGGAAGCATTTGGAGTCCAGTTTTTTGGGGAATGGGATGGAAGTCGATTTACTGGAGGAAAGTTTGCTAGCGACTGTTTCATTCATTTCTTCATTCTATAATTTATTGACTGGCTATATGGGGCTTGGACTGGTAGTAGGCATAGCAGCTATGGGAGTAATAAGTATGAGAGCTGTGGTGGAACGTAGACAACAGATTGGGGTGTTGAGGGCAATTGGTTTTAGGAAAAGCATGATAAAACTGACTTTTGTTATAGAATCATCTTTCGTTGCTTTATTGGGCGTAGCTATAGGAGTAGCTTTGGGAAGTATAATTTCATTCAATCTTGTAGAAGGATTGGGAAATGAGATTGATGGGATAAGATTTACAGTTCCGTGGCTCAAAATTGTGTTGATAGTAGGATTGGTCTATGTATCTACAATATTGACTACTTTGTTACCAGCTGGACAGGCCGCAAATACACTTCCAGCGGAAGCATTAAGATACGAATAACGAGCTGTTAGAAAGAATGGTCGTTATGAAATTATGATTATTGCTTATTTGATAGCCCAGCCTAGTCTGTGTCCAGTTAACGTTTAGGAGGAATACTTCTTTCAATAACTTGGTCCATCTTTTCGCCAATCTGTTCGCCCATGTCAAACATTTTGGCCTCATCTGAAGAACGCGGTCCCTCAGCAAAATACTGAGCAGCCTCTTTCTTTTTCATCATAGCAGGCATAGCTTTGCCGAGAAATTCATCGTCGTATTTGGGGCGTTTATAAGTTTTGAAATGCACCCTTGATATCAGGCGTGTGGTATCTTCGCTACTGCAGTGTTCGCAGGTGTTTTTAGTTGGTATAGAATATCTATCTTTAACAAGGACTTCGCTGATTTTCCGGCAATCGAAGCAGCCATATTCAATTAGTGGCATTACGTATTACCTGCAAATGCTAATTTTATAGATTATCAACCTAGCACATGGCAAAGTCAGGCGTCAAGGAATCTCTTTTGTGTAATTGACACAATGGTTGTAGCTAGTTGGGACGCTGAGGGGTAATTGACAACCCAGGATATCTGAAGATACCCTGCACTTATTGGAGAATACCTGCATTTAATTTAACTGAGGAGTTAAGCCATATGCATTTGATTATACGTAACGTTAGGCTAATAGATGGAACTGGACGTGACCCGCTTTTGTCTATCACTGTGGTTGTTGAGAATGGCGTGATTACCTCTATAGGTGACGATAAACCTTTAACTCTTAATCATAAGCATTATGAAGATATAAATGGAGAAGATTTAACTTTACTTCCTGGAATATTCGATGCCCATGAACATTTTGCTGGTGACGGTGGGAAAAATGGTGTTTGGGCAATGGCTGACGATTCTCGTGAAGTGCTTCTGGCGAAAGGGGCATCTAATGCTCGTAGGGCTTTAATGACAGGTCAGACATCTGCAAGAGATGTAGGTTCTCCTCATGGTGTTAGCATTACCTTGGCTCAGCAAGTAGCTTCCGGTTCGATACCTGGCCCACGTATTACGGCTGCCGGGTCTTGGATACAGGCACCGACAACTTGGCCTTATCCATTCGTTACGATGATAGAAAACAAGGAAGAAATGCGTAACGTTATAAATCTACAGATAGAACAAGGAGCTGGTCTTATAAAAGTGGGGGCTACCGGTACTTATGAAGATGGTAGTGATTACGCCACATTAGGCCCTGAGATAGCGACGATGGTTGTGGAGATGGCCCACTCAGCGGGTTTAAAAACAGCGGCTCATTCCGTAGGAGTTGCGGGCACTAAAGAAGTGGTCAGGGCCGGTATAGATTCCGTTGAACATGGATTCTTCATTGATGAGGAAACGAGTATTTTGATGGCAAAGAAAGGGACGGTTTTAGTGCCTACAATGTCCACATGGGATAATAGGTTGCAGCATGCGGTTTCATGGGGGCTAACCAAAGATGAGATTCAATCTAGTGAAATGCGAAAAGAGGGTTCAATACAAAGTTTCAAAAGATGCCTAGCATCCGGAGTAAAGGTTGCCGCAGGCACTGATGCCGGAGGCTGCCCAGTGAGACATGGGACTCTTGTGAGGGAAATGGAAGTGATGATTGAGGCTGGCCTTACTACCATGCAGGCTATAGAGGCTGCCACGCGCACTCCTGCTGAGTTGGCTGGAACATTAAAGGACGTAGGCACTATTGAGGTTGGGAAATTAGCTGATCTTATTTTGGTGGATGGCGATCCCTTGGATGATATAGGTGCTTTAAGAAATATATGGGCGGTATTCCAAGGGGGCAGAAGGATACGATGAGACCTCTGTATAGTTGCGTAAAAGTAATTTGGAAATAGATAACTGAACCGTTTGTTTGTGATGTGATGTAAAAATAGCATGAGTTTCTTGATATTTGTTGCAGTAACTAGTGTTCTTTTGTAATTGTAATAGTATTATAAAAATGCAGTCTATATGGGAAAGTAATAGATATGTTCTTGAGTGTCTAAAATGGAAACCTATAAAACATGAGTCCCAAGAAGTGCAAGTTTTGTTCTAAAGATAATAGCAATGAGTCGCTATTTTGTGTTGAGTGTGGAGCTAGATTAGAGGACCTTAAAGACAATAACGCTTCTCAGTCCACGGGAACAGATGCAGATCCCAACAATAAAACACTAAGGGATCAAGTACGCTCCCTTAGTGAAGCCGTTGTTGAACTCCGATCGGAAGTCGGAAGGTTGCGACAGGACATTGTTTCTCTTCACAATAAACGAAAAGAAGCTTCAGATACTGCTGTTAAGCCGGCTTCTAGTGGAGAAATGATACTTGACCGTAAATCCGAATCTACCAGAAGAACTTCCATGCATCAATTAAGCAAATTATCTGAACAGATGCCTGGTAATTGGCTAGCTCGGGTGGGCGGTTTCATTTCTTTGATAGGACTTGGTTTCTTTTTAGCGGTTGCTATTGATAACGATTTGATTGGACCTCGTGGCCAAGTATTAATTGGCATAATGTTCGGAATGCTCCTAATAGGTCTAGGCGAGTTTTGGCAAAAAAAATATCAAATGTGGGCTAACGCTGTGACTGGCACTGGAATAGGTAGTTTATACCTGACTATTTATGCAGCCGTAGGAATTCATGAATTAGTTGGGTTAGTGCCTGCTTCAAGTTTATTAGTCGTCGTTACGGGGGCCAGTGTTGCGCTATCCCTTAGATATAATGCAGCGTCACTGGCAATTATAGCGGTCATTGGAGGACTAATTGCCCCCATTGGACTGGAAGATGAATTGCTAACACAGGGGTTAAATCCGTGGGTAGTCTTAGGATATATTTTGATATTAAATATAGGGGTCCTTTGGGTGTCGATATTCAGGGATTGGAGATGGTTGAGAATTTTGGCGGGTGTGGGTTCATATGGTCTTTTCTTGATTTATGTGGTGCAAGAAGGAGACACGGTAAGCCTGGTAGAGCAAGTTGGTCTAGCTTCGATATTTCTGTTATTTCTGGGCATGTCTTTAGCGTTTAGAATCTTTTCTGGAAAGATACCTACTAATGCAGATCTCTTGCAATTATTGAGCAATCCCGCAGCCTATTTTGCGATCAATGTGGAATTGTTGAATTCTATGTATGAAGGCTGGTTGCCCTTGTTGGCATTGAGCATGAGCGCTTTATATGGACTGGTTGCCTATGGATTGATAAGGGTAGATAAAATACACTGGAGACTCAGTGTTTTTGCTATGGCAATATCCATTATCTTGCTTAGTATAGCGGTTCCCTTGCAGCTTTCAGGTCCATGGATTACTGTAGCGTGGGCAACAGAGGCTATGCTGTTGGTTCTTGCTGGGTTGTTGGTGAGAAGTCCACTGATAAGGGGCTTTGGCCTAATAGGGTTTCCAATAATTTTGTTCAGGTTATTTGTTATAGATCAGATGGATTTCCTGGTGGATGTTAATTTCACTGTGATTACTAATTCGCGGTTCCTTGTTTTTGCATTTGCTATTATAGCTTCATATGTTTCTGCCTATATGTATTGGAAGTTTAGAGGCATAGTAACAAAGCGTGAAATTAATGTTTGCTATATATTGGTTGGGCTTGCTAACTTTCTCTCTTTGTATGTTGTCAGCATGGAAGTCATTACATATATAGACAATAGACCAGAAGTATTTGATACTGATAGCGCTGGCTTACTAGCGTTGACATTGTTGTGGAGCGTATACGCCATCCTTGCTCTAGTCGTTGGGTATGTTTGCAAATCTAGATATGTCAAATTGGCGTCATTGGGATTGCTTGCTATAGTAGTTTTGAAACTATTTACAGTAGATGCAATACAGCTGGGACCCTTGTATAGGGTGGCAAGTTTCGCATTTATAGGCCCGGTTCTTATGGGTGCAGGATTCTACTTTCAACGGAATAGGGAAACTATCAAGGCATTCTTGTCCGACAAGGAATAGAGGTTTTACGGATGTTTCGTTTAATGGGTGTATTGATAGTCGTAATCGCTTTGGTGCAGGCAAATAGTGGTTATGTGAGTGCAGACTTTGAGCTTGAGAATTGGGAGTTTTATAAAGCCCTTTCCTTGCCGCTAGAGATGGAAGCAGAAGAATTCGTTGAAGTGTATCCTGATAGGGATTTATATGCTAACAGTAAAGCCGACTTCGATGATTTGAGAATAATTGATTCTCAAAGCAACGCTGAGACACCTTATAAAATAGTGGTCCTAAAGGGTGCCGATGCGAATCAAGAATTGGATGCTAATGTTTCAGGTTTGGGATTTGTTCTGACGAAGGGCAGCAGTTTTACCTTTCAACTGAAATACGAAAATAGCTTACATAACCAATTGGTAGTCGTTACTGCTTCCGATGAGTTCTTAGCAAGTGTAAAAGTAGAGGCGAGTTTTGATGGTAAAACTTGGGAATTGTTAAAAGACCCTGTTTTTCTATACCGATTAAAACCTCAAGGACAACATAATGGTTTATTTAATCTGACAATTGACTACCCAGAAAATTCAGCTCCGTTGATTAGAGTGGTAGTTAATGATGTTAATTTAGGGGACCTAAAAATAGATGGGGCTAAAATTGCAATCAGAGATGAGGTCAAACCTGACTATATTGAATACAGCTATTCTGTCTTATCCAGAAGTTCTGTAGCAGGTAGTAGTGACAACATGTTGGTTATAGATATGGGTGTTATTGGGTTGCCGACTAGCAGGATTGAATTTGAGGTGGAAGAAACCAATTTTTATAGAGATCTCCTTATTGAAGGGAGTGATGATGGGATGGCATGGACTTCCCTGATGGGCAACTTTGTTTTATCTAGTTATGATACGCCTAAGTTAGTCGCTGAAAATATGATTATAGATTATCCTGAAGTTGCCAATCGTTATATAAGGGTGCTACTTGTGAATCAGGATAATGCCCCTTTATCTATCGAGAATATTCAAATATTCGGATATAGTAGGACATTAATAATGAACGCCGATAGGGGCAGTAGTTATTTGATCTACTATGGAAATTTGCAGGCTCTGGCTCCCTCATATGATATCAATAGAATATACCCGTATTTAGAAACCAACAAGCTGCAAAATGCCCGGATGGGAGCACAAACGACAAATCTAAGTTTTAAGCCTTATGCACCGTGGTATGATAGATACCCATGGTTGGTTACGGCCGTAGTAGTAATATCTACTTTGCTGTTGGGAATAGTTCTGGTTAGAATCTTTCGTGATGTCGTTAGAAGCAGTCGCTAAATTCTAACCGGCAATTTTGTCAGGTTTATCTAGTTAGGATTTTACACACCTTTGTGCCTCTTTACTTATGTAGTCTCTTATTTCAGTGGGAATTGTTGGTATATTACCTGCATGAGCATTTTGCAAAATCCTGTCTGGGTTTGTTGTGGATGGTATTAAGGTCCCAATACGTGGTTCAGCTAAAGCCCAAGCAAGTAAGGCTTGGGCCCAAGTAGTTATTCCAAATTCCTTCAAGGGGGCTAAATTAGGTTCTACATATAGGTCTTTGGCTAGGTTTCCTGATCCTAGTGGTCTCATAACTATAACTCCTATACCCAATTCTGCCGCCAATGGCAGCATTATCTCTTCTGCCTCTCTTTCCATGACATTATAAGAAATTTGGATCGTTTGAATTCGCCCGGTTTTCATGATTTCCTGCATTTCAGGAAATCCTGGTGGATAGGTATATGTAACACCAATTAGGCTGATAGCTTCCTCATATTTGAGCTGTTCTAAATAAGGTAGATGGGTTTTCCAGTCAACCATGTTA
>VEXD01000022.1 GCA_009391235.1 SAR202 cluster bacterium AC-409-J13_OGT_754m
TATCCACTAGGAATGTGACTAAATGCCTCTATCATAATATGCTGTATCTGCTAATTAGTTCTTAATTGGAAAACTTGTTGGGATACAATAGTCTAGCCAATTCCTCTATGCCGTCTATCAATCTAGGTCCAGCTATACTCAATAAAGCCTCATCATAAATAACGACACGTTGATTCAACACAGCGGTGGTTTTTGCTATCGCCCGATTTCCAATAATTTGTTCTGCTGAATTGGCTGGAGTCACTATCACTTCAGGATCTCTCTCTACAATATCTTCTAAATTCATCTGGTCATATCCAGATATATCATTAGTTATCAAATCCGCTTTTAACAGTTTATAGATACTCCCAATCAAAGTATCTTCTCCAGGAGTCCAATAGTCCGTTGTGTGGTGATAAACCCTTGGACCTTCGTCTATATCCACAAGAGCCTGCTTAACCCTATTAAGCCTTTCCTGGAATTCACCGATTTCTCTATTAGAAAGATCTGACTGACCCGTAACCAATCCCCAAAGCCTAAAGTGTTCCATTACAGAATTTATATCCGTATCAAGAGAATCTAGATATAAAACGGTTAACCCTAATTGTTTTAATTCAGGAACAAATCTGCTAAAAAACATGTAAACCAAATCCGGTTCCTTGTCCAACACCGCCTCAAAATTCATATTAAATGCATCGCCAACTTTCGCTATGCCATCTACTTCTCTTGGATAAACGACAAACTCGTGCGTTCCTACGATGCGATCTTCTTCTCCTATTGCGAACAAAATCTCAACGGCTGCTGCGTCAAAAACAACAATGCGTTCAGGGAATTCCTCCAATATCGTTTGGGTGCCGTCACTATTAGTCAAATATATGGGAAATACTACAGAAGAATGTTCTAAATTAACGGAGTCGTCATTATTAACTTTAACGGTTCCCGTTTGACAACTCATAGCAAACAACATTGCTATCCCCAAAACAAACACCCCAAATACTACTATATAGTTTCCCATTTATTGCCTCTTAATTTTACAAACAAAAATCCCCTAGCTGCTGGAACACTAGAGGATTCACGAGCATCGGAGCCAAGAGCGGCCCAATCGAACCAATCGATGAGCTGCCCTATGAAAGCTCTACCGTACCGCGCGGCGCTAGACTTCCTGTTTTTCGAGTCGGTCTCCTGGCTTGCGTCTCATCGCTACACGACGTCTTCCCATCCTTCACATTGAACAGTGACTTAGTTGTCATGTAACTCTTCGCTAACAGTGGCGCTACCGCGACGGATTCACACCGTCTTCCCAATCAAAGTCCTAGCGGACACTCGAAAACAGCTGTAATTTTTGAATTGTTAAAGTGGCGTTGATTCTATCTGTCGACCATATGGGTGTCAACAGCAGTTGTGCATTTGCCAACACTAATCACTCAATAGAATAAAGGTTTATCCTCAAACCTCATTAGTAGCACTTTTCCAAAATGAAACCCTATCTATCAAATACGTAAGCATGTATATTAAAGGTGTGTCCAATATCGCGATCATCAACTTTATGAAATATTGGGCTAGTATCATCTCTATTAAAGATGGACCACCTGGAATCCCCGCAAAAGCAATTGTAATAAATATTACTGAATCAATGAATTGAGAAACGAAAGTAGAAGCATTGTTACGTAACCACAGGAATTTACCTTTAGTTACTTTTTTCCACATATCGAATGCCAATACATCATGATGCTGACTTATCAGATAAGCAACAAATGACGCCAGAATAATCCTAGGGGCCAAGCCCAAGACGGAATCAAATGACTCAAATATTTCGCTCGGAAACGCAGGTTGCCAGTTCACCGCAATTATCACGGGAAATAAAATAACCAAATTTGCATAGAATGAAGTCCAAACTGCTCTCTGAGCAGCCCGTCGTCCCCATCTTTCAGATAGAATATCTGTTAGAAGATAAATAGCAGCAAAAGTGAATACCCCTGCAGGAACGGTATAGCCAAATATTGAGACCAATTTTACGGCCAGTATATTAGAGACGATCAACAAGCCGGCCATAGTAGCAACAATAAACTCCATTCCAAATCGACGTGCCAATATAACCGAGAATCCGGCAATCAACAGTGTCCCAAGGCCCCAATAAAAAAACATCACAAATTCGTTCAATACGCTTTCCTCTTACTCAAGATCGATTATCCTTTATATTGGTCATAGCCCACGATTATCAAGATGCTTTAATATTCGCAGAGCTGCCACCCTTAACCTGCATAACCCTACAATGATAACTAGAATACCAGCTAATACAACTAGCGCTTTAGCAATATAAGCCCCAATCATTGCTATTCCTATACCAATGATTGCTACTACTAGCCCAATAATCCCTCGATATCCAATTATCTGTTTAATCATATACAATGTATCCAAACACTATATAGTTCTGCCTATAAACAAATAGGCATCCCCTCTCCGATGATTATAATACATAGGATCCAATATATCTTTGCAAATACAATCCTTCATTTAATCATTGCTGGAGGATAAATTAGAACATTACACGTATACTGCTTAGTGGACTGTATCCGATATTCCAACTAATAGTGCATGCAATCAATTCCTGATCGGAGGAAAAACGTCAAAGTTGACACTATCAGAAATATTTCAAATTTTGATCCTATCAGCTGCCCCAATAACAGAGCTTAGAGCATCAATTCCTTTAGCCATAATACAATTTGGCTTCCAATGGTATGAAGCTCTCTTTTGGGCAATTATAGGCAATATGGTTCCTGTAATAACCTTACCATGGATTTTGCTAAAGATTGAACCTCATATGAGAAGATTGCCCACACCAGTGCATCGCTTCCTAAACTGGAGAGCAAACAAACTAGAAAAACAGAGTGCAAAATGGTTTATTAAATATGGTCGTTTTTCTTTAGTCCCACTTGTAGCTATTCCTTTGCCGCTCACCGGAGCATGGACGGGATGTCTAGCCGCATGGGTCTTTAATTTGCACCCCAAAAATTCAATTCCCTTTCTTACCATGGGTGTCTTAGGTGCCGCTATAATAGTGACTACAATAACAACTCTAGGTATTTCCTTGAAGGAACTTATAACAGGATAATACACTTTATTAAGGAAATGGTGCTAATTCAATGTCCAATCTTTCAAACTTAAAACCTGACTCTGTTCTGAAAATAATAAGACGTAACAGAGTGTCATCACTTATCAATGGAATAATTATAGGGATGGGAGTCAATTTTATTACGACGACATATTTCTTCTATGACCAGATTTACTCTCCCGCACTAGCTATGGTTCTTATAGGGGTAGGTCTCGAAATATGGCAACGAAGACGCCTATCCAAAAATTAAATCAATAGAGAGATTATTCCAGCTTCATGCGTTCCAATATAGACTCTATTTCTTCAATCTTTAACCCCAATTCTTTCAATGAACTTAAAAAGGCTTCCAATTCAGCTTGAGTAAGTTCCATATCACCAGTTGGGATTGCAGATCCTATCCCTGGTGTGACTACGGGCAATTCCTCTCGGAACTGTTCATCCTCACCAACTGTAGGGGAGACGGCGGGAATCTCACCCTTCAGGGCCCTCACCGCATCTGCTAATGTTGGCTGCATAACCACTCTCTCACCATCAGCCAAAATTATTCGCCTTAATTCGGGGAACTCCAAAGATTCAGGTTTAAGAAAGATAGGTTCAGCATACAAAATAGAATCCCCAACTGGTATCACAAGCATATTCCCGCGTTGTACTTCAGAGCCCACTTGGCCCCACAAAGTGAATTGCTGTGATATAGCAGTGTTGTTATCTATACGAGCCTCCACCTGATTAGGCCCTAGTATGCTTTTCCCTCCAGGGAAACGGAATAATACTAACTCACCATAATTAGGACTGTCATTTCTTACAGCCAACCAAGCTTTCAGAGGATCTCTCTTGTCAGGAGTAAATGGTTGAATAAGTAGGAATTCCTCTTTTTCCTCTCCTGGTAAACGCGCCAATATATAGTATGGCTCTAGTTTAACTTCCTTACCAAACGAACTTTGTACCGGTATAGACCATTGGTCTCCTTTTTGATAGAAGGTAGTTGCATCCTGCATATGATATTGAAGCAACATGCTTGATTGGACTGCAAACAAATCCCTCGGGTATCTGACATGATCCTTCAAATATGCCGGCATATCTTTTTCTTCTTTAAACAAACTAGGGAATATTTTGCTGTAGGATTGGATAATTGGATCTTCAGAATCATACACATAATAAGTCAACGTCCCATCATAAGCATCGATTACTGCCTTGACGCTATTCCTAATGTAATTAAAATCCTCACTAAACCAAGGTGTAGAATACGGAAACTTACTAGTCCAAGTATAGCCATCTTGAATAAAGAATACGCGACCATCTGCTACAACCTGATATGGATCACTATCAGGGCTCATAAACGGAGTTACGGCAGCGAATCGCTCCGGTATTGTGCGCCTATATTGAATCCTGCTTTTGTTAGTATCAACTTCCCCGGATATTAAAATGTTAATATCTCCGAATTCCCACGCATAGGCCACACGCCTAATAAAAGAACTGAGTGCCACTCCTCCAGAACCCGCGTATTTTGTGAACTTGGGTGCATCTCCTTCCCCTTGATAGTCCAGTTCCTTAGCATTTGAACCAACTATTACAAACGGGAGACTCTTGAGCCCGTAATAGATACCCGCTTGGTCGAGCTTCAATGAATCACCAACTTCTGGGCTAATAGAGGCTGGAACATCTTGAATAAACATTTCCGGTTGCCCTTTAGAAGACACACTGTTGACCGGACTCATTGCTACACCATGTCCATGTGTGTATACCAAATGTCTGTTAACCCAAGTCTGTGCTTCTTCTGGCAATTTATCAGCCGATAGTTCGCGAGTAGATAACATTACCTGCCTAAGACTATCTCCTATCTTATACCGATCTACTCCTATACGAAGAAAATCATAATAGAACTGTACAAACTCTACCTGGTTATATATTTCAGCGAGCGGTCCTTCATCCCAAAGACGTATGTTCTCTATCGTACCTATGTTGTCATCAATAATTTGAGGAGTTACCCGTTCCAATCCCTTATGATCCCGTATTTGTTCCGGTTTCAGATCTATACCATACGCCTGCCTTGTAAGACGTATATTGTTTTCAAGATAACCTGATTCCTTTGCTAATTCATTAGGTTCTACTTGAAATCTCTGTACCAGACCCGGAAATATTCCTCCAGCAAGTATGGCCATGCCTAGCCACAAAGCAACAGATCCCACCACCATACGGTAGCCAGACATGAAACCAGCTACAAGCATCAATAAAGCACATATAATAGAAATTCCGGTGAGAAGAGTTTTGACTGGCAATCTAGCGTTGGCATCAGTAAATCCAACGCCAAAAACCACTCCATCCGTGGAATATAACATCTCATATCTGCCAATCCAATAACCAACAGCAATAACAAAAAACAAAAAGGCCCCTATCAAAGTTAAGTGCATTTTCACAGATTTCGGAACCACTAGATCTTTTTCTCTAAGGCCCAACAAAACAACATACAATGCTAGAACAAACAAAAGTGTGACTATCGTTGCTCCCAGAAACCATCCTTTAATAAAGCTGATAAATGGCAAAGTGAAAACGTAAAAATCAACCCCTTTATTAAGAATAGGGTCGAATAAAACCATCCCATCAGAATCACGAAACGGGGTGGAGTTGTTAAATCTTAGGACTGTTTCCCATCTACTAGCTGAATCTGTGCCAAATATTAAGCACGCAAGAGCAACAGCCAGACCACTAACCCATCCAAGTATTTTTCGTATAAACCTATAGGCTTCATTTGTAAGATTGGGCGGAACATAGTCAGCAGTCTTTTTGAATACCAGATAAATATTAGGGATAACCACTACCAAAAACGCGCCGCCGGATAGTAAAAATAGCCATATCTTCGTTATAAGAATTTTCCTATATACGTCCTCATATCCCAACTCCGAAAACCATAGCCAGTTGGTATAAACACCTTTTAGCCAAGTGAGACCAACCATTATCAATACGCCGACAGCGGCTACTATCAACCACTTAATAAATCTTCCTGAATTAGATGGAAGATTGAAGTCTCCCAAATCTATTGGTCGACGATTACCCCGATTACCATTACCTTGATTAGGACTCTGCATGTTTATATCTATTTAATCCTTTATTTGCATTTTTATCGTCTGAGATGATACCACAAAAGATGTTCTTGGCCAGCAACTTATGGTTTCTTAAAGAGCGAAGTCTATTATAGCAGGTCTAAGTTTTCGTTACATTCTCTGTCCTTTTCCCACATTCTAGCTACATCCAGAGCTCTCATGAATACTACATTAGGAAAACTTTGGATATACTTGATGAGTCTTTCTAACATCAAAAGCCTTCCTGGACGGCCTATGATGTGTGGGTGGAGAGTTAAATGAAACGATCTCCCAAATCTATATAGACCTTCAAATTCTAAAGCCCAAGTGTCGAATACATTACTAGGACTAATCATAGGCCCCAATCTTTGTGTGCCAGGGGAATACATAAAATGAGGAGCATCGTCCAATACCCAGTGAATCGGAAGTTCAACAATCCTCCCTCCAGTCGTATCTACAAAATAAGGTGCATCATCGCCCATTAAGCTTGAGTCATACAAAAAGTCTAAGGATGCAATGTATCCCAAAGATCGGTCACTTAATTCCCAGCTAGGCGAACGATAACCAAGCGGCCTCTGGCCTGTAATATTTTGCAAGGTATCTATGCCGCGGTTCAAAATATCCCACTCTTGATATTTATCAAGATCGGATGGCGGTTCATGCATATAGCCATGGTGCCCTACTTCATGACCTCTCTTTATTATGTCTTTTACCAGTTCTGAATGCGACTCAGCTACGTGACCAGGAATAAAAAAACTGCTTCTAATGTCATATGTATCTAGTAGGTCCAATATTCTCGGGGTCGCAATATTTGGCCCATATTCCCCCATCGAAAGCAGACTAGGCATATTAATTGCATTCTTATTACGGTATATAGCCGATGACGAACCATCCAAATCAAATGTCAACAACACTACACAGCGTACTTTCCCTGGCCAAATTCCAGCCATATATAAAATCCTTAAGCCTGATAAAGATCCAACAGTTCTAATATCATATTCTTAACCCGAGACAAAGCTGAGTCTAAAGAAACCATTTCTGCATCCTTATTTGAACGATGCTTTATTTCGACTAAGCCATGCGACAAAGACCGTTTGCTAATTACCACCCTAACAGGAATACCTATGAGATCAGCATCATTAAATTTCACTCCCGTGGAAACCTCTTCTCTATCATCATACAAACATTCGATACCCTCATTCCAAAGAGCATCATAGAATGCCTCTGCTTCTTTCAGAACCGATGGATCTTGTAAATTTAATCCAATTAGATTCACCTGGTAAGGAGCTATTGGCACAGGGAAAACAATTCCTCTTTCGTCATGGTTTTGCTCTATAGCAGCCGCCAAAAGCCGTCCAATTCCAATACCATAGCAACCCATAAATATAGGGCTTTGCTCTCCTTCTCTGTTTGCATACAAAACCTCAAGTACATCACTAAACACAGTTCCCAGTTTAAATATATGACCTACTTCTATCCCTTTGATTGCTTCTAGTACACCGCCACATTTGTGGCATTTTTGACCTGGTTTAACTTGTGCAAAATCACCTATTTCATCAAATGCAAAATCCCTTTCATAGTTAACATTTTTCAAATGTTTGCCAGGTTTGTTGGCCCCTGCTATAAAATTAGAACCTAATAGAACGGAATCATCTCCAATACTGCGCACTCCAGTGATGCCGACAGGAGATGCGAAACCAGGAGCTAGCCCCCAACGCAAAATGTCATTCTTGGAAGCAAGTATCAATTGATGACCTTTGGTATAATTCTTCAGTTTCGTCTCATTTACATCCAAATCACCCCTTATCGTAAGCATTAAAAGTTGGTCACCGTCCATGTAAAAGACAGTTTTCAACGTTCTTGCCTCAATAGTCTCGAAAAACTTAGCCAAAGCATTTATTGACGTAACGTTAGGAGTGTTAATTTCTTCTACTGTGAGATGTTCTTCAGTTGTTAAATCCGACTTAACTGCTACCGCCTTTTCTAAATTGGCACTATATTCACATTGAGAGCAGATTATAACAGTGTCTTCTCCAGATGAGGCTGGAAGTATAAATTCATTGGAATCTTTTCCTCCAATAGCTCCGCTATCGGCCTCAATCATAATTGCTGGCAATCCACATCTTCTATATATGTTCCTGTATGCTGCTTCCATTGATTTATAACTGACGTCCAGGCCAGCTTCATCCACATCCAAGCTATAAGCGTCCTTCATGTCAAATTCACGAACCCGTATTAAACCAGCTCTGGGGCGAGGTTCATCACGAAATTTCGTCTGTATTTGATAAAGTATCTGTGGTAAATCGCGATAACTTCTAATATAGGTTTTGGCTATATAACTGATAATCTCTTCATGTGTTGGTGCCATAACTAGGGATCGTTTTCTGCGATCCAACAAAGTGAACAGATTATCCCCAAATGAATCTCTCCGACCTGATTCTTCCCAATATTCTATGGGTTGTAACACTGGCAAGCGAATCTCCTGCGAGCCAATAGAGTCCATTTCATCTCGAATGATGGCTTCTATTTTACGTAGTGATCTCCATGCCAATGGCATATAAGCATAAACCCCAGAAGCTATCTGCGTGATCATGCCAGCCTTTAGCAAAAATTTATGACTTGGACTCTCTGCCTCAGAGGGTTCAGTCCTCAATGTATTGGTAATAAGGTTGCTAAATCTCACTTATTTAACGGCCTATACTTTACTAATTAAGTCAGAGATATCCGACAACTGCTCACATAACCAGCTACTGATATCTCTATCCCTAATATGTTGAGTCAGCCCTTCGGATTTCAATTCTCTTTCCTCATCAGTCAGAGTTAGTG
>VEXD01000023.1 GCA_009391235.1 SAR202 cluster bacterium AC-409-J13_OGT_754m
ATAGCAGTAAATCTATTGTCCGTCGCCCCAAGTTCCTCTCTATATCGAGAAATAATAAAGAGTGCATAATCCGTTCCTGCCCCAAATAGCAAAACCGACATTATTGACGTAACTTGATTATTTATAGCGAGTCCAAAATTGTCAGTCACCAAAGCGGACAAAGCTTGTGCTAATACCAGTGCAGTTCCTACCGCAAAAAGCGGTATAAAGACTAGGCCAGGAGCTCTATAAATCACGAACAAAATCACTAGAACCAAAAGAATCGTGGTAATAGTGACTTGACCATTAATAGATTGAAATACTTTCACAGCGTCCGTGAGTACAGAGGCCGGGCCAGTTATACCAGTCTCTATTTGCACTTCACCCCCAATTGCCCGCGCTTTGGCCGCCATTATGTCAACCGCATTTTGGAATTCCCTGCTGCTTGGCACTCCTTTTACGGTAGCCAATATAGTCATAGATCTCCGATCTTCTGAAATCAATAAAGGCGCCAATTCAGGTGAACCAAAAACAGATACAACGCCGTGGACCAATTTAGGTCCATCATTTGATTCGAGAAATTCCACAAAGGTACCAATTTCTTTGATTTCCCTCGCATCCAAGCCGTCATTACTATGAAAAACGGCAATAGCAGGAATCCCATCTTCGTTAGGATATTTTTCTTCGCCTAGTTGCATGGCCAGCACTGATTCAGCTCCTACTGGAAGAAATTCCTCCGGCTGTCCAGTGCTCACGTCACTCAATGAAGGGGCTATAACAAACGCGCCTATCACTATGAGAACCCAAGCAAACAATACCAAAGTTGCTTTCTGGCTGTCTGAGCATATGTTAGCTACCCAGGAGAACATAGATAATCCTCAATTTGGAACACTTGATCCGTGGAATTTGGCCTATATCCAAAACCCGATGTATTTTGTTACATGATTATCTATGTGTCAACCATTGACAAGAATGTAGGAACCGTTGAGACAAAACAGTATTGCGAATATAATGGATAGCCTATACCTTTTTAGATGAGGTTATTTATGTCAAAACCAATAACGTCTCAGCTGATATATGAAGTAACTAACGTATCATCTCCATCATTTGCACCAAACGGAACCCATGCAGTGTATGTTGAATCCAAGATCAACAGAAAAACAATGCAAAACGAATCGCATGTAATGTTATTAGATATTAGAGCCCGATCCAGTGAAACATATACAAGTGGAAACAAGGATAGCAGCCCACATTTCTCGCCCAGTGGAAAGGTATTAGCTTTCTTTCGGCCCGACTTCGATGGTAGAAACCAAATTTGGACTATGGCAACTAGTGGTGGTGAGGCGAAGCAACTCACCTGTGTTCCAGATGGAGTTACCGAATTTTCTTGGTCCCCTGATTCTACTAAACTAGCTTTTATCTCGGATGTAGATCCTGACCGTCTTCCCTCAAATCATGATCATAAAAAGGACCCGCAAGTCCGGATAGCCCGCAGAATTACTTATAGAGCTGACGGCTTAGGTTGGCGGGGTAGTAGCCGAAGACATCTTTTTGTAGTAGAAATAACCAACCATAGTATAATTCAATTAACATCAGGCGATTGGGATGATGCATCGCCCCGTTGGTCCCACGATGGAGTTAACATTGCTTTCATCTCAGCCCGGAAATTGGAAAATGACATATCTAGGCAGACCGAAGTATATGTTATTGCTTCTTCCGGCGGCTCCCCCATGGAATGGTCTGCTGGCCTGCATACTGTAGGGTCAATTACGTGGTCTCCGTACAGCAACCAACTAGCAGTCATTGGAACAGAAGACCCAGAAATACAAGCATACTCGCAGGGCTATTTTTACATTATTAACCCGAAATCTTTTCCAGTGAAGCTTACCAATGACAACATTAAACCGGCGGTAGGATTGCCTCCTCTAAGTTCTTCTCCTGACATAAAATGGAATGATCAAGATGAATTGCTTTTCATTGCAGATAATAGGGGGGAGTCATTCGTATGCAAAACTTCCATAGAAACAAAAGAAACTGAAATTTTAGTTGGTGGGGAATCTCAATTAACTGATATATCAATAGATCCAACTGGCAATAGCGCGGTAGTCGTAAGAACTTCACCTCATACCGTGGGCGAACTTTATTTAGTAGGGATAAAGGATAAATCTTTAATTCCACTTACTAATCTTAACGAAGCCTACTTTGGGAACCACCCTCCTGCCCAAATGATAAAAAAAACCCTATGTCGTGAAGGAATGCAAATCGAATCGAGGTTATTGTTACCTCCAGACTTTAATAAAACCAACAAATATCCACTAATCGTTGATATCCACGGGGGACCTAACGCCGCTTTCTTCGACAACTTCAACCCTTTACAACAGATCCTAGCTACCGCAGGTTACCTTGTTCTTTGTGTTAACCCTAGGGGGTCAGCCACCTACGGCCTTGAATTCGTTAGGGCTGTACTAAGAGACTGGGGAGGAGAGGATTTCAAAGACATAATGGCTTCTGTAGATATGGTATGCGAACTCCCATACGTTGACAGTTCTAGACTAGGAGTAACTGGATACAGCTATGGCGGGTTTATGACGTCTTGGGTTATAGGTCATGACAACCGATTCAAGGCTTCTGTGGTCGGAGCCCCCTGTATTGACCTTGCAAGCATGTATGGCACATCCGACATTGGAGTCCCATTCGGGGAATTGCAATGGGGGGGGACTCGACAAGACAAACTCCAAACATTCATTGAACATTCCCCAATAACATATGTCGATCAAATCGATACACCAGTACTGTTACTTCACGGTGAATCTGACCACCGCTGTCCCATTGAGCAAAGTGAACAGTTTTTTGTATCTCTTAAAAGGATGGGCAAGGAAGTCGAATTCGTGAGGTTTCCGGGTTCATCTCATGGCTTCTTACGCGGTGGTCATCCGATCCTACGAGAAGAGTACCTTAATAGGATTTTGAATTGGTTCAACAAATTACTATGATTGCAACATAGCCTTTCAAGATTAACCTATGGGAAAATTTGAACGTTACCTATCTATCTGGGTTGGCCTCTCAATTGCTTTAGGTCTTCTTTCTGGAACCGCATTTCCTGAATTCTTCCAACTACTCGCCAATTTCGAATACGCTGGTATCAATTTTATTATAGCGGCTTTAATTTGGGCCATGATCTACCCAATGATGGTTAATGTAGATTTTGGAACCATCCGTAATTTCTGGCGAGCCCCGAAAGGTATATGCCTGACCGTATTTGTAAACTGGCTAATCAAACCATTTACTATGGCACTGCTAGCAATCTTTTTCTTTCAACATGTGTTTATTGGTTTTGTTGAGCCACACCTCGCAAAAGAATACATAGCTGGAATGATTTTACTTGGAGTCGCCCCATGCACTGCCATGGTTTTTGTATGGAGCCACTTGGTTAATGGAAATTCTACATATACTTTATTGCAAGTTTCTATAAACGATATAATAATGATCTTCGCTTTTGCACCTATAGCTACCGTTTTGTTGGGCTTAACTGATATTGTAGTGCCCTGGACTACATTATTGGTTTCTATAATCCTGTATGTGGTATTCCCAGTACTTGCTGGATACATAACACGAAAGAAGTTTCTATCCAAATACGGTTATAAGCGAATTATTTCTTTAAATAACACAATCAAACCGTTCTCTATTTTGGGTTTATTGGCAACAGTAACGTTGTTATTCGCCTTTCAGGCAACGACAATAATAGACAACCCGCTAGCTATAATACTTATTGCAATCCCCCTATTGATCCAGACTTATGGAATCTTTGCCATAACGTACTTAGGGGGCTTTCTATGGCGCATACCTTTCCAAATAGCCGCTCCGGCTGCATTAATTGGAACCTCCAATTTCTTTGAATTAGCTGTGGCAGTTGCTATTAGTGTTTTTGGCGTTCAATCCGGAGCGGCTCTTGCAACCATAGTAGGAGTTTTAGTCGAAGTTCCTGTTATGCTCTCATTAGTATATTTCGCGAATCATACTAAACAATTCTTTCCTACGCCTTCAACTGAACTATAGCTATCCCATCACCATTCTTTTTTATTCATCTTGAAATAAATTTTCAATAAACCACTTAAGTGTACCCTCGTTAGTAGCTCCAATTAAGCCGCGCACTATGAAACCGTCTTTATCAATAAAATAGGTCGTAGGCATACTACCAACATTATATTTGGCTGCTATTTCTCCATTCTTATCTAATGCATTTGGATAAGTAACGCCAGTGATGTTAGTAAACAACCGAGCCTCATCTTCGAAATCTTTAACCGCTATTCCTACAAACGACAAGTTATCCTCATGTTCTTGCCACTGCTCCTCGAAAAATGGCATTTCCCACCTGCACGGACCACACCACGAAGCCCAAAAGTTGAGAACGATCCCTTTACCTAGATTCTCCGACAGTTCATATTTAACACCATCAAAATCCGTTATTATAAAATCAGGAGTTACGGTACCTCTAGCTAACAGCATGTCTCGGTCAGACTTTCCTTCGTCCTTTAATGATGGGCTCCCTGGTTCGTCAGAAATCAGGGAACTCGGAACATCTGCCCTGCAACCTAGCAACAACATCACAGTGATCCCCATTAAGATTATACGCATTACTGACATAGCCATATGTTTATTATATCATCGGACAATGACAGCAAATTATCTTTAAATTATTTGCCAAAATAAATAAAAATGGCATAATAACCGTGGTCTCAGTAAAACCGGTGCTCTAACCCAACTAGCTCTCCTTTACCACGGAGGTCATACTCATGGCAAACACGATTCTCTGGGATAACTTAGATCGCGAATTAGGTTTTATGGCAAAATCATTCCCTGGTATAGCCGGAATTGCCGTGAAACCCCTCATAGGCAACGCTTTCATTTCCATAAATGGTGACGAAATTTTTCCTACCGCCTCCACAATAAAAATTCATGTTCTTACCCAACTTTTGCGTAAAGCGGAAAAAGGCGTTTTCAATTTAAACGATGTCTTGGATATTCGCAAACACCCCCTAGTTCAGGGCAGTTTAATCACATCTAGTCTGGAAGGACCCGTGTCACTTAGTATCCTGAACCTAGCCATTCTGATGATTTTAGTTTCTGACAACCTAGCGACAAACATCTGCATTGATTTAGCAGGGATAGCCGAGACGAACACGATGATAAGATCTTTGGGTTTGCCAAAAACCACTTTGTCTCGGAAAATGCAGGACAAGGCCTCTATTCGGAAAAATAACGAAAACATTTCAACTCCGAATGAATGCATCACGTTCTTAGAACTCTTGAAGCAAGGGCAACCGTCACCAACGGTTGCTGAAAGATGTATTTCTATATT
Source organism: SAR202 cluster bacterium AC-409-J13_OGT_754m (assembly GCA_009391235.1). Lineage (GTDB taxonomy): Bacteria > Chloroflexota > Dehalococcoidia > Lucifugimonadales > VEXD01. The sequence goes on from VEXD01000023.1 coordinate 5,339, forward strand.
GACCAAACCCAAAACAGGTCCTTTAAATCGGGCTATACCAAACGTACCCATTTCTAATAAACCCGGAACAATGGGTAGAGTTGCATGTGATGTCGGGATAGTAAACCTAGACAATTACCCCTATTACATTGCCATCATGACAAAGTTTGGCATGTTAGAAGCCCTTGAACAGACTCAATTCCTTGTAGATGTAGCAAAAACTGTCCATCAAACAATGCAGGTAATTGCTCAGACGAATGAATTCGGACTAGCCATGTAAAGATGCTCCTCTAAACAAAAAAACCGAAACGTCCTAGTAGTTTTCGGCTGCCGAAAGGGCATCAAATACGGCGTTCGGAGATAGAGGTAATGCAGTCATTCTAATCCCCGCGGCGTCTCTGAGAGCGTTAGCTACTGCTGCGAGAGGGGGTATTATTGAAGCTTCACCGACTCCCCGTACGCCAAAAGGATGGCCTGGATTTGGAACCTCCACAATCATTGTATCTATCATAGGAACGTCCAAGCTCGTAGGCATACGATAATCAAGAAAACTATTATTTAACATTTCACCATTTGATCCAATGAAATATTCTTCATTCAATGCCCAGCCTATGCCTTGTACCGTACCTCCCTGCATTTGCCCTTCAACATAACTAGGATGGATAGCCCTGCCAGGGTCTTGGAATGCAGTACACCGAATAATACTGATTTTTCCCGTTTCCAGGTCTATTTCTACGTCTATAATATTAGCAGTGACGGATGCCCCTACTCCGCCGGGATTTACATTACCCCTACCTATGATTGGACCACCAGTTTCATTTAGGAGAGCAGCAATTTCCCTAAAATTTAATGTTTGGCCCTTGTCGTTTTTGTTGTATACCACGCCTTCACTATATTCTATTAATCTCACTGGAACATCCCATATGAGGGATGCCCTTTCTTTGACTTGGGTTTTTATATCTTCCGCCGCTGTATAGGCAGCCCACCCAGTTTTAAATTGAACGCCACTACCAGCAGTCATAGAAGTGTATCCTACCCCATCGGTATCAACGACAGTAGGTATAGTATCATCGACTGGAATCCCAAGAGCCTCGGCAAATTGTTGGGCTATCGCAACTCTACTCCCCCCGATATCAACGGATCCCTCGACCACTCCGACCGTTCCGTCTGGATTCACAGAAGCAACAACAGACGATGGGCCCGAATTGTTCCTCCAAAAACCGATTGCTACTCCTCGGCCCTGCGTATCAGTCTTAAGCGGCGTGGAATAGTGAGGATGATTTAAAACTGCTTCTAATATCTCCACACAGCCAATTCTCGAATGTACAATTCCATCAGGCCTTCGGGAACCCTCCTTTGCTGCATTGTTCAATCTAAATTTAATAGGGTCTAAATGCAAAATTCTACTCATCTCGTCAATCAGGCTTTCAACAGCGAAGCCTCCAATAGGCGCGCCAGGAGCTCTGTAGGCAGTTGTCTTAGGTTTGTTATCAACCACGTCGTAGCCATCGATTATGAAATTTGGGACATCGTAGGGAGTCAGCATGCATGCCATGGCACCGCCTATAGGTGAGCCAGGATATGCTCCTGCTTCAAATGCAAGATTCGCTTCAACAGCAAGTATCCTTCCGTCTCGGGCAGCTCCCATTTTTATCTTTACGACACTACCGGATGTAGGTCCCGTGGCTTCTAGGACTTCGCTTCTGGTTAACGTTAATTTAACTGGTTTACCAGATTTCCTTGATAAAAGCGCCGCAACAGGCTCTAAATAGCATGCTAATTTGCCACCAAATCCGCCACCTATCTCAGATGGTATGAGTTTAATCTTTGATACCGGAAGGCCCAGTACCTTTGCTACATTCCCCCTTACTTCAAATGGAGCTTGCGTGCATGTCCAAATGCTGACACGTCCGTTTAGTGACCACCAACCTGTCGCACTTTGGGGCTCTATATAACCTTGATGTACAGAAGATGTCCTATAAGTTCCTTCTATGACAACATCGGATTCATCAAATCCTTTCTCAACATCTCCCCGTGTAAACTGTTGATGGCTAGCGATATTAGACTTCTCCAACGACTCATCTGGAAAGGAACCAGTATTAATATGATCATGTAAGATTGGCGCATCTGCCCTCATAGCATCTTCAACATTGGTAACAGACGGTAAAACTTCATACTCAACTTCAATCAAATGTAATGCTTCTTCGGCAACATGTGCATTTTCCGCAGCCACCGCAGCTATTGCATGCCCTCTATATAGGACCTTATCAAAGGCCAATACATTGTTACTCAAATATTTCAAACTAAGAAAACTTTCTTCCCCCAACTCGGTCATTCTGTCAGGAGCAAAAGGGAGATCCTCGCATGTGATAACAGCCTTTACACCTGGGTAAACTTTAGCTTTTTCCACATTAATTGCTTTTATAATAGCGTGCGCATGAGGACTCCTCAAAATCTTTCCGTAAAGGAGTCCTGGCGACTTAATGTCTGCAGCATACATAGCCCTACCAGTCACTTTATCCACACCATCGTGCCTAATAGGCCTGGTACCAATGGTCCTAAATTGATTATTGCCCTCAGCTATCTTTGAGATCATTATTAATAATTAAGTCCTTTTTTATATAAATTACCAGAGATCCGGATGTTTCAAATGCCAATCTGTTAGGCCTTGATAGGCATGTCCCACTTTGAATACGAGATCTTCCCGAAAGCTATTAGCCATTATCTGCAATCCAATAGGCGAATCATTTGAGTAAAAACCACATGGCACCGACATAGCAGGAGTCCCAGCAAAAGAAGCAGGCGCTGTAGTACCTCTATTCCCACCAAATTTCAGCTGAGCGTCGGCTTTAGTCAGCACTGGCTCATCATATTGAATTTTACCAGCAGGCCTTAAAGAAGTGGGACTTATCAATACATCAACTTCATTAAAAAGCTTCAACCATTCCTGCCTAACGACAGCGCGAATTCTTATCGCTTTTTGCAAAACCGTACCCGGAATTAAACTAGATGATAACAATCTGCTCCTCAAACCTCGTCCATATTCTTCTGATCGGGTTCGCAATAGATCTCGATGCACGAAAGCAGCATCGCTTCCGGATATTGCGGATCGAATCGAGCCAACCTCGGCAAGTAATGGCAGACTAACTTCCCTTATTTCGGCCCCTAATTCTTTGAATTTGCTGAT
>VEXD01000024.1 GCA_009391235.1 SAR202 cluster bacterium AC-409-J13_OGT_754m
ACTCGACCCTATCCCTGTTGACGGATTGGGAATGAATCCCTTGTTACTCCATCCAGGAATGTTTATACATCCCCCAGTCCTGATGACGGGATTAATAATGGTAACTGTTCCTTTTTCTTTCGCTCTGGGCTCATTGATTTCCAAAAGAACACGCGATCAATGGGTTGATTCAGCACGAGTATGGGGCATATTAGCCTGGGCTACCCTTGGAAGTGGCCTACTCCTAGGTTCTTGGTGGGCCTATACAATCCTCGGATGGGGAGGGTATTGGGCATGGGATCCGGTAGAAAATGCCGGCTTCATGCCATGGTTAGGGCTAACGGCATTCATTCATTCAATAATGGTTCAGAAGCGTCTCGGAATGTTTAGGATGTGGAATATGGCACTAATTAATATTACTTTCGTTTTGGCTTTATTCGGAATGTTTATAAACAGAGGGGGGCCAGTCCCTTCCGTTCATTCTTTTGCTGCTTCAACCCTGGGTTGGGTATTTTTGGCATTCTTGATCGTCGGTACAATTATTCCATTTACGCTGTTCTTTATAAGATTTAATCATCTGAAAAGCAATCAATACCTTGAATCTAGTCTCTCACGTGAAGCAGCATTTCTGGTAAACAATTTGTTTTTATTGGGCATAGCATTTGTAACCTTATGGGGAGTAATTTATCCACTGATATCCCAATTATTTACTGGTTTCACCGTAACTGTAGGCCAATCTTTTTACAATCAGGTCAACGGGCCTCTAATGATTGGTCTTATATTCTTAATGGGGGTTGGGCCCCTAATTCCTTGGAGAAGATCCAACATACAATCACTAAGGAACGCTTTACTGACACCCATTGTAGCCGGCGTAATGGTTATCTTCATCATGTTTGCTTTTGGAATCAATAAACCATATGTGCTATCCATTTTTGGATTGATGACAGTAGTAACTATCGGAATATTCCGTGAATGGCTTAGAGGCACGATGGTGCGCCGTCGACATGGTGACAATTACGTGTCCGGATTCATCAAACTAATATGGTCTAACCGTCCAAGATATGGAGGATATATTGTTCACTTGGCAATTGTTTCACTAGCAGCTGCAATAGTAGGATCCTCTTTTTATAGCACCCAATCGGATATAACTCTTTCCCCTGGCCAAAGCATCGATGTCAATAACTACACCGTGACATACTTAAATACGGAAACTCTCCACTATGAAGACAGAGTAGAGTCCCGCTTTTTGCTGGATATAGCTAACCAGAATGGACCGATGGAAACATTAACTCCAACTAGGATTTTCTATCCCAGCTTTAACATCAGCTCGACAAGAGCCGGCATAATTTCCAGTCCTATTGAAGATTTCTATATAGTTCCGGGTGAAATCAGAAGTGATACTGCAGATATTATATTCAGGGTTTTTGTTAACCCATTGATGTGGTGGATGTGGGTTGCAGGACCCATAATGATAATTGGAACTCTTGTTGCTCTTTGGCCATCTCATTCTAATAACCTCCGAGCAGCACCTAATAAACAAAAGGTTTTTCCTAAAACCTAGATAAGCATCACAAACAGTTAATTGGACTTCTATTTAATGTACACATTACTTGCAATCTCTCTAGGCATCGCGAGTTTGTTGATTCTTATAAGCCCATTCTTACGCATCCGTACCAAAGTGCGGGCTGATAGCCCCCCAACATATTTGCAACACCTTAAGCAAACCCGTACCGCATTATTTGACGAAATCGACCAACTACATAAAGACATGGAAATGAAAATCCTTTCCAAAGAGGAGTTTTCATTGCAAATGGTTTTATTAAAAGATCAGATTGCCATCAATTTTATGCAATCAGAAGAACTTAAGAATACACTTGCTACAGTAGATGTTGAAATTCATACAAGTAATAAAGCGGAGGGGAATAGCCAACTGTGAATTATAAGTTAATCACATTATTGTTCATGCTATTTTCATTACATATATTTGCTTTTCCAACGACCCCGGCCCATAGCCAAGAATTAGTCACGATTAAAGGTAACCTGATCAATCAGAGTCCCAATAGTGATATTCCCGTTGAGCAGACTGTTTTTCTCCAAATAGTTGGAGGAGATACAGGTGTTATGCAATATCAAACAAATTCAGGTAGGAACGGATATTTTGAATTTCCCAATATACCTTCGGTACCATCGGATTCATATTCACTTATCACTAATTATATGGACATTGAATATTCTCTGCCATTAAACCATCCTCTGGGCGAAAGACCAGTAACATTTGAAATATATAATACAACGCAAAACATTGATGTCCTGAACATAGATTCACATACATTATTAATACATGCAGTAGACCCGGTAAACCTAAGCATATCCGCCATGGAAATAATTTTACTAACCAATAATGATAAGTTAACTTTCCAACCACTCATAGATGGACCTGAGAATATGAATTTCCTTCGTTTTTCCCTAGTGCAAGAATGGAGCTCTTTGGAAGTTCAATCCGATTTACCCAACGCTCAAATCATAAATGTAGGAAGCGGCTTTGGCCTCTACGGAGCAATAAAGCCTGGATTCCATCAAATAGCCTTCAGCTATCAATTCCCTTACGATAAAGACAATTCAACAATTTCCCATTCATTTCTTCAAAAAACTTCTAAATTCCGAGTACTTATCCCAGAAAACTCTGGCCTTATATCAGGCTCTGCTTATGAATCTTTAGGCGTGGTCGACTTAGAAGGCACTGTTTATAATGTTTGGGAAACCCAAGAACCCGCTAACTCAATCACTTTAACCACCCACCTGACTGAATTGCCTCAACCATCTTTATGGGAAACATTATTAAGAAAAGCCAACACCACAAACTTTACGACTATATGGTTCCCGATTCTGTTTGCGATCAGTCTAGTTGGATTGTTGGCATTCGCCATCTTTTACAAATCTCGAATTATGAATTCGATCAAACCAGATATCTCAGGTAACATTCCCGTATTAACAGATAGATCTTATGAACTCCAAGAAGCAATATCTGGGCTAGATGCCGCATTTAATGATGGGAACATGGACCAGTCTACCTACATAAAGGAACGCAAATTGCTTAAAACCAAGTTGTCCGCCGATTTAGGCAACATTAAATGCGAATAGGGAATATCAGCTTAAGCAGCAGGAGTTTATTGCTTGTAATCGCTTCAATACCAACATTCCTTATCTTTGGTTTATTAATATGGGCAAGCACCGAAGATGCTAATCCAAACTCTCAGGTCGGGGTTAATAACAACTTAGGCGAACGAGCAGTCACAACTTTAATACCAACCACTTTTTCTTTAACTACTATAGACGGCATGATTATAGACTCCCAGTCCCTACACGGGCATGTGGTAATGTTGGATTTTTGGAGTTCTTGGTGTGCTCCTTGCAGAGCTGAAGCGCCCACATTATCAAAAGTGTATAAGCACTATTCAACCGAACCAGTACAATTTGTGGGGGTTTCAATCTGGGACATTGAAGCTGATGTAAAGAATTTCCATGAGCAATTCGACATTTCCTACCCAGTTTCAATTGATCAGAATGGAAAACTTGCGGTTGAGTATGGAATAAAGGGTATTCCCGAAAAATTATTCATCGACCAAGAGGGTAATTTAGTGCGCAAATTTGTTGGTCCCATGGATGAGCCTACTTTGATTTCAATAATTGACAGTCTATTAACAACCGAAGACATTGAAAAATGACCACAGTTACTAAAGTGTATTGAAGAAAGGAATATTTTAATTGAAAACCTTGCTTAAAACATTAAGTCAATTAGTTTTCATAATTGTAATCATCATCACCATATTGCTAGGAGCGACACGTGAAGGACGCGCGTCGGTAAAATCATTATTATTCATCATCCATGTTTTCGATCAAACCGTAAGCCCCCTTGAGTGGTTTACACCTGAACCAATCATAGAACACGTTTCATTTAAATCCTCTAGGGGCCAATTATCAGGAGACATATACAGACCTCCGGGTAAAGGACCGTATGCCGCCGTTGTATTATTTCTAGGAGTCCAACCGGCGAGGGCTTCTGATCAAAGAGTTGTTAACCTTGGAAACGCATTAGCACGTTCTAATATGGCAGCCATGTATTATTGGTCATCCGATATGGAACAAGGAATTATGACGCCGAAGGAAATTGAGAACCTTGTAGCATCATTTAAATATCTAAGTAATTTAGAATTTGTAGATCCCACTAGAGTCGGAATTGCAGGATTTTGCGTAGGAGGAAGTTTTGCCTTGATCGCCGCAAGTGACCCATTAATCAATGACGACGTGCAGTTTGTTAATGCATTTGGACCATATTTTGACATGAAGGATCTTGCTACATCAATTATTTCAGAGACCTCCGACGGTATTTACGGACAAGAAAATTGGCAACCAGACAAGCTTTCCAAGAAAGTTCTCGCTACCCACCTAACCAGTGAAGTCATATATAAAGAGGCTAATATAATTACCAACTGGTTCACAAACGATCGTGCTAACGATATAGCTCCAACTCTATCAACAGAAAACGGCCAAAGAATTCACGATTTATTGGCTCAAAAATCAAGAAAGAACGCTACTGTTGCTTTTGAATTGCTATCGCCAGAGAAGAAGGCGGAATTACATCAACTTTCTCCTAGTTCGCATGTTGCGGATATAAAAGCATCGGTTTTGATCATGCACGATCAAAATGATCCATTAATACCAGTTTCTCATTCAAGACAATTATTTGAAGCATTAGACGGCCAAACAAATGTGTTATTCACAGAGTATGGCTCTATATTCGAACACGTCAGCCCTAATCTGAAAACGAGCACGAATGCCATATCTGAAATGCTTCGATTAGCTAAACACATCCAAAGAATAATGATTCAATCGACCTAAAATCACTGATATTTAAAAGGTCTGATTTAGTGAAGGTCACCTTATCCCAACATCTGGAAGGTTTAAAGTAAATTTTCTTGGCGAAGAGCCACTAAAGCCTCTTCAAAAGCAGTTATTGTATCAGAAACGTCTTTATCACTATGGAATCCCGAAACTATCAATCCGCTGCCCCCCATAGTATCGACACCAGCGTTAAGCATAGCTTTCTTAAAGCCCTGTTTTGCCCCTGGTCGAGCCCTACCTGTCACATCTTGCCTTGGAATGCTCCATACTTCGTCCGGGTTGCACTCTAAACCAAAAGCTATTTGAACCAATGAACTGACACCGTATGCAACTCCGGATATTTCCATTTTGCCAAAAACCTGATTGAATCCATTTTTGAGCTTAGTGGCTGCTTGATCAGCCCGAATATTTACGTCGTCTTTGTTCAATATTTCTAAACACGTAGCTCCAGCAACTGCAGCTAGGGGATTAGCATTAAAGGTTCCAGGATGGGAAACTCTATATGTGTCGTCCCAAGAAGTCACTCCTCTATGAGCTATCATATCCATGATATCCACATGGCCGCCTACAGCTCCACCTGGTAGTCCGCCTGCAACAATCTTCGCCATAGTAGTTAGATCTGGATCTAATCCGTATCTTACCTGAGCTCCACCTTTAGAAAGCCGAAATCCTGTGACCACCTCATCCATAATGAATACCACATTATACTTCCTGGTCACTGCCCTAAGATCATGCAAAAAATCCGGGTGCAATGGTAGTGACCCCATATGAGCACCAGAGGGTTCTACTATCACCGCAGCAATATTTTTGTCCTTGGAGAGGCAATCTTCTACTAAGTCAATGTTACCATCATGTAATACGATCATGGATTCTAATGTTGTAGAGGGAATACCACCTGTACCACGATCCGAACCAGCACTCGCATAATCGTGCCATCCATGAAAATGGTCCTGGAATTTAATTATTTTGTCCTTCCCAGTGTAGGCTCTTGCTAAACGCATTGCCATCATGGTTGCCTCAGTACCAGAACTATGAAACCTTATTTTTTCAACCGATGGCATCAAAGTTTTTATGGATTTAGCCCATCGCATTTCTAATTCAGTATTGGCCCCCAAGTGGGTCCCCTTTGCAACTTGCTTTGTAACAGCCGCTACTATATCTGGGTGGGAATGCCCTAATATCAGAGAGCCATGCCCGGAAACATAGTCTACGTATTTGTTCCCATCGACATCCCATTTATGCGAGCCCAAACCTTCTACCATAAATAATGGGAAGGGGCTTACATAACGGGTATCATGAGTTACACCGTCAGGGAAAAGCATCCCAGATTCCTCAGCTAATTTAGAGGAATTCGTGTGTTTACTCCGAAATTCTGAATCAATTCCACTCATTTTATCTTCCTACATTAGGTCTCAGTTTTATCGCCCATCCTACCTCTACTCAGGCCTATGATACAATAAGGCAAGAACCCCCACAAGGAGTCTATCTAATGAAAAGTTTTCTGAGTCATCTCGAATGTACGTCTTGCGGCGAATTATTTTCTCATGATCAAGTTATCGGAACTTGTACAAATTGCGGGAAAGTTTTATTTGCAAGATACGATTTGGCTTCAGCACGAACGCATGTCAATCCTCATGATTTCATCAAAAGACAACCCAGCATGTGGCGATTTTTTGAATTGATGCCTGTGATGGATGAATCGAATATTGTCAGTTTGGGAGAAGGTGGA
>VEXD01000025.1 GCA_009391235.1 SAR202 cluster bacterium AC-409-J13_OGT_754m
TAAAATCTCGCCTGACAAAAAAGATTGATGTGAGTTTGAACCTCTACATTTCAAAGTTTAACCATATAAAATATGCCTAAACTGCCAAAGGCAAAAGACCCATGGAATGTGGCACTCAAATTCCTAACTTTCCGACCTCGAAGTCAGGATGAGGTTCGCAAACGTTTAGTAAAAGATTTCACTATACACCAAGTCGAATGTGTTATTACTCAATTGATAGAAAAAGGCTTTATTAATGACCGAGAATTCTGCCACTTGTGGATTAACTATAGAAATCGACATCGGCCTAGTTCCAAGCGCATGATCCTTAGCGAATTATTATCCAAAGGAATAAATAAAAGCCTAGCGGAAGAGTTAATTGATAATCTAGACGATGAATCTAACGCAATGAAGGCGTCATTAAAAGTTTATGGCAGATATTATAAATATGGTTACACAACTTTTCGAACTAAGTTAGGAAACTATCTAATTAGAAAAGGATTCACGTATGGGGTCTCAGCGAAAGTCGTTAATACCCTATGCCAAAACCTATCTGACTCTGTTGACAGCGATATAAGAAGCCAACCCTGAAAGAAGAACTAATAATACGACTCCCTGCAATGACAATTGAGAATCTATAAATATTGACCGCACCAATAAACTAACAACGGAGGATTCTATTACTCCTAGTGTTGCAATTATAGCTAAACCAGAACCCTTTTTCCTATTAGATACTATATTTGTAGTCTCGCCAATGATGTAACCTGTCAGCAAAGCTAATATCCAATATCCCAAGCCTAAGAAGATATATCCAACTGTTAAGTGAAGAAAGGCCCATCCTATTCCCCAAAATATTCCTGCCAATAGAACGAGCATCCCAACAAAAATATATCGCTTCATTGAAACATCATAAGTTGGGGACCTCTTACCTTTACCGCAATCAACACAACGTCCACCAACGGCAGTTTGAACCATGCATTTAGGACATATTCGTTTACCACAACGACTACAAGTCAACCCAGTTTCTATTTTGGGGTGGGTTTCGCAGTAGACCAATACTCCATCATTTATTCCCATAACTCGTTCTAATCCAAATGTTTTAATTTTGGAACTCTATGAACCCATTGTTCTCTACTATCGGTATCCCTATCTCTCCAAAGACGATTAAACAAAACTTTATATGCCTTCATCTCTTTTGGTATAGGTGTCCAATTAGAGACCAATCGTTTCACTGACACAATGCATAAAACTCCTAGAAAGTACCATATAACTATATTTGACTGGCCCAATAGATAGGTCCATATAGGTAAAAGAGATAAAGATATGAGAGCAATTGCAGCAGATGATTTCCTCAAAAAGTACCAGGCAATCGTGCATCCAAATATAAAGATCCACAGTTGATAAAATCCCATAACTAAGAAGGAACCCATAGCCACTGCTAAACCTCGGCCACCTTGGAATCGTAAAAATATAGACCAATTGTTGCCTATGATTGACATCAATCCTGCACCGGCTAAAGTAGCAGAAGTTCGATTAATTCCAAAAAGATAATTGGCTCCTGAGTCTACTTCCAGGCCTAAAATAAAAATTCCTATCCAAATCGGGGATGCTCCTTTTATGAATACCTCCACAACACCTAATGGAATTGTCCACCATTTGCCAACGTGCACAAACAAATTGGTGCCACCAACATTACCACTACCATAATCTCTAATGTCGATACCTTTAACAAAACGACCAATCAAATAGGCCGTTGGAATAGCTCCGGCTAAATAAGCGTAGGTGTATAAAATTAATACATCCAAGGTCAGTTAACGTCAATTGAATTAAATAAGGTTTGAATCAAACTATATTATATCTCTAAACATTTTTTCATTTTCAGATAGATCCATCATCATATCTACAGATTCGACTGGAGGTCCTTGATCCCCCGGAAAAGATTCACCGTCAGTGTCCTTTGCATGATAATCACTCCCGCCACAGGGTATTAACCCAAAGGAATCAGCGATTTTTTTTAGTTCCTTGACCGTCTTGGGCGAATACCCACCATAATAAACTTCCATTCCCACTAATCCTGATTCCTTTAATTTCTGTAGTTGGGAAGGTAGATCTTTCACCCAAGTGGGATGAGCTAATACGGCGACCCCACCAACGTTGCGTATGAGATTTACAGCATCCATTGGAGAAAGCCGGTTACGACCTACATATGCTGGACCTCCTCGCCCTAAATAAAGATCGAATGCTTCCTTAAATTCAGTTACATATCCCTTTTCAATTAAGGCCCAAGCTATATGAGGGCGCCCAACTGCCCCTCCATCTGATAATTGTAATACCCTATCCCACTCCACTGGCATACCAAGTTCGGTCAATTTATCTACTATGGCCTTTCCTCGACCAACACGATCTTTTCGAAATTGACTCAATACGTTTTGGAATTTTACAGAAGTCCAATCAATAAAATATCCCAAAATATGTATCTCTGTTCCAGGAGCCTCAGCACTTAACTCAACACCAGGTATAAGAGTTAATTGCGGGAAGGCCTCCTTTGCCTTGAAAGCTTCAGTCAGACCTTCGGTAGAATCATGGTCTGTTATGGCCGCCACTTTAATACCACGTTCAACTAATAAACTTACTAGCTCAGTTGGGGAAAGTCTCCCATCTGAAAACGTCGTGTGGAGGTGTAAATCTACGGTAGCCATTATCCTAATTAACTATTCGGTCAACTCGTTCTATATTAGTGGCCTTTCCGGTCACCCCATCAACATCTATTAAAACGGAATTGAATACTACTGGTCCATCTTTGGCAACCACAAAGGATTGAGGAGTTTGAGTCAAGAATTTTTCCACTATTTTATCCGGCTCACATCCAATAACAGAATTCAAAGGCCCTACCATACCTAAATCAGAAACATAAGCCGTTCCGTCTGGTAATACCCGGTTATCTGCCGTGGGAACATGCGTATGAGTGCCTACTACGGCACTAACACGACCATCTAAATACCACGCCATAGCATTCTTCTCAGACGTAGCTTCCGCATGAAAATCAACCACGATTATTTTCGGAGGATTAATACTACCGGTTTCTCTCAAAATACGGTCAATTTCTCTGAATGGGCAATCCATCGCTTCCATAAAAACTCGACCCATGGCGTTAATGACCAATGTGTCTCCAATTGTAATGTGCCCCCGTCCAGCAACTCCTGGAGGAAAATTAGCGGGGCGTATAAGAGGAATCTCTTTCCTCATATATGAAATAATCTCTTTTTTACGCCATACGTGGTTACCTGTAGTAATTACATCAACCCCACACATAAACAATTCCTCAGCAGTATCAGGAGTTATTCCAAACCCTCCAGCAGAGTTTTCCCCATTAGCGATCACCATGTCTATAGAAAATTCTTGTCGTAATTTAGGCACCAGTTTCGTAACTGCATTGCGGCCTGGGCGACCTACAACATCCCCTATCATCAATAATCTCAAAATAATTCTCCCTCAGCATATCTACATTCAAATAGATGTGCTCCTGAATTGACACAGATGCCCTTATAAATCAACCATGTTCTAAGCAACACATAATTTTATGCTTGGCCGTATCCTCAATTATGCATGCTGGCGATCCGCACTTGCCGCAACCCTTTCAACCAGAAACTAATGTGCTATCTCTATCTTTCGGGTCTCTCTAACTACGGTGACTTTAACTTGCCCAGGGTATACCATTTCATCTTCTACCCGTTTGGCGACATCTCTAGCAATCGCAGCTGCCTCGAAATCATCAACGTCGTCCGGTTTAACGATAATTCTAACCTCGCGCCCAGCATGAATAGCATAGGCTTTCTCAACACCATCAAAACTAGTAGCGATGTCTTCAAGTCCTTCAAGTCGTTCTACATATTGGTCTAGGCTTTCCTTTCGAGCTCCAGGTCGAGCAGCACTGATAGCATCAGCAGCAGCGACAATTAGAGCCTCTACGGACCCCCGATCATCGTCATGGTGTTCGACTATAGCACGGTGCACCTCTGGTGCTATACCGTATTTTTCAGCTATTTCACCTCCGATATCCACATGACTACCCTGAACCTCATGGGTCATAGCCTTACCTATGTCATGAAGGAGACCGCCTGCTTTTGCAACATCAGCATCCGCTCCAATTTCCGATGCCAACAGACCCGAAAGAAGTGATACCTCAACGGAATGTTGCAGTATATTTTCCCCATAACTGTATCGATATTTTAGTCTACCAAGAAGTTTTTTTAGTTCAGGGTTAAGTCCCTTTACCCCTGCTTCAAGTGTCGCCTCTTCCCCACATCTATGTATAGTCTCTTCAACCTCCTGTCGGGATTTTGCCACTACATCCTCAATCCGAGCAGGATGTATTCGTCCATCTACTATGAGTTTTTCTAGGGCAAGGCGTGCGACTTCTCTACGAATTGGATCAAAACACGATACTGTTACCATTTCGGGGGTGTCATCAATAAGAATATCAACACCAGTAGCGGCTTCTATAGCTCTAATATTCCTTCCCTCACGGCCAATCAAGCGACCTTTCATAGCATCGTCTGGCAAAGGAATTCTGGAAGTACTTCTCTCTGAAACCACGTCCGCAGCCAATCGTTGAATAGCTAATGTGATAACCTTCTTAGCCTCTTCATCCACTTCCTGCCGCATTTGATTTTCAAGTTCGTAATAGCGTTTAGCTAGCTCATGCTTCATGTCAGTCTCGGCCCTAGCCATAATCATGTTCCGAGCATCTGACGCGGTCAAGGCAGCAATGCTCTCCAGCTGCCTAATTTGTTCCCCTTTTAATCTCTCAACATCAGTCGAAACTGAATCAACATATTTTTCTTTTGTATCGACAGAGGTTTCCCTACGCTCTAAAGACTCTATCCTACGATCTAAGCCTTCTTCTTTTTGTTGCTGTCGTCTCTCGTGTTCTCTTACCTCACTGAGTCTTTCCTTTACATCCACCTCAGCAGTCGAACGGAGGCCCAGAATCTCTTCACGGCCCTCTAATAACAATCGCCTTTTTTGTTCCTCCGCTTCACCAAGGATTCGCTGAGCCTCTAACTCGGCGTTCCTAACACTTTTTCCAGTCAATGCTGAGAGGACGGTCGATAAAAATTTTATCGCCATTTGTTTTACCGTCCTTCTAGGTATCATTAGTACCTAATATAATTCTCTATTCAGTTGTTACGAACCTCTGAATTCAAGTTCCGCAAAAACAATATTTCCGGGCATTCTAAGGACTCATCTTATCCCTTGAAATACATTAGGTCAAGTTCAAAAATCACATTAGGTCGAATAAAATAGGAGCATTATTCCCAAATCAAACATTCATGAATCAAGGGTTAATCATTAGATCAAATACATGGCTAAACATACTTTAGTAAAGTCACTCTATTTGAAAATGAATTATCACAACATCCGCAAATCAGCAGCTAAGGGATAAAATGCTCTATGCAAAAGCCAGGCAAGCTTAAGCTATAGTATCATCTAACAGCTTCATTTCCCCGGGGCTCAAATACTCAGAAAGCCAATTCATTACCCATCTAGGGTCGTCACTTTCGTTATCGACTAAAAGATTTCTGGCTATTTCCAATTGCTGGGAATTACTGAGTTCCTCACGAACAATCGGTAAAATGAATTCTTCTTCTTCCTCTAGATGGTCATTCTGAGCTATATGCAAACTAACTATACCCATATATAAATGGCGTCGAGTTCTGGGAATCAACAAAGAAGTTCTACCAATTTCTTCATCAAGGCACTTCTGAACTCCCATTATGCCAGACTCTAATTGGCGATGACTCTCTTCACTGTTTTTCACATGTTCTGTAGATTTGAGGACAGGAAACATGACTACATCTTCGGTTAATGCATGATAGGCCAGCACGGAAACCCATTCGTTGAATGCTGATCTAAAATGTTGGAGACTTTCTCCCCATTTGTATTCATATACAAGCTTATCAGCCTCTACTGCTTGCACTCTAAGTGCTTTATGAATTGGATACATCACATCAATAGGGGAATTAAGTTGCGTGATTTCCTTCTCTACACTTCGTAACCTCAACCTTGTCCTCCAAATATCCGCTATTAAGCCAAGTTATGAATCCTTGGGAATGGTCGCCATATTCAAACCAAAGTCACAATAAATATGTGGGCATCGCTTAGAAAACGGTGACCATCATACCATCAATTAAAGCTTGTTTCCAAGACAATTAGAAGCATAATAAGAACATTGTCTCACGGTAAGCCAAATAGTGAATCTGTCTTGGCCGCCATTATAAAATCATTCCTGTGGAGATCCCGTATTTTATGGGTCCACCAAGTTACAGACGCCCTACCCCATTCAGTTACGATTACTGGATGGTGTCCTTCCACATCGGCTAAGTCACCGACTTTATTTGCGAAGTCCATAGCCCTTCGAAAGTCAGGAAATCCAAACACTTTACTTAGTTGTCTTACTCCATTGACCCGATTGAGATCCCATCCTGGAATCAATGGGTAGA
>VEXD01000026.1 GCA_009391235.1 SAR202 cluster bacterium AC-409-J13_OGT_754m
GAAAGCTGGATTGTGTCTGTAAATCATGCCTTCATCAATGGTAGGTATGTTGCAGAGGTCGGGCTCTAGGAGCTCCTCTACAGTCTCCTCGTATCCTTTACTTACTCGTAATTCTAATTCCTCACGAGTCGCACCAAAACCTGCTCTTCTCATTAAGTGAGCCATCAAAGCTATATCTTTATTTGCCATCAGTAAATCCTCATTACGCGTATGCAAAAAATTTCGAAAGTAGTTATACAAGTGAGTATACTGAGGCTATATGGGAGCGTCAAATAGATGATGGGATGGAATACACAAAAAACTAAAGGTGTTAGTGAGTTGCAGATAAAAAGGTGGAGCATTTTAAGGATTGTCCTGAATGGTTGAACAACTATTGATACCTGGGATTGATAAATCTGCAACCTTGGTTCAATAACTGTATCAAGGTTCCTTTGGGCGAACCCAGCTAAAAGAGTAAAATTACAGGTGTGTTGAATAAAATGATTTATTGGATAAGTTTGTTCATGGGATTGGAATGATGTATATCGGCCCTGATTTATTGGCGGTACTAAAGAATCGTAATTATCGTCTTCTCTGGACTACTGCTACCATAAATAATGCCGCAGAAATGTCTGAGGTTCTGGTGTCATCATGGCTAGTACTTCACCTGACTGGATCACCTTTCCAAGTTGCAATGGTCGGAGTAAGCCGTACTGTTTCAATGATAGGTTTCAGTTTATTCGCTGGAGCAATTGGCGATCGATTCAATCGGAAAAATGTTCTGTTATTCTCTCACGTAATTTCTTTGGTTGCTGCTCTGGGGGTGCTACTGATTTTGGTATTTGGAGATATTTCTCCATGGCATCTATTTTTAGCCGCTGGGATACGAGGAACAGGCAGGGCATTTGATAATACCAACAGACGTGCTCTAGTCTTTCAAATTGTAGGTAGTAAAAATATCGTACAGGCTATCTCGTTGGAATTCGTGGGCATGAGTATTGGAAGAATTATAGGTCCACTTTTGACTGGGATATTGCTCCAGATCGATGAAAGCGCGATATGGGCTACTGAAATACTAATAGTTGGATACATTGTGGCACTGCTCAGTCTTGTATTGTTAAAAGTGGATGTATATGGTCAATTTAGGGATAGAGCGAATGTTTTCTCCAGTATTTCTGAAGGGTTTAAATTTGCAATAAAAAGTCCGTCTATATCAGCGACCTTATATACAACGGTGGCAATGAATGTTTTGTTCCAATACCAAATATTTATTCCAGTAGTAGCCGAGGAATATTTAGGCATTGGTGCTGCGTTAATGGGACTTTTAGCTTCTTCTGACGGCATGGGCAAAGTAACTGGCGCAATAATAATGGGCATCTTCTCAGGATATATTCGCAGACAAGGTAGAATTTTTTGGTTAGGATCTATGGGTGTAGCGGTGTGTTTGTTGGGATTTGCTTTGTCACCTTGGTTTATGACCTCATTCTTGTTACTTTTTCTAATGGGTGCTGCACATACGGGTTTCGCTACTATGCAGAGTAGTATACTTTTGATAGCAAGCCCAGCCAAGCTACATGGTAGAATGGGAGGTGTTCAACAGATAGCAGTAGGAGCCGGACAGATGGGAAGTATTGAGATTGGGGCCATAGCTACTGTTTTAACTGTACCTATTGCATTGGTTTTAAATGCTATAGGAGGGATAGCAATTCTTTTATTAATAGCGATGTTTATGCCTGCATTAATGAAACCAATACCCTATGTAACTGATGATGAGGACAGTTCGCCTATTCAACATAAATGAAATGGTTATAATTGGAATTAGATCAGAAATAAAAAATTATTAGGAAGTGGAAAATGACTAATAAGCCACTTATAGTGATCCCCGGTGATGAACCTATCCAATGCAAAGGGTCTTTTCATTTAACCCGACTTTCTGAGTATGGCACCATAAAATTATACGAAAACCTACCAAAAACTATCGATGAGCAAGTAGAGAGAGTTAAAGATGCTACGGTTATTATCAATTCTAGGTCTTCGGTTAAATGGTCAAAAAAGACTCTAGTTGGTTTAAATAAATTAAAATTGATTGCGTTGTGTGCTATAGGTACTGATGCTATTGACCTTGATTTTGCTCGAACAAATGGAATATCAGTGGCTAATATTCCAGGCAAAACTGCTCCGATTGTAGCTGAGCACGCTTTAGGTTTAATGTTTGCTGTAGCTAAAAGAGCCTATTCTCAGACAGCAAGCATATTGGGAGGCTATTGGACCGGGCTTGATAATATCTATTTAGGTAATAAGACTTTGGGGATAATAGGTACTGGTAACATTGGGAGTGAGATGATCAACTTAGCAAAAGTGTTAGGAATGAATGTTATTGCGTGGACTCGTAACCCTACCAAAGAACGTGGGGATAGGCTAGGTGTTAGATATGTAGACATGGACACACTTTTGCAATTATCGGATGTAGTGAGTATTCATGTAGCATTAACTCCTGAGACTTTCCACTTGATTGGAGCAAACGAGCTAAGTAGGATGAAGCCAGGAGCGTTAATAATAAACGTTTCTAGGGGGTCTATAATTGACCAAGTAGCTTTAGCAAAAGCTTTAATGGATGGTCGAATAGGAGGCGCCGGATTAGATGTGCTGGAAGAGGAACCCCCTAACGTGGATGATCCAATACTCCAATGTGAAAATGTTGTCATAACCCCTCACGTTGGAGACAAGACTCCTGAGGGAACGGAATTGCTTAATGAGGGAGTAGTTGACAACGTCATCGCATTTTTGGAAGGGCATCCTCAAAACCTGGTATGCTGACTTTTACCGAAAACACTTCGTCTCAGTTTACGTTTGCTTTAATGGATTATGCGTTTATAGGTAACTCAACACCAAGGCCGAGCTTTTTGGACTGTTCGTAAACGTAGGCTGCGGCTGCAACGTCGGTTATCCCCATTCCATGTGATTTAAACAAAGTGATGGCGTCGTCAGAAGCTCTACCATTAGATTTTCCACCAACAACAGACACTAATTCCTCGACTTGTTCCCATCGCACCAGGCCTTTGTCTATAGCAACCAGTAAGTCGCCTGAATACCTTTCTGCTTCCTTAATGTTGTCTACCACAATTGTTTCTGATCTATTAATAACTTCGTCATCTACTTCTCTACGAGTCCAATGGTTGCTTCCCATAACATTGATATGCATGCCAGGTTCCAGCCATTCACCGAAGATCACGGGGTTTGGTGAAGTAGTCATAGCAATGGCAATGTCGGCACCACTAATGCAATCCTGACCACTTGTCGCGGGTGTAACCGAGACATTTAGAAGTTTAGACATGTCTTCGGAAAATTGACGGCATTTTTCAGGTACTAGATCAAATGCTTTTATGGAAGTGATGTTACGGACGGAGCAGACACCCTCCAATTGGGCTTGAGCTTGAGCTCCAGTGCCTATAATTCCTACGGTTGTAGAGTTAGGCCTAGACATATGTTTGATAGCGACAGCTCCTAGTGCTGCGGTACGGAGCTGTGAGCATCTACCGCCCTGTAGTAAGGCTAACAAATCACCAGTATTACTGTCGTGAAGTACCGTTAAGAAGCGCGATCCAGCAGGAAATCTTGCGGTATACACTTTTACTCCTACGACACCGCTTTCAAATAAAGCCCCAGGCATTATGTGATGATAGCCCACAGGTGTCCTGATGTGACTACGTGGTTGGCTCCACGTTAATCCTTTCAGGTTTTGTTCAAACATATTTTCAATTACGCCTATGCAGTTATCGATAGACATTACCTGTTCGACGTCTTTATCTGTCAAGAATAATGGCATTTATTTCCTCCTTAACCCATTAGCAATTATCGAGTATAGCATTAAACGGAGTCTACTGCGATCCGCGTAACTAAGTTTATCAAATAGAACCCTTAACGAGTTACGAAGACGGGATTATTCAACGGAAAACTAGAAGTTACTGTGGAGTTGTAGTAATCCCTTAACAACTGGATAGTGGAAGGAAGTATTTAATTCTAAAAACGTTGCCAATGGACTTTCTTAGGGAACCGTTGTTACTTGGGAGCAAAAGCTCAACCAGCAGTATCAAACGGAACATCCATTGTCCGACCTAGGAGCTGTCCTCAGATTAACCGAGGATAGTTCTCCCTAGAAAGGAGGTGATCCAGCCGCACCTTCCGGTACAGCTACCTTGTTACGACTTCGTCCCAGTCACCAAGCTTGCCCTCGGCGCCTGCCCCCTTGCGGTTAGCACAGCGACTTCAAACACTCTCGGCTTCCATGACGTGACGGGCGGTGTGTACAAGGCCCGGGAACGTATTCACCGCAGTGAGCTGACCTACGGTTACTAGCGATTCCACGTTCACGCAGGCGAGTTGCAGCCTGCGATCCCAACTGAGGCCGGCTTTGTGGGATTGGCTCCATCTTGCGATTTGGCTACCCTTTGTACCGGCCATTGTAGCGTGTGTGTAGCCCAGGGCATAAGGACCATGCTGACTTGACGTCATCCCCACCTTCCTCCCCCTTGTGGGGGGCTGTATCGCTAGAGAAAACAACTAACGAAAGGGGTTGCGCTCGTTGCGGGACTGAACCCAACACCTCACGGCACGAGCTGACGACAGCCATGCAGCACCTGTGATGGCTTCCTCCTTGCGGAGGATCGTTATTCTTTCGAGTTCCTACTACCAACATGTCAAGCCCTGGTAAGGTTTTTCGCTTAGCATCGAATTAAACCACACGCTCCACCGCTTGTGCGGGCCCCCGTCAATTCCTTTGAGTTTTAGCCTTGCGGCCGTACTCCCCAGGCGGGACGCTTAATGCGTTAGCTTCGGCACGGAGGGGGTCGATACCCCCCATACCTAGCGTCCACCATTTAGGGCGTGGACTAGCCGGGTATCTAATCCGGGTTGCTACCCACGCTTTCGCGCCTCAGCGTCAGGATCAGCCCAGAAGACCGCCTTCGCCTCTGGTGTTCCTCCCGATATCTACGCATATCACCGCTACACCGGGAATTCCGTCTTCCTCTGCTGCCCTCAAGTAAGGTAGTATCCCCTGACCCCTCCCAGTTGAGCCGGGAGATTTCACAGAAGACTTGCCTTACCGCCTACGCGCTCTTTACGCCCAATAAATCCGGGTAACGCTCGCCCCCTACGTGTTACCGCGGCTGCTGGCACGTAGTTAGCCGGGGCTTATTCCTGAGGTACCGTCCTTTCTCTTCCCCCAGAAAAGGAGTTTACGACCCTAAGGCCTTAATCCTCCACGCGGTGTCGCTGGGTCAGGCTTTCGCCCATTGCCCAAAATTCTTTGCTGCTGCCTCCCGTAGGAGTGGGAGCCGTGTCTCAGTCTCCCTCTTGCTGACCATCTTCTCAGACCAGCTACCCGTCTTAGGCTTGGTGGGCCGTTACCTCACCAACTACCTGATAGGACGCGAGCCCCTCCAAGAGCCCCTTGCGGGTTTCCTCTTGAAACCAAGGTTTCAAGAGCTTATGCGGGATTAGCATCGATCTCTCGAAGTTATACCCCACTCTAGGACAGGTTACTCACGCGTTACTAAGCCGTTCGCCGCTTTCCCTTCCGGCAAGCCGGAAGTTCTCGCTCGACTTGCATGCATTAGACGCACCGCCAGCGTTGACCCTGAGCCAGGATCAAACTCTCTAAACAATTTCCTTCCTTCCACTATTCAGTTGTTAAGGTGCTGTATCAAAAATGAAGCCTCTCGGATGGAGGCAGGTCGTTTATTATAGATAAACTGGCAATCCAGTGTCAATACCAATTCAGTAGTAATATCCGCGAAATATAGGGCAAATTTGGTGCTGTGGAAGTTGTGATAATTTGCATTGACAAGGTATGGGTGAGATGTTACGGTGGCCAACAAGTCAGCAGGCCTTTGATTGACATAAAATACTCTCCGTGGTGTCTTGAATTTCCTAGATGCCGTAAAGGAGTCAGGGGGTGGCCCTAAGGGTCGCTATGGATACTGGAATGGAGTTCGGCCATTGGAATAGACTTCAGGAAATTTGCTCGTCTCTTTTTTCACAGCGCACTTTGTTGATAGCTAGTAATAGAGGGCCTGTGGAACATTACA
This sequence comes from SAR202 cluster bacterium AC-409-J13_OGT_754m, assembly GCA_009391235.1. Classification (GTDB taxonomy): domain Bacteria; phylum Chloroflexota; class Dehalococcoidia; order Lucifugimonadales; genus VEXD01. The sequence continues at coordinate 6,069 of VEXD01000026.1, forward strand.
TCGATACCTCAGGGCGAATAGAGACTAGAAG
>VEXD01000027.1 GCA_009391235.1 SAR202 cluster bacterium AC-409-J13_OGT_754m
AAGGCTGTAGAAAAAGCCAAGAATAGCGGAGCACGTAAAAGTGTTCCCCTAAATGTATTTGGTGCCTTTCATTCTCACCTTATGGCTACTGCTCAATCGGGATTGGATCGTGCGGTTAATGCAATCGACATTAAAAATCCCAAGATTCCTATAGTAGCGAATATAACAGCAGGGAAATTGAGTACTGCGGCAGAGATTAAGGAAGAGCTTAGTAGACAACTTTGCAGTTGTGTGCAATGGAAAGACTCCGTAAAAACAATTATAGACATGGGGGTCTCCACGTTTTTAGAATTTGGTCCTGGCAGAGTGCTTTCAGGGTTAGTCAAAAGGATAGATCCTGGAGTTAGTTCGGTTAATGCTGTCGAATTGATAAAGATGGGACACATGGTTAACTCAGGCTCCAGGCTATAAGAGTTGGATTTAACGTAAGGTTTTAAAATTATGACATCTCTCAAATCATCTGCCAGTGTCAACAATGTCAGAATTATGGCTCTTCAGGCGTTGTATGAGTCAGATTCTTCAGGGCACTCTTTAGATATGGCATTGAGCAGATTGCTTTCAGCGAAATCCATAGGGAAGAAGGTCCACGCAACAATTCGAGAGATTGCAGAAGGGGTTTTGGAAAACGAGGTTGAAATAGATAAGCTGATAGCAAAATTAGCGCCTGCCTGGCCTGTGAAACAGATACCGATAGTTGACAGAAATGTTCTTAGGATAGCAATATTCGAAATGCTTTATAATAAATCAGCACCGCTTAAAGTAATAATTAATGAGGCTGTAGAGTTAGCTAAGGCCTATGGAAGCACAAGCTCGTCCAGGTTTATAAATGGAGTCTTAGGATCTATGGTAGAACAGGGTTTTATTACAAAACAAACAGCTGTACATAAAGGAGAGTGAGTTATGGCTACAGTCATTGAGAGAGTAGTGTCCATCGTGGCAGATAAGCTGGGAGTAGACGAAGATAAGGTTACCCCTGAAGCTTCGTTTGTTGATACGTTGAATGCGGACTCTTTAGATTTGGTAGAATTAATTATGGCGTTTGAAGAAGAATTTTCAACAGATGAAACAACGATTGAGATTACGGATGATGATGCGGAGAAAATTCTTACTGTGCAGAACGCTATAGATTATTTAACGCAACATGGTGTTATTGATAACTGACAAAAAAGTTATGCCCCGAAATATATAGGAAGTCTTGGAGGTCATCATTATGAATAGTTTGAAGGAGGTGGCCAGCCGAGTTGCAGCATGCACTGATTGCCCATTAAGTAAAACTAGAACCAACTCCGTGCCCGGAGAAGGTCCCGTAAACGCAGAAATCATGTTTATAGGAGAGGGTCCGGGTTTCAATGAAGACAAACAAGGTCGGCCCTTTGTTGGAGCCGCTGGGAAATTCCTGGAGGCATTATTGGAGTCCATTGGGATTAAAAGAGAAGAAGTCTTTATAGGCAATGTCGTTAAGTGTAGGCCTCCTAATAATAGAGACCCATTACCTTTAGAAACCGATGCTTGTCGCAAATATCTTGACAAGCAAATAGAGCTTATAGATCCGAAACTTATAGTAACATTAGGTCGTTATGCAACGTCTAGGTTTTTCCCAGGTCAGACTATTAGTGCTTCACGTGGCAGACTTAGAAATGTTAATGGGTTAAATGTTTATCCGATCTATCATCCGGCGGCAGCTTTGCATAATGGTGGGTTTCGTAGAATAATCGAGGATGACTTTAAAGAAATTCCTAATTTGGTTGGCCCGAGAGAGATGACGACGATAGAAAGGGAATCGAAAGATGCTCAGCAGCTTTCGATGTTTTCTGAAGACTCCGATAATGTGCGATAATTCCATTAAATTAGGGCAACATTAGTTAATACAGTGAAAAAACGCAATAAGTTGAAATTCACACACTACGCAGGCAAAGGCTTTATAGGCCTATGATTATACTGATATGTTGCGAAGATTAACTTTTGGTCCTAATTTTGGTTGAGTGATTATGGCTACAGCAGTAGATAGAGTTCCTGATAGAAAAATTGTGATTTTTGTTATGTTGCTTGTTGTTTTTTCAAGTCTTACCACAGCTGTCATAATTTCCCCCACGTTAGGGGAGCATATATGGGGCACTCTAGGATTCGGGTTTATACCTGTTGGAATTTGGTCAGGGTCTATGATTGCCTTATATCGCTATCGAAGAGAATGGATGGTCAAGCACCATCGACTTTGGATTGCAGGAATATTACTGGTTTTGGCAAACATTGGAATACTATCCTTTTTTAATGCTAGCCAAGGGATTCTTGCGGAAACGGGACTGAGCGGTAATTGGGGTCAGGCACTAGGAGGAGATCCATTAATAGTTGGATTTATCAAAGTAGGGATATTACTTGCCTTGATTCCATTTGTAATTAGTCTTAGACGAAGCTTAGTTCGATCGAAAAGAATTGTTCTTATCCTAGGACATCTCACAATACTTATGATTCATCTGATGGCTGCTTTTGTTTCTCGAGTAGGTTCAGGGGCATGGCATTTTATCAGTAATTTGCGAAGCCGACCCCAAGTTATTACGGTTCTTGATGAGGAATCCGGCCCAGAGTTTGTGCCGACATTTGTGCCAAATAAAACCAAATCTGCGCCGAGGGTGCCAGCGGAGCCCGCTAATCAAAATAAAGAATCACTTTCTGAAGCTGATTCAAAGCCTGAACAACCAAGGATCAATAGGGCATCAAAATGGAGATTACCGAGTGTGGATTTGCTTTCTACGGGTGAAGCTAATCTTGTTTCACGGGATGTTTTGGATGAGATGGCTCGTAGGATTGAAACAACACTTGCTGAACATGGAGTTGAGGTATTTGTTAAAGACATTAGAACCGGCCCTCGAGTTATTAGGTTTGGCCTGGTTCCCGGATGGGTTAAGAAGAACCGCGAAAACCGGGCAGGGAGGAGCTCCGAAGAAGCTGGCACGCAAGATTTAACCAGAGTAAAAGTTCATAATATCTTGGCTCGAGAGAGAGACCTGGCGCTAGCTTTAAAGACAACCGATCTTAGAATTGAATCCCCTATTCCAGGAGAAGGATTAGTTGGGTTAGAGGTTCCTAACCCTAATCCTAGTTTGGTTTTACTGAGAAGTGTTGCCATGACCCCTGAATTTCGCAAGATTGCCGGTAGAGGGGGGCTTCCTCTAGCACTTGGGCAAGGAACAGGCGGAGATCCCGTTACTATGGATTTGATAGATTTGCCGCACTTGCTTATAGCTGGAGCTACAGGCAGTGGTAAAAGCGTGTCAATTAATTCATTGATTACTTCAATGCTGATGGCATCAAGGCCCGACAGACTTAGAATGATAATGATAGATCCAAAACGAGTAGAACTTACTCCATTTAACGGAATTCCTCACCTCTTAATTCCTGTAGTAGTTAATTCAGATGAAGTTTTGAAAGTATTGCACGGCTTGATAAGAGAAATGTTTCGAAGGTATAGGCTTTTGGAAGAGGCAGGAGTTCGCAACATTGATAGATTCAATGAGAAATCGAAAGACCCCATGTCGTTCATTGTCCTCATTATTGATGAACTTGCTGACTTGATGATGTCTGCAGGGTACGAAGTGGAGCAAGCTCTTGTTAGATTGGCCCAATTGGGAAGGGCCACAGGGATCCATTTGATATTGTGTACCCAAAGGCCTTCAGTTAACGTAGTTACTGGATTGTTAAAAGCTAATATAGCCGCTCGAGTAGCGTTTGCTGTATCTTCTCAGGTTGACTCTAGAGTAATTTTGGACGGCGCTGGGGCTGAAAAACTTCTTGGCAAAGGAGACATGTTATTTTTGTCTGCTCAATCGCCGAAGCCACGACGAATCCAAGGAACTTTGGTATCTGACCCGGAAATAGAAGAACTTATAGAGTTTTGGTCAAGTCAAAAGGGGCCTCCTTTGCCCGGTATATTCTTTGATGAACCTGAAGAAGCTGAAGAAGAATATGGTAATGATAACGATGAGTTGTTGAATCAAGTACGTGATATGGCTCAGAGATATCATCATATATCCCCCTCATTGCTTCAAAGGAGACTTCAAATTGGATATCCAAAAGCCATGCAGTTGATAAACATTCTTGAAGACGAAGGATTATTATCAAGTGGGGAGCCAGGTAGAACTAGGGCTGTAGTTAAAGAAAGTGGGGGATGGCGGCCAGGTGATGAATACGAGAACTTTGAGTAATGTTCTCTAAGCGCTCTGCCTTAATGAAATGAGTCGGGTTTCTAAATTGGCCATTAGATTCTGGTATTCCTTCCTAACCTCGTCGCTGTTTAGCACAGTAGGCTTAGAATCGTCTCTATAATCGGACCTAAGGGCCATGGATCCTAAAAAGGGAGTTTCTAATTCTTTGGCCAGAATTTCCCCTCCGCCGGATCCGAATATCTCGCCGGTGAAATTTTCTACTACTCCAAGTACTGCTATTTTCAACTTGCGTACCATGTTTATGGATCTCTTGGCATCTAAAATTGCCAGTGGTTGGGGAGTAGTAACCATTACAAATCCGTCCATAGGTAAAGTTTGCATTACAGTCAAAGGCGAATCAGATGTTCCTGGTGGCAAATCAACTATCAGATATTCTAGAGAGCCCCATTCCGTCAGTTGAAGGAACTGGTTAATAACGTTATGTATCATTGGCCCTCTCCAGATAATAGCCTCGTCTTCGTTTTGTTGAAAAAAGCCCATTGATACCACTTTAACCCCAAATCGTTCCGATGGGATTAGCTTTCCATCAATATGAGCAGGTGGCTCAGTGATTCCTAGGACTTTGGTTGAGTTGGGACAATCTATATCAACATCGAGTAGTCCTACTGAATGGCCTTGTTGAGCCAGGCTTGTCGCAAGGTTTACAGCAACTGTAGTTTTGCCCACTCCTCCCTTTCCACTATATACTCCGACCTTATTTTTGATCTGGGAAAGGTTTTGTGTTATAGCTCGACGTTGTTGCCACTGTCGTTTAATAGCATCTAGCTTGGCCTGTTCTTGAGGAGTGGGAACTCTACTTGGTGTTGTCATATGGATATTACCCAGATCATTGTAATCTATTAATCAACTACTAATCTATTCCGAGGAGCTTTTTACCGTCTTCGGTAATCATGTCAGGATTCCAGGGAGGGTCAAATATCATTTCTACCTCCACGTCATCTACTCCTTCCACTTCTGATATGGCAAACTCAGCTTGCTGCGCAATCATTGGTCCCATTCCGCAACCTGGGGCGGTCAGGGTCATCAAAACATGAACATCTCCTGCGTTAACGTTTACATCGTAGACCAATCCAAGATCAACGACATTTACAGGAATTTCAGGGTCGTAGACCGTTTTCATGACTTCTATGACTTCCTCTTTGGTAAGACTCTTGTCCATTCGAGACCTCCGGTAGCGGTAATTTGATGATATTTATGCTATCAAGAAGTCTCGTTTAGTGCAACATTTCAATATGGAATAACTAATAGGTGGTCTTTCTAA
>VEXD01000028.1 GCA_009391235.1 SAR202 cluster bacterium AC-409-J13_OGT_754m
CTACGGCATATTATGGAAAAGTATCGGCTCCAGATTTCCCAGACAATTTAGAATGGGTTAATAGCAAACAACCTGTGAGTCTAATGGACCTACGTGGCAAGATAGTCATTTTGGATTTTTGGACATATTGTTGAATTAATTGCATGCATGTTTTTCCGCAGTTGCGGAAATTGGAATTGAAATACCAAAATGAATTAGCTGTCATAGGCGTCCACTCGCCTAAATTTCCAAATGAGAGGGATACTGATTGCATTCGCATGGCAATTGAGCGATATGAAGTCCCTCATCCAGTAATTAATGATGAAAGATTCGAGATTTGGGATTCATACGCCTGTCGGGCTTGGCCTACGCTAATGTTTATTGATCCTTTAGGTAAAGTAGTGGGCAAACATGAAGGAGAAGCTCAATTTGAAGGGTTAGATTCTTTGTTGTCATCTATGGTAGAGGAATATGATTCTCAGAACTTACTTAATCGTTCTCCATTAGACTACAGGCTAGATTATTCGGAAAAGAAAACATTATCATTTCCCGGGAAAATTGTAGTTGATGGCAAATCCGAGACGATATTTATTTCTGATTCCAATCACAACCGGATTGTTCAGACTTCCTTAAATGGTGAATTAGTGCAAACAATCGGAGGCCTTACTCCGGGATTCCAAGATGGCGATTTTATTTTAGCAGCATTCAATCGTCCTCAAGGGATGGCATTAGATGGAAACTCCCTTTACGTAGCCGATACCGAAAACCATGCTATACGAATGATAGATTTATCCGAACGATACGTTGAGACTGTTGCAGGAATTGGCACCCAAGCGTCTTCTGTTTCACGTGGAGGCGACTCTCTAATCACTTCGTTGAATTCCCCCTGGGACCTTGAATTACTGGGAAATGTTTTGTATATCGCAATGGCTGGATGTCATCAGATCTGGGTGTTTGATCTGAGTAACCTCAAGGTTTTTCCTAAGATAGGTAGTGGAAGAGAAGATATTATAGATGGTTTTCATAATCTGGCAGCATTAGCACAAACTAGTGGGCTAGCCATAGACAGTGATTCGCTCTATTTTGCTGATAGTGAAACGAGTTCAATTCGAAAGGCTGATCTAGGTTATAGCCAAAATGTAACAACTATTGTCGGGCAAGGGCTTTTTGAATTTGGGGATATCGATGGAGTAGGTCCGGAGGTTAGATTGCAACATCCATCAGGAATTTGTTGGTTTGAAGGAAGTTTGTATGTAGCAGATACGTATAATCATAAGATTAAAAAGGTATGCCCTCAAACTAAGACCACGACTACTATCTTTGGTTCTGGATATAAGGGGTTTAGTGATGGAATAGCTGAAGAAGCAACGTTCTATGAGCCATCTGGACTTTCCGCTAGTGATGGCAAGCTCTTTATAGCAGATACCAACAATCATGCGATCAGAGTGGCTGACTTGGAATCTGGGGAAGTTTCTACGCTAAGAATCACCGGGCTTTAATCTTTAATAATGAAGGGTAGTTTCTAATCTATTAATTCATGTAGCTGTTCAAGAGGGCTTAAATATTTTTTTAAAGGAAACCCATCGACATATGGTTTCACTTCACCCGTGAATCCGTCTACCACTCCAAGTTCGACGCATTTGTCTATCCGATCGGTTTCTTCTTCAATAGTAGGAAGTAAATTGTTTTCGGTTAGATTAGAGAGTGCGGCAACCAATCCCCAAGCACCCCAGTTAGAGCAACTTGCAATAACAAGACGGTCACATGCTGTGTATGCGGGTTTCGGATGCAACTCTGGGTACTTTAAGATTTGTTCGTGAAGTAAGCCCATTCCGATCTCATTCCCTCCGTCTCCAATACCTACAGACGGTCTATAGCCAAACATAGTATCTATCTTGGCGGTGTAATCTGAAACATCCATTGATTTCATATTACGATATATTCCGTCGCTCGATGGGCTACATCTTTCGATGGAAAGCAAGAGTGCTGGGTTAATTTCTTCCAATAGCTTTTCTGAAAATTTTACACTCTGCTCTTTATCAGTTATAGGAAATTCTACAGTGTTGGAGGGATGGACTCCGAGTCCTTGTATTATAGGCATACAGTATTTATCAGTGACATACACTACTTTTTTGCCCAAAGATTGCAACGCGTGACCTATTGCTAGAGCACCTGGGGGGCCGTCGGTTTCCACAGATTTGCCGTAGAGAATATAAAACCCTGTCGTTATTATTGTAGTTCCAGAATGGGATAGGATGTATTTAGCTGTCTCTGTGCAGAAATCGGCAGGCAGGAATGGTCGAAGAGATGAAACACCTCTTTGGTCATTTTGGAGGATAATGTCTTCTATTGTTTTCATATCTATAGAGCGGCTAGGGCGCTGTCTTTCATATCAGTAACGAACATGTGACCAGGCGAATGTGTAATCATTAAAGATGGCTTTGATTTAATCGCCACGGCTTGTGGGGTTACTCCGCAAGCCCAGAATACTGGGACTTCGCCATCTTTAAATTCAGTTGGGTCTCCGTAATCTGGTAGTTCTATGTTATCTATGCCAATAGCCTTTGAGTTATCAACATGTATTGGAGCTCCATGGGCACCCGGGAATCTAGAGGTAACCTGCACCGCCCTTACTATTTGTTGATGATGTATAGGGCGCATGCTTACAACCATGGGTCCTGAAAATACTCCTGCAGGTGTAGTACTCATATTAGTTATAAACATAGTTACGTTTTTGCCAGTTTCCCAATGACGAAGAGGTATTCCTGCATCAATCATTGCAGATTCGAATGTGAAGCTGCATCCCAACAGAAATGTGACCAGGTCGTCTCTCCAGAAACCATTGATATCAGTAACTTCTTCGTAAAGTTCTCCGTCTCGGAAAATACGATACTTAGGAATATCTGTTCGTATATCTGCTCCTGGAGTGGTTAGCACTGGTTCTGGCTTACCTGCGTCAAGTACTTCAAGAATAGGGCATGGCCTCGGGTTTCGTTGGCAAAAAAGGAGGAAGTCGAAGGCCAGAGATTTTGGGAGAATGACTAAGTTAGCTTGAACATATCCGGGAGCTAATCCACCAGTGACACCATCGTATTTCCCAAGCCGAATAAGTTCTCTGATTGCCTGTGGGTCAGTTGGTAATTCTTGAACTTGCAATATAGTGGTCTCCAACTAGGTTGCGTTTATATTAGACCGGACAAATAACTTCGTCAACGATTAATATGAATTTATTGACACATAGTTGTGGTTGTAGTTACCATTGGACTGACCGACCGACTGGTCGGTTTGGTAGCAAATTTGATGTATGCCGAAAACTTATCTGAGATCAATTGGACTATGAATCAAGGAATCACAACTAGGGATAAGATCATGGAGGCTGCTGAGACTGTCTTCTCCCAGAAAGGATATTACGAGACCGCAGTTGACGAGATTGTAAAACAATCAAGTACTTCAAAGGGGTCCGTGTACTTCCACTTTCCGAGTAAGGAGAGTCTGTTCCTTGCTGTTATGGACCATTTAGGGAATAGACTTATAAGGCGGGTTGAGCATGCAATAGACCGCCAGTCTAAACCCAGTGAACGACTTGAAACGGCACTCATTACAACTCTGGAAACGCTTACAAAACACAAGACCATAGCCAAGCTATTGTTAATTAAAGGGTATAGCATGGGAGAAACTTTTCCGCGGAAAAGACAGGAAATCTTTTCACGTCTTGCTGCTCTGATAAAGGTTCTACTAGATGATATATCAGTGGCAAAGAAACGACGAGAGATTAATACCGAAGTGGCGGCCTATGCATGGCTGGGTGCTATCAGCGAAGTTGTTGTTCAGTGGATAGAAAATGGCAACCCCCATCCTGTACTGGAAGCGTTTCCTACATTGCGTGCTCTCATTTTTAAAAGCTTGGATTTAGAGGAGTAAGTGTAGGCGAGAAAGTATTTAGTAAATTATGGAAGGAAAATCTGACAACTTTGGATTTGTTGCGAAGTTATCACGTCTTTACCATACCTAGAAGGAAAACACATAGTTTGAGTGTAGGAGGATTTAAATGGAACGAGTAATTACGAGCACAGTTCACTGTGATCTTGAAGGAAAAATCACTTTTTTAAGTGAGGGAGCTGAGGAGATATTCCAGTATACAAATGAGGAGCTGATTGGTAAGGAACGAGTTAGCGTATTTTCTCCAGGCTTAGTTGTTTTAGGCCATGTTCCAACATGGCTTAAGAAAAGTGTAACTGACGGCCATTTCGAGACGGATACAGTTTTTGTACGCAAAGATGGAAGTCAATTTGCCGCTCATATAAGACTAACTCCTATAGTGAAAGATGGTGAGCATACAGGATACATTGGTTTGACTACTCCTCTTCCTGATAAATCTGTTGAGGAAACGATGCCTCCGATTTCTTTGGTTACAAAAATCCTTTCCTGGTTATATACAACCAGGTCTCCTTTTCTTACGGCAGCGATTGTGCCTGTTTTGCTAGGTGCAGTATTGGTGCAAGTCGATATGAATGTGGGGATGCTTCTATTAACTATTTTAGGCGTGTCTCTGGCGCACCTTGCCGTTAATACAGCAAATGATTATTTTGACTGGAAATCAGGTGCAGATCAGGCCAATCTGGATTATGTGATACCTTTTAGCGGAGGAAGCCGCATGATTCAGTTGGGCGTAATAAGTCCTCAGGGGATGCTTAGGACCTCATTGGTGCTATTTGCGTTGGGGGCTATTGTTGGTGCTTACATTGCTTCAGCTCAAGATATATGGTCGGAGGTAATTACTTTAGCTCTTGCTGGGGCAGCTATAGGTTTCTTTTATACGTCTCCTCCGATTCGTCTAGCTGCACGTGGCCTTGGAGAAATAGGAATCATGGTCGCGTTTGGACCTCTAATAGTTGCAGGAGCAGCGTTAGTTCAGCTTGGAAGTGGTGCTAACGGTTTGGATCTTTGGCTAGGAATCCCTACCACGTTTCTATGGGCAGGAATCCCCACAGGGTTGTTGACGGCTGCAATTGTTTGGGTTAATGAATTTCCTGATATTAAGGGAGATGCGGCTAGTAATAAGAACACCCTGGTGGTTCGATTAGGATTACAGAAGTCATGTTGGGCCTATTTTGTGTTGATGTTACTCACATATGGGTCTTTGTTCTTACTAGTTAATGCTGGGCATTTACCCACAGCGGCTTACTTTGGATTAATTACTATTCCATTTGCACTTTACGTTACGCGGCAGATTTTCAAGAATTACGAATCCCGCTCTATTAAAGATGCGATGGCAGGAACGATAGGTCTTCACTTTCTGACTGGAGTGTTGATGGTAGTGGGAGTATCCATATTCTAACTGGGGATGATAGTAAGGCAAGATTTAGAATAAGGATATTTAAGGTACTAGTTTGCAGATACTAAATGGGGCTACCCTCAAAGGTAG
>VEXD01000029.1 GCA_009391235.1 SAR202 cluster bacterium AC-409-J13_OGT_754m
AGAGATTTTCGAATATATATCATCCTATGATAAGCTAAGAACTCCAATTCCCCACTGTGGAGATAACAACCATGGGTTGGAATCCTTCAGAATGGGTTAGTTTTATCCCAAATGGAATGGGATATACAAAACCCAACCATTATCTCGATATCCTAAGGACGATTTGGCGCAATCGTTATCAACTTCCCTATGCATGGCGAATATTGAAAGACGGTGTTTGTGACGGTTGCGCATTGGGGACAACTGGGATGAGAGACTTCACAATGGATGGGATACACCTTTGTACTGTTCGACTTAATCTGCTTGAGATGAACACTATGAATGCTATGGATAGTGATGCCCTTAGGGAAGTCTCAGCAATTAAAAATCATTCATCCTATAGGCTTCGCAAGCTTGGCAGGTTGGCTTATCCTATGGTGAGAGAGAAGGGAGAGCCTGGGTTTAGGAAAACCTCATGGGGTGAGACGTTATCATTATTAGGAAAGAAAATTAGAGAGGTGTCTCCTGATAGGCTTGCTTTTTATCTAACCTCCAGGGGTATCACTAATGAAGTTTACTATGTAGCCCAAAAAGTAGCTCGATTCCTTGGAACAAATAATGTGGATAATTCATCTCGGATATGCCACGCTCCCAGCACTAAAGCCTTGCAGGATGCTCTGGGGGTAGGAGCATCCACTTGTTCCTACACCGATTGGATAGGAACGGATCTGCTTATTCTTATAGGTAGTGATGTTCCTAATAATCAGCCTGTTACTACCAAATATATGTACTATGCGAAAAAGCATGGAACTCGAATAGTTGTGGTAAACCCCTACAAAGAGCCGGGCTTGGAGAGGTATTGGGTACCCTCCGTGTTAGAAAGTGCTCTATTTGGCACCAAGTTAGCTGATGAATTCTTTCAGGTACATACTGGAGGCGACATTGCATTTGTTAATGGGGTACTTAAACACCTAATAGAAAATGAGTGGGTGGATAGTAAATTCATCGATAGTTACACATCGGGATTTGAAGAATTATCATGGCATTTACAAGGTCAATCTTGGGAAATTCTTGAACAACGTTCAGGGTGTTCCCGTGAGAATATGCTCAAGTTCGCTAACCTTTATGCCCAAGCTAAAAGCGCTGTTATTGTTTGGAGTATGGGAATTACGCAACATAGTTTTGGCGTAGATAACGTTAAAGCATTAATCAACTTAGCTCTTTCAAGAGGGATGATAGGCAGAGAGAAATGTGGACTTATGCCTATCAGAGGCCATAGTGGCGTTCAGGGTGGTGCAGAGATGGGTGCAGTGCCTTGGAGTTACCCAGGAGGCGAAGATGTAAGTTCCGAGGGGGCTGATAAACTGAGGGAGATTTGGGGCTTTAATGTATCAGGAATTAAAGGGTTGTCAGCAGTGGAAATGATAGATAGCTCATACAACGGCAACATAGATGTTCTTTACTCGCTAGGGGGTAATTTCCTTGAAACACTTCCGGATCGAGAATATGTCCGCAAGTCATTGGAGAAAGTTCCACTTCGGATACATCAGGATATAGTAGTTACATCGCAAATGTTATTGGACCCATCTGAAACGGTAGTTTTATTACCGGCTCGAACTCGATATGAACAGCCAGGAGGAGGCACGGAAACTTCTACTGAACGCAGAGTTTACTTCAATCCGGAAATCCCAGGCAGACGAATAGGGGAAGCAATGTCAGAGTGGGAAATATTAATGAAAGTTGCGGAACATGTCCATCCCAATAAAAGTAATTTAATTCATTATGACAGTGCGGATGAAATCCGTTTAGAGATTAGCAAAGTAATACCACAGTATTCGGGAATAGAACTATTAAAAGGTAAGGGAGATTCATTCCAATGGGGTGGCGTTAGACTTTGCGAGCAGGGTGACTTTAAAACAGATACTGGTTACGCTAACTTTACCCCGTTGACACCACCAGAAATACCGTTGAAGAAGGGGTGGTTTTTGCTAAGCACTCGTAGAGGCAAACAATTTAATACCATGATTTATGATCGGCGTGACCCTATTACGGGGGCTAACAGGGAAGATGTTTTAATCAGTGAAATAGATGCAAAACTAATTAGCCTAAAGACCGGTGACCCGATAGTTTTGCAATCTGACTCTGGGGAATTCCAGGGGATTTGTCGAATTGCTCCCATCAGGTCAGGAAACCTACAGGTTCATTGGCCAGAGGGTTCCGTATTATTAAAGAGAGGAGTGGTGGATAAGAATTCTGGAATACCTGACTACAATGCTTTGGTGAAGTTAGTTCGCATGGAAGAAACAAATGAGAAATGAGATGTTTTTGGGGTCCACCGTTAAAGCAAATATAACTCGAATAGAAGGCAATATAGTTACACGACACATAGATATCATTACTACTGAGGAACCTTTAGAGATTCGCATTTATCATTCAGGGCTAACTGGGATGGAGCATACTAGCGTGGCAGTTACAATGCGAACGACCTTGAATGACTATGAGTTGGCTGCTGGGTTTCTTTATTCTGAGGGATTAATCAAGGGTAGAGAGGAAATTCGCCGCATTGCTTACTGTGCTGATGATGATGTGGATCAGCATTACAACATAGTAAATGTTTACCTGAAGTCTGACATATTGTTTGATAGCTCTCAGTTAACACGCAATTTTTACACATCGTCAAGTTGCGGAATTTGTGGTAAAGCATCTTTGGAGGCATTAGAGCTTCGTGACTATGTTAAACCTTCATCTGACAGACCAACTGTCATAGCTGGCATCATAAACGAATTACCGGCTACTCTTAGGAAGTCACAAAAGGTTTTCAATAAGACTGGTGGCATTCATGCCGCTGGATTGTTTAATGCCGACGGTGAACTTTTGGCTGCCAGAGAGGACGTAGGCAGGCATAATGCACTGGATAAATTAATAGGTTGGGGGTTATTGGCCGGGAAGATTCCGTTTCACGAGAATATTTTGGTAGTAAGTGGGCGTGTTAGCTACGAGATCATACAGAAGGCTTTATCTGCTGGAATACCGATTGTTGTAGCAGTTGGAGCTCCTTCTAGCCTGGCAGTAGATTTGGCAAATAATTTCGACATGACATTGATCGGGTTCGTCAAATCAGATGTGTTCAATATTTATTCAGGTGAGACGAGGATTATTAAATCTAAATAAAAATGCCAGCCTTTATGAGCATCAGGTTTTAGGGATATTCAATTGAGGTTGTAGAATCAGATTCTTGTTCTGCGAGGAAATAAGGTTTTCGTTGACCCCTCTTTTGACCCTATGCTACCATCAATTTCTAGGAGCTTAGTATAGGAGAGGCTTTCAGTTCAAATCCAGAACTTGTGAGTAGTGAGTTCGTGTCTATTGAATATAAGTTATCGGAGAATATTCCTTCCAGAGATACAGTTCTTGCTGTAGGTACTTTTGATGGGGTTCATCAAGGACACCAGAGCCTGTTTAAATTACTTAAAGAAGAAGCAGAAAGCCGCAATCTTCTACCGAATGTGGTGACATTTCGGAACCACCCCAGGGAAATTCTAACTCCTGGTATGAATCTGAATTATATATCTTCATTAGAGGATCGAATTAAATTGATACGAGGCCAGCAAATTGATTTGATAACGGTATTAGATTTTACGAGACAATTGTCGTGTATTAAGGCCAGAGACTTTTGTAGATTATTGGTTAGAGATCTAAGAATGAAAGGCTTGGTTGTGGGCCCAGACTTTGCATTAGGTCATAATAGGGAGGGAGACATTAAAACCCTCGAAGGCATCGGTCAGGAAATGGGATTCTCGATTAAGGTGATTGAGCCCAAGTTACATGGAGAACAACCCATTAGAAGCAGGCTGTTAAGAAAAATTATTTCTGAGGGTGGAGTGGAAACCGCAAGTAAAATGCTAGGCAGGCCCTTTAAGCTATGTGGGGTTGTATGTAAAGGAGCTGGCAGAGGAGCGTCTCTAGGATTTCCTACTGCTAATCTGGCTATAGAATCTCAACTGCTTGTTCCTGGTGATGGAGTCTATGCTACGTGGATTACTGTGAACGGCCAGAAGTACAAATCAGCTACGAGCATAGGTACTCGCCCCACATTCGATTCAGGTCAACGTTCGATTGAATCTTATATTATGGATTTCGAATGTGATATATATGACACTACGGTGTCATTGGAGTTTATGGTCAGGATCAGAGATGAGCTGTATTTTGAACATCATGAGGATTTGATCAGGCAGATGCAGGATGATGTAGAACAGGCGACAGTAATTCTTGAGGGAAATGTTGGGTGTAGTAATGTTGGATCATAATAATCTAAATAGCATAATAAACCGTGGGGTAGCCGAGATCATAGTTAAGGATGAGTTTGTTTCACTTTTGCAGAAGGGCAAACCGCTGAGACTTAAGATGGGATTCGACCCCAGCAGGCCGGACATCCATTTGGGGTATGTTGTAGCTTTGAGGAAGCTACGCGCATTACAAGAATTGGGCCATAGAGTGATATTAATTGTTGGAGATTGGACTGCTCAGATAGGAGATCCGAGTGGACAGTCAGCAACTCGTGTAATGATTAGCCATGAAGAAGTTTTGGCTAATGCTGAGACATACATGGAGCAGTTTTTCAAGGTGGTGGATAAAGAACGGACTGATACGGTATTTCAAAGTGAGTGGTTTGGGAAATTCAAGCTCGAAGACGTAATAAATCTCACTAGTAAATTTACAGTAGCTCAGTTTTTGGAAAGAGATGACTTTTCGATTAGATTTAAATCTAATCGCCCAATAGCTCTAACCGAATTTCTTTATCCGTTGCTTCAAGCGTATGATTCCGTAGTAATAGAATCGGATGTTGAATTTGGTGGTACGGATCAAAAATTTAATCTTTTGGTAGGTCGTGAACTTCAGGCTATGATGGGGCAACGACCACAACAATGTTTTCTTAATCCGTTACTAATAGGAACTGATGGGGTCCGTAAAATGAGTCAGAGCTTTGACAATTATATTGGGTTAGAAGATTTGCCAAACGATATGTTTGGCAAATTAATGTCTATAGCAGATAATTTAATCATTAATTACTTCGAATATTTGACGGATGTTGCTGATTCTGAACTAAATGAAATGACCAAAGCGATTGAAGAGGAAACAGTAAATCCAATGGATTTAAAAAAGCAACTCTCACTAAATATAACTAGTCAATTTCATGGTTCAGAAAAAGCTCTTAGTGCTCAAAGCAATTTTGAAAAAGTTGTTCAGCGGCGGTTAATGCCAGATGATATGCCAGAGATGGGGTTTCAT
>VEXD01000030.1 GCA_009391235.1 SAR202 cluster bacterium AC-409-J13_OGT_754m
TTCACAGGGTAGTGTCCTTTGCCAATGGCCAAGATGTTGACACCGTTATAATTAACGGAGAGGTTCTCATGCAAAATAGAAAGTTGGTGCAGATTGATGAAGCGTCTATTTTGCAAAGGGCTCAAGTCGCGACAGAAAAAATGTTACAACGAACAGACCTTCATTCAAGTTTAGATATTCAAAACGGGTTTTGGGGTATGAGTAAGTATCCATAGGAGACTTTATGACACATCACACTGCTACTTGCTTTACTAAATCACGTAGCATCATTGTCAATTATTCATACCATATTTCTGAATTTGTTAAACTGATTAACAATGATTAGTTATATCAGAAATAGCCTCGTTCCACGTATATTGTTAGTTATGGCCATAGCAATAGGTCTATTCCTAGTATCCCCCGCATTAGTAACCTCCTATATTCCAGGAGAAAAGGATGTTGAAAGTAGGCAAAACGAAAACTCCACTATAGGTCAGACACAAGATTGTCATATCGAGGATGACTTCTGGCAATTATACAAAGAGGGATGCGAAAAGGTTTATGAGAAAAAAGTTAACTGCAGAAAACGCGGGGGAGAATGGAACAATCGCCTAAGTCTTTGTACTGGAACTTTTGAAGATAGGTCGATTTGCAAGAAATCAGATGGAAGATGGGATTTTCTTCAGAATACATGTAGACCATCTTAATTGGATATTCATTACTCTAATAAAAAACCTCTACTATGTACTTCTAGTAGTTCCCCAACTAACAATACTGGTGGGGCTTATTTTAATCACTGGGTTCAAATCAACGTCCATATCGAGATATTGTCGATATTTTTGCTTTAAAGATTTGATCGCCGCTGTACGTTCTAGTTCATTGACTACAAGACTCCCATGCCCCTTAAGCAATATATGCCATAATTTATTCCAATCATCTTCATAGTGATTAACTATCAATGCTACCTTAGGATTAGAAATAATATTCTGTACCCGTCTCAACTTTAAGAGTTGAACATCTTTAGGTTTATTATCTATCAAAGAGTAAAAGTTCTGGTCACGTAAAACAAAGCAGATTGGAACAATGTGAGGATGACCTTTATTGGATACAGTGGCCAGATAAGCAATGCTAGAATCCGCAATCAACGATTTTAATTTAATAGGTATAAGAACCATTAGCTAATCAAGAAATATGCGAAGGCCTTATTCAGCCCCATGCCTAAAAATCTCATCATCATCAATGTCCATCATGCCAAGATATTGTCTGGCAGTGTCCTGAACAACCATGTCATCTGAGTTTAGACAATATTTGAGTATTTTCTCAGCAAAATCCCCTCCGATCGATCCAATTGATCTAATAGCCGATAGCTGAACTTCGGTGTCGTCATCATCTATCAAGGATTCCAAATGCGGAATTGCTGACTCATCTTCAAGTTCGCCGCAAGCAGAAGCAGCCTCATATCTAATTAAAGGAGATGTATTTTCAAGTTCCAACAGCAAATAAGTAAGCCAATAAGAGTCCCCTGTTTTCCCCATAGCAAAAAGCGAGCTCCTTTCAAGATCACTATCAGCACTGTTATAAGCCCACTTGATATATTCTCCAACCCCAGTTGTGTTAAATACAGCTACTGATTCCAATGCCTTTCTGCGCACCTCTAGATCCTCTTTGGGATTCTCTAAGATATCAAATAATGAATCATGTACTGTTCGGGCATCGCGCTCCAAAAGTTTATTTTCTTCAGCCAAAATGGCAAATCTACCCAAAGATGAAGCCGCTACACTCCTTACATTCTTGGAAGAATCCTTAATCAACATTTTAGATAGCGGGTTGATCAGAGTTCTGTCTTCATATTCCCATAGTCCTTCGATTGCCAAACATCGTACATTTGCATTGGGATCCTTTAAACCTAAAAGAAACACTTCTGTGAAATCCAATTGTGCTTTGTTTTCCCCCATTTCCACTAAGGTGCTTAAAAGTTTAATTTTGCTAGGCGTCGTTAATCTATCCCAGCCATCTGTAAAACTCCGTATTTCCTCAGTACTGAGGTTAGATATGTCGGCTAATGCCGAACTACTAAAGTTAGTCTTATTCTGATTAATTTCTTGAAGTAATCTATCAAACACCAAGCAAGGACTCCATGCTAACCTCTAGTTGCTACAGAAACATCGTTACAATATATACTAGGAGCATACAATGATCCGCCTATCCATTCTCCATCGTTCCCTATTGCCGAGATATTATTCAAAGCACTATAAACATTACCGTTTATAACAGTGTTCTTAAGTCTGCCAGCGATCTTGCCGTTCTCTATTCTATAACCTAACAAAACGTTAGCACTAAAATCTCCCGATAATATATTGCTTTGCCCGGCACCTAGCAGGCTTTCCACAATTATCCCATCTTCAATATCAGCAACCATATCATAAAAAGAAGTGTCACCCGAAGAAATTACCGAAACACTAACACCAGGCGAAGGAAGACTATTAATCCCTCTATGAGCATTACCAGTGCTTTCCTCGCCAGCTTGTCCGGCTGTTTGCAAATCATACAGAAAATTGCTAATTGTCCCTTGATCAATAAGTGGCATTCGCCTAGAAGGAACACCTTCATCATCAAACATGCGGCTGCCAGGAATCATAGGAGTAAGTGGTTCATCCCATAAGCTGAATCTCGCATCTACCAGCTTCTCACCTAACATTCCTACTAATGGAGAGGAGCCTTTTATGATAGATTTGCCGTTAAATCCAGCCATCAACGGGGAAAGCAAGGCCGCAGCGACTCCTCTTGGGGTAAAGACCACAGACATATTGCCGGAAGCAGGCTTAGAAATATTTCTCCCGTTTTCTAATTGAAATAACACAGAGGCAACCAATTCATCTATATTTAAAATGGGGTTACATGAACTTTTGCTGCCTCCAAGGAAAAACATATCAGTACCATTAACTAAAGTTGCCCCTACAGACACATAAAAGCTGCTTTGCTTATAGGACGCATATAATCCGTTAGAATTGGCAATTGAAATTTCCACGACGTTTCTTCCAACACCCGCGTCACACAACAATTCTGGTTCATGTCTACGTAAATCATCTATCAGTGATTGACCCAAATGGACCATTTCATCTACCGTCTGGGTCTCTACTGTAGGATCATATGTGTCCACATTATTGAACCTTGTTGCTGAGGGAAATTGCAAGGTCGCTACCGGTCCAAAAGGAGACGTCTCCAAAGCATTATCAACAACGCCATCCAGTTGATCTAAAATATTTGTGGACGAAAATCCGATTCTCCCATCCTTAATTATGCGAAGGGCCAACCCCTCAGATTCTCTATCTTCCACCGTTTTTAACCTGTTGGCTTCAAAATCAACTGGCTCATTCCAATAGGATAGACTAAAAACTTCTGCTTGTTCAGATATAGATCCAGCTTTATCTAGGACCTTTTCAATTTCTCGCTTAATTGCCACTTATTAAACACCTCTGTATTCTTATATGCGGACTACCATTAGACACAGCCAAAGGAATCTGGCCACCCTTGCCACAACCACCACCTTGATTCATATCCAAATCATTCCCGATACCATCAAGACTTTGCAAAGTAGTAAAAAGGTTACCGCTTAACAAAACAGGACGTAACAGTTCTTTGATTTGGCCATTTTTTATAACCCAAGCCTCCCCTGCAGAAAATGTAAACTGCTCCATACTCGTCATACCACCATACCAATTACACACATAGATCCCATCTTTGACATCGGCTATTAGCTCCTCTGGAGAGGAATTCCCATTTTCTATAAATGTGTTCGTCATTCTTACTATGGGAGGGAATTGCGGTCCAATAGACCGTGCATTACCTGTTAGCTGTTCCCCCATTTTAGCTGCTGTCTCTCTTGAATGTAGTCTGCCAACCAAAACGCCTTCTTTCAAAAGATAACTTCTTGTTGAAGGAACACCTTCATCATCATAAGCATAACTCCCGCGCAAATTAGGCACTGCAGCACCATCAACAACATTTAACTGATTATCAGCAAATCTTTTCCCCAAAAGCATAATTTCTTTGATTCGATCATCCTGATATACATGATCAGCTTCTGAAAGGTGCCCAAAGGCTTCATGGATAAAAACACCTGCCAGAACAGGGTCTAAAACCACTGTGTATTCTCCACTTTTAGCTGGACCCGCTTTCAAAAGCTCCAACGCTCTACGTGCCACAAAACTAGCCTGAGAATGCAGATTCTCGATCTCCGAAAAGTCTCCGGCTGAGCCTAAGCTAACCCCAGATTGTTGAACATCTCCTCCATCTCTAGCCACTGCGCTAAGTCTCATGGATATGTCCAATTTTTCTTGCTCAATATAGGTTCCTTCTGATGAGGCAAAAACTCTATTAAGATGGGAATCACCGTAGCCAACCGTAGATGTAGTTATTCCAGGAACTGACCAAATCTCCCCAGCATATTCATCCAAAAGCCTTTTTTTATCATTAAGTGAAATCTTGGAGGGGTCCTTTTTTGCATTACTTTTAACACAATCAACCACAGGTTCAACAGGGGCTAACTCTATAGGATCACCTCCAACTAGTCTGGCATTTCTGATCGCAGCTTTAACCTTATTACCAAGATCGTCTAAACGGTTAAATGAAACAAACCCCCAACCTCCACCATCTAACGCTCTCACACATCCTCCACCGGACGTGGTACGGTTGACCTCTTCTAAATCTCTATCCCTATACCTAATATGGGTTGCCTCAAATTGATCGAACCTGATTTCAACATATTGTGCTTGATTTGAGGACAGAGCATCAGAAATAATATCTCTTAAGTTGGAATTCATATTATTTATCCCTAAACGACCAGTCTATAGTTCGAATATACCATAGGTAAGCCCAAGCTAGTCAAACCAGGTAATGATATGTTATGACGAGAGCCTGATAAATATAAACCATTTTTCACTTCGGGATTCATAGAAATAAAACCGGCATTGAGCACAATGATGCCTGCTGATAAAATTGATATTCATTTTTAATTTAAACTAGATTAATTGTTAGGCCCATTCAGAATATGAAAACAATAGAACCATCACGTAGAGTAATGAGGATAACCGAAAGGTTGGTGGAAAAATACGGACCATTCGAGCCCGTGCGAAAACTAAAGCCAGTGGAAGAATTGGTCTATACTATTCTGTCTCAACACACATCTGACATAAACTCTGAGAGAGCCTACAAGAACTTGCTTGCAGAATTCAAGGATTTGCACACTGTGGCACAG
>VEXD01000031.1 GCA_009391235.1 SAR202 cluster bacterium AC-409-J13_OGT_754m
TGCACCAAATAGAAATGTTCCGTAAACATGGAATGGGAAGCTATAGAAACCTTCTTTTGGAACTATCCAAGAACCCAGCGATGATATTATGGCTAGATAATCAAGAAAATCATAAAGACTCTCCTAATGAAAACTGGGGACGTGAACTATTAGAACTGTTCTCAATGGGGCATGGCAACTATACGGAAGAGGATGTAAAAGAGGTTGCAAGAGCCTTTACTGGCTGGGGACTAGCCGATACTATCTCTGGCTTTCCCTACAACCGCTTCCCATGGGAATTTGAATATAGAGCTGAGGACCATGACGATGGTGAGAAGCTCTTTCTGGGACATAGGGGCAGATATAATGGTGAGGATATTATAGATTTGATCATGAAGCACCCTGCCACAACACGATTTGTCGCTAGGCATCTATACAACTTTTTCGTAGGAGATGAGGTGCAAGTACCAAGTTGGCAGGATGTAGCTCCAAGAGACCCTGTGGCATTGAATATAATTGGAGAAGCATTCCAGAGTTCTAATTACGATATTCGTTCTACTCTTCGTGTGATATTCAACTCAGACTTCTTCAAGGATGAGAGTATCTGGTATACAAAGGTCAAAAGCCCTATTGAGTTGGTCGCTAGTACCATAAGGTTAACTGATGGTTTTGGATATCCAAAGCCGGGAATGGTTGCTATTGCCCAACATGCCGAATTCCAAGGACAAACTATCTTGAATCCTCCTAGTGTTGAGGGATGGCATACTGGTCAAGAATGGATAAATAGCGGTTCTCTTGTGGCTCGTATTAACTTTGCAGCGGACCGAGTTGGAGATATTGATATGCCTGGTATAAATTCTATTGTCCAACGATTATTCACAACAGATGATATGAGCTCTGCAGAATTGGTGGATGGATGCCTTGACCTAATGGGCCCAGTAAAACTTAATGATAATACCAGGGAAGAACTCATTGCCCATATTGATAACGATGGCCATGTAACCAGAGGCACCACTAAAGATCAATATTCAGTGTTCGCGGGAAGAGTTTGCGAAGTACTACGAATAATTGCTGCTACACGCGAATATCAGTTCGGGTAAAATTATATCTACTGATTTAAATAAGGGCCAGTTTTATTGGGAAATAATTATCTGAACTCTCTGAAGCCGAAAGGGAGCCAATTGCTATCCATTTCAGACATGTTTTTGCCACTAGCCCATTGAACTACGGTGCCTGTGTCGTTGTATAGATCGAAAATGGAAGTTCTTTCTTGTCCCGAATATTGATATGTAATAGAAATTTGCCAATCACTAGAACTCCATTTTCCTCCTTGGCTGGCTTTAAAAATGGCTGTAGATAGTACAAAATTTAAATGTTCATAATTCGAGCGAGATTTATTGATATGCTCTTGAGAGCAAGATGTTTGTTTACAGAGGGTTAACCAGTGATCAACTTCTTCGTTTAATAATGATTTAACTACGGAGATTGCCTCTTCTTCCGTATTCACCGTATCATTGCCGCAATTAAGACTAGTTAGAAGAAAGAACCCCAAGATAGGAATTGTTATCTTAAAATGACTTATCAATGTTAAAATCTGGTTGCTGACTAATTCTTGCATCGTTTGATGCTACTAGGCGATATCACTAACGTATAGTTTACTTTCTTCTTCGCAATCTTCTGAATCCCAGTTTCTTTTTTGAATCTACTACTGAACGATTAGGATTAATGCGGTCTCTTCGTTTTTTTCTATACCCTAGTTTGTGGTCTGCATTCGATTTTGAATAGTGAGGGTGGGTTTGGGTGTCTCGCTCCTCTCGATCTTCTTCTTCGGTTGTAGTGTTCTTTTCGGCTGCTATAATTGCCGGATTAATCTCCACCAGCCATTTACTCAGATCTGACTTATCTATAGGTGACACATTCCCTTCTTCCAGAGCCTTCACATAAATTTGCCAACTTAATGAGGTGCGCCATGGGGCGAAAGTAAGGTAATCATCGAGATGTTTTGTTTCTGACTTGTTTAATTCCGCGTCAGCATAACGGAGACCTATGGACCAAGCAAGCGATGGAGGCATATCGGTAGCGAAACGACGAAGTCTTATAATCCAATGAGCTTGTGTTTTGGTTACTTGGTCTGGCAAAGTGCCATGTTCAAGGAAATAGTAGTATCGAGCCGTCAACAGCAGTTTTACGTCTACTCCATCACTATCATTAAGTGTCCAGGGTTCTTCCATTTTGGTATTGTCGTTCAATGTTTGTGTCCATTAATCATATTATTTTATTGGTATGCTTTAAACCACTTTGTGCGTATATATGGTCCAAAGTTAACTTTATCTGCCTATCAAAGAGGCAATAGCGAATACTATTGCGAACACTAGTGTAGCGAAAACTATCCCAATTACAAATGCTCTGGCCAGGACCTTGATGTCCTTTTCGTAAATAACCGACCAAAAGTTTGGCTTCATGGGCTTCCTCCAATTATTTCAAATAGAAGTCTTTGTTTGTTTATCCCTGCGTCGATAATTAAGAGCTTTGGTTTTTAATGCGACGTCTTCGTATAATAAACCATATAAAAGCAATAATAGGCATCCAAGCTGGAGAGAAGATGAGGATTAGTATTAACATGTCTACGATGTTTTGTCCAAATTCACTTAATCCGCGAATAGCGTCCTTAGCGGTTTCGTTTGGACTCCATCCTGGTTTTACTAATGACTCGGGATTTGTGGATGGCTTAATGTCTATTGTAATTAATGCATTGGACGAAGTAGTTTCTAGATATTTCATTCGTCCTGTAATTTGTTCAATCTGCACGTGAATATTTGTAGCTGCTTGATGCACTTTTAGCGTTTCTTCTACGTTTTTAGCGCGCTCCAATAATTTTAGATATGTATCTCTTGTTTGGGTTAATACTAATAGTTCTGCCTCCAAATCAATATATTGATCTGTGACATCTTGCACGTAAGAGTTTTCCTGTGTAATTCGAACTGATAAATTTCTGATATGAGATAAGGTAGTATCAAGTTTTGAGGATGGTATTCTTATGGACATCCATCCTGTTTGGCTTTCATCACCAGATATTTGTGATGTGACAACAAATCCACCTGTCTGATTTGTTACATTTTTTATGGATTCGATAGTTTGTTGTACGTCTAACACGAGTATTTCTATATTGGATGTACGAACATTCATGCGCTCGACTGAATTGCTCGCGCCAGATGCAACGCTTATTGATGCTGACTTGGAAGAAACACTTCTTCCAACTGGTGGACTGGAAGCGAATCCTTCATCTGCCATTAACGGCATTTCGGCAACGCTATTGGAGATACTATCTTCTGTTCTCATAGTATCGTTTTCATTTGAACTACAGGCCAACAATGTAGACATCACGACAATATGTATTAGTAATAGTCGTAATAAATTGATTTTAATTGTAGTATTCATAACTCTCTTTGGGGTGCATTAATTATAGACTCTACTTCTTCGCACACTGAGTCAATACACTCCCTTAAAATTACCCTAATGACTGGGATGCTATCGTAAGGTTGGAATTCAAACGTAATTCCCGAATGAATCATGTCTTCGTATGTCCATTCTAAATCGGATCCGGAGGTTTTGGGATAAGCCATACATATCACGGTAGATATTTCTGAGTCAAGCTCAAGCCAGCAGCTGGATACCAGTCTAGAGGCCAGTTGAGATGCGGATTCCAGCTTGGGAATTTCATTTGAACCGGGCATTGAATTTTGCATAGTTGTCTCTGCAGTTGGGGAGGCGATCGAACCTGATTTGCCAGCTTCTTTAGGTTCAGTACATCCCATCAATATGAATATTAATAGTATGGTCCAGATTGGCAAAGCTGACTTCAACATATACGCAGTATATCAGGGATGAGGTATTGACGATAAGTTTAATTATGAACGATCATGCATGTTGTGGGCTCAAGAGCATTTTTTAGCTTGACGTTCAGGAATCAACTTTCTATACGAGTCCTTTGCATGGCGTAAGCACAATTTTCACAAGCAGGATTTCCATCTGGGAGATGATCTGAATTGAGTACATTTGTCATATGGGAAATTTGTTGATCTAACCAATCAATTGACCAGCTGTAGGGAATTATAGTCTCTTCGAATAAAAGACGGCCATTGAATCGGTCAACATTACGATCAGCATTACATACGTAAAAGTAGCCAATTGGTGAAACTCTGAAACCCATTTTCACTAGCAAATAGGCATAGAAATCTAATTGAATCTTGTATTCTTGTTTATATGCTCCAAAAAGGTAAGTTTCTTTGGTAACCGGCTTGCTACTTGATTGCGATTTGTAATCAACTATTATCAATTGTTGATTATTCAGATCAACCCAAACGTCGTCTATTCCTCCGTGAAGAACTAAATTGGAGTTTTCTACTTGATGTTGGAGCCCGTGGTGTAATGATTCCCGCCACAAATCTATATCTTTGTGATGAAATGGCACCACATTATCAAGGCCAAACTTTTCGAAGATTCTGTGAGGGATTTGTTGTTCTCTGCATTCATCGAACTCTTTTTTCAGCAACAGATCGGTTGCTTGATTGAGTGTCCAACCAGGGGTAGACGGGGATACTAATCCCTGCACTCTATCGAGATAAAAACACCTTTTGCATTTTAGGAAGTCGTTAAATTTACTACGGCTTATTTTGAATTCTTCAATTTGATTGGGGGCATACATCGAAGAAAGTTTTGTGCGTAACCCCCTTGCAGGAACTAATTCGCCTTTGATATTTCTTTTCAGGCTTATCATGTGAAACTCCTATATCCCCAGGAAACATTTGAAATTGAATGTAAATGGAAGTCTTATAATCAAATAATGATTATCACACATGTGGTGTTAGGAATATCCTTTATATCTTTATCTGTATTTGATGATGTTGTCTATTTGACGACTTGTGTAGAGGATAGTATAAATCTGTAAGAAGAACCTTGCTAGAGATTTTGTGAATTTGCAGGTATATTAATCTCTGGGAGTTGTTGTGTACCATTTATTACTAGTCGCACTTGGTGGTTCTCTAGGGGCAGTAGCTCGTTATACGATAGATCAATTGGCAATAACTTATTTGAATTCCTCCTTAGCGGGAACGTTTATCGTGAACATATCGGGCTCTTTTGTTTTGGGTTTATTGTTAGGTATAACATC
>VEXD01000032.1 GCA_009391235.1 SAR202 cluster bacterium AC-409-J13_OGT_754m
ACGGTAGTGAAGTTTTCGTTGAATATCTGGATGTAACGGATTACAAAGCTTTCTGTGAATTGGTGGATTCTGTAGTAGAAAAGTGGCAAAGGATAGACGTTTTTGTTCATGCGGCAGCTGTAATGCCTATGAAACGGTTTGATGAAACCGAAATTGATGATTTGTGGGTAGAGTTGGATGTGAATCTTGGAGGCTTAATTAATGGGTCGAAGGCAGTTTGGAAAATCATGAGGGAGCAGAACCAAGGGCATATAATTGGAATTGCAAGTGGAGCAAGTTTTCGTGGACACATGGATGAGGTGATGTATTGCACTGCAAAGCATGCACAGGAGGGGTTCGTTAAATCTTTAGCAATGGAAGCCAAAGATTTTAATATTGCAGTAAATACAGTGGGTCCAGGTAAAACATTAAAACCTACCAGTATGACAATTGAAGAAGCTAGTGAATTACCATTAGAAATTAGATCGAGTTGGACCGACCCATCAGTATTAGGGAATGGATTTGTGTGGTTGACCAGACAGGGAACGAAATTTACCGGCTTAAGATTTGATGCTGGACCAATTGTAGACTCCATAGATTCTGAAGGATGGGAATTTGAATTTACCGCCCAAAAGGTGACATCCAGGCCTAAGGAGTTGCATGAGACCTTGGATTGGCAGAGCAAAGTTTTAGGAGAATGATGACAATAATATGAGTACTAGACATCCACTGACTCTTATAACTAGGGCGACTCGACCTATAATTGTGAGACCCAACAACACCTGTCTTCTAATGCAGGATCTTAATTTTCCTTTTACTAATATTACACGAGGGTGGATAGCAGCTAAAGCAGCACAAAAAGAAGTTGTTGGAGAATTTGACGATTATTTTTCTATGCTCGCTAGGATACAGACAAATGTTACAGAAATATTGAGTGCCGCGCGAAGAAAGGGGATAAAAGTAATTTACAGTTGTCTAGGTTATCATGATTCTGAATTGCCATCTCCATTCCAAATAGCGATAGGTGGAGATTGGAATCTGGAGGGTATTGCCGGCACCCACATCCCACAATGGGAACCTAAGCCTTCCGATATAGTGTTTTCTAAACCAGGGTGGGGTGCTTCGTCCAATCCCTACTTTATGGAATATATCGCTTCTAAAAAGATTCAGAATGTATTTATTCTTGGGTCTATATTCGGATTAGGAGTACGACAAAGCTCGATAGAAATGGCTGATAAAGGACTAGCCGTTCTTATCGCTTCTGATGCTGTAACTGATGTGTCATATGGGGAGCTTCATTCAGGTCTGCTTGGCATAGCGCAAATAAAGAATATGGTGGCTATTTTGGATATGATAAATTCGGGGATTCCAATGTCGACTTCTGGATATTCGCACAAGCAACGGATAGAGCCGCTAGTTTCCAGCTAAAAAATAGCCTCATGCAAGCGCTCCACGCGGAATTCAACAAGGCCGGAATAGTCATTAATTATCCAGTAAGAACTCTTCAACTACCTCAGGAGTGGAAGCCTATGAATATCCAAAGTGATCCCCAACCCCAAAGGACATCAGATAAGAACCGATAGTCTTTTCCACTATCCTGCTTTCTTTCCATAATGGTTCAAGAGTTATTTGAAACTTCAGCCATCGGGACATTATAATCCCATTTCCTGATATTGGGCATGAAAATAAACCCTAATATAGCCAGGACAAAGGTAATACTACCACCTATAATTACCGCTCCAGGAGCCCCTACAATAGATGCCATAAACCCTGCGAAAAAGCTTCCTAAGGGCCCCAGCCCACGATCAAGCATCAGTATGCTCATAACCCTACCTCTTACATCATCGGTAATGTTCATTTGTATAAGTGTTTGAGTGAGTGAATTATAGAATGTTTGTGGAAATCCAACTCCCACTAAGACTAGAAGGGTAAGTGGAAAATATGTGGACATTCCAAACAGAATCAACATAGCTCCCATAACTATTCCACTCAACATGAGAAGCAAGCCCTTTTGGCGAAAACTCCCTAATGAAGCAACGGTTAACGATCCTCCTAATGCACCCAGTCCAACAGCACCATATAAAATACCCATTCCCTCAGGCCCCATGTCATAGACTTGATCGGCAAATACTGGCATAAAGGACCAAATATACGGCATAACCAGAACAATAGGTATTAGAGCCATAACAAGGAGTGTAAATATCATTCGATTGTTCCAAATATAGTTAAAGCCGCTCCAAAGATCTTGCCTAATTCCAAGGCGGGTCGCTCTATCCACAATCGGAGGAACTCTAACAAAGAAGGTCATCACAATTACAGCAATATACGCCACACCTTTGCCGGCAAAAGCTCCTTCCACACCAACCATTGCAATAATAAAACCTGCTCCAATTGGTCCAATCAATCGAGTCATATTCATGGCGCTAGAACCTAGTGCAACTGCATTCATGATATGTTTCTTTGGCACAAGATTAGGAATGATTGCCTGCCTAACCGGCTGATTGAAGGCCCATGTGGTACCTGCAAGTATTGCGAAAACAAAAACCATCCAAAGGCGAATAAGTCCACTATAAACAAGCAACGACATACTAAATGATAAGAGCATTACTCCGAATTGGGTAGTAATCATTAATTTTTTGCGGTCTATGCGATCTGCAGCAACGCCTGCTAAGGGACTCAAGATGAACGGAAGTGCTCTAGTCCCATTTATAGCGCCCAGCATGAATGGGTCTTCAGTCAAAGTCCACACCAACCAACTTAAAGCAACTTGCTCCATCCATTGTCCTGTGCTAGAGAAAAGCATACTAGTCCAAATGAGTCGATAGTTTCTATAGCGAAGAGAGACAAATGTGGTCCACATATCAGTGAATCTACTCTACCATGAAGATCTTTACAAGCTAATGCATTAAAGACTGCCGCTTACCAAAAAACAAACAATCAACAGGATATTGACCCTCTAGTAAAACCCTGCTACAGTCCACCTGCTTACACGATCCATGGATGACACCAATCCTAACATCTAAATTTATTCTCAGCTTTCTAAGCCGTAGTTGATTTCCAACCGCTCAATTTAAATTTATTAAAAGGCACGGAGGACTTGATATGACCCCCAACACACGCTACGGAGAGGACATTGAAGAACTTAAAGAACTTAGCACTATCCATTTTTGGCCCCATTCCAGACAGGCAGCCGACATGTCTTCATCAACTGGAGTCAAAATGGTTGACAGGGCAGAAGGGGTTTGGGTTCATGACGTCGAAGGCTCTACATGGATGGATACCCTATCCGGTCTCTGGCTTATAAACATAGGCCACGGTCGAAAAGAGATAGCAGAAGCAGTATTTAAGCAAATGCAACAAATAGCATTTTCTCCATCTGGAACAGTAAGTCCACCAACAATCAAACTAGCCGCAAATATCGCCCATATGTTTACAGACAAAGAAGCTAGAACATATTTCGTCAATGGTGGGTCTGAAGCCGTAGAGACTGCTCTCAAAATGGCCAAGAACTATCACAAAAACAACGGAGAGCCAACAAGATGGAAAATCATCAGTCGCCGTGGTTCATATCATGGGGCCACATTCGCCTGTATGAGTCTTGGCGGAGGAGGAATTAGTGCGCCCGTTAACTTTGGGCCTCTCATGCCAGGAAACATACATATCGAACAACCCAACGGATACACTGGCAGATGCTGTTCTGCTAATGGCGGATGCACACTAGATTGCGCTCGGGATTTGGAGAGGGCAATTTTACACGAAGGCCCGTCCACAGTGGCAGCTTTTATTGGGGAGCCAATATCAGCCGCAGCTGGAATCCATATACCGCATCCGGAATACTGGCCAACCATTAGAGAGATATGCGATAAATATGGTGTCCTTATGATATCAGATGAAGTTATCACCGGCTTTGGGCGAACAGGCACAATGTTTGGAACTGAACATTGGAAAGCTCAGCCGGACATATTTACAGTAGCTAAAGCATTAACAAGTGGGTATCTGCCGATAGGTGCTACAGTAGCTACCAAGAAGATAGCAGATATATTTATAGGCGAAAGTGACAAAACTTTTGGTCACCTTATCACATTCGGAGGCAATCCAGCTTCTTCTGCAGCGGCTCTTGCTAATTTAGCAATCCTACTGGGCGAGGATATGGTAACAAACTCTGAAAAAATGGGCGCCTACCTATTTGAACAGCTAGAAACGCTGTATCGCCACAAAATAGTAGGTGATGTAAGGGGTGGTAAAGGTCTGCTCTGCGCTATTGAGCTAGTTAAGGATCGAGCATCTAAAGAACACTTCCCTAAAGATGCAAAGTTATCAGACAAAGTCAACAGGCTCATGGATAGTCATGGTTTGTTGGGTCGTGGAGGAGACATCATCTCTCTTTCACCTCCATTATGCATAACTAAGGATGAAGTAGATTATTTGGTAACACAACTCGATTCAATCATTCAACAAGTCCAAGCTGAGATCTAGTTACGCTATTACATAAACAATTAGGCTCCCATTTGATATGGGAGCCTAATATAAATACTCTATTTATCTATAAAGA
>VEXD01000033.1 GCA_009391235.1 SAR202 cluster bacterium AC-409-J13_OGT_754m
CGAAACGACATCTGGCTCCAACGGCTCGGCAAGTTCTTCTGAAGCAGTGGCAGCATCTGATACAACCAGAGAAACCACAGTAGGGTCAGCCGAGTTCTTCGTGACTGCAGGCGAATTTGAGAACACGGAGATTGAAGTCCAAGCAGGAGACCTGATTCGATTTAAGTTCCAAGCAATAGGAAGATCCCAAGGTTACGGTGATTCTTCTGAATTTGCAGCCAAAGGAACCGGTGAGGAAGCTTCAGAAGGTTCGGGTGCTAACCTGGGCGGAGGGGAAGTTGAAGGAGAGATTACCTTAGTTGTTTTGGATAGTCTCGGCGACACCATTTATTCCGGAGAAACAGTCCAGGCGGACACAGTGGATATCGATATTGAATTCTCCGGAGTCCATATCATAAGTTTTGTAAATACCCATATCTACAAAGCAAATTTAGTGTTAGTTGACTGGACTATAAATCCAACAGAAGAAGATTCAATCGTCCCTGGTATTCTAGAACGATTCTTAGGGTTGTTCACATAAAGAAGACCGGAAGTGCAAAATTAATCTCACATAAAAAACTGTCATAGCTTATAACCACTATTTTGTGAGAGGAAAATGTTGACAAATGTGAATTTTCGTTTTAATATTCTCCAACTGCAGAAGTCCTGTGGGAAACTACAGGCATCTGGGAATTCTAAGAAATTAGGCAATCTAAAAAAGTGTTACAACGTGGAGGTGACTTAGTGAAAGGATTTTTTAAGTCCGCTAAGGGAATGATTTCCTTGCCCTTGGTTGGGCTGGTAGTCTTTACCCTGTTCATAATGGCATGCGGGGATGACGCTGCTACCACAGCGCCAGCCGCCGAAGCGCCAGCTGCTGCAGCACCGGCTGCTACTACAGCACCGGCTGCTACTACAGCACCAGCTGCTACAACTGCACCTGCGGCTACCAAAGCCCCTGCTGCAGCTACAGCAGCACCAGCAGCAACTGCTACTCCTAAGCCGCGGCCAACCGCGACTCCGAAGCCAGTAGTTAAGATTCCTGTACAGGCTCGGTTAACCGTAACAACTGCTCCTACCTCTCAAGGTGGATACGCAGTACCCGGTCACGGAGCTGCTGAGGGAACTACACCCCATTACGATGGGTTAGTGAACAGGCATCACAAGACCAACCAGACCTATCCAGGTATGGCAAAGTCATGGGCAGTCGAGCCAAATGGTAAGAACTGGTCTTTTGAATTGAGAGATGACATCTACTACAACCGTGGTGGAAAGGCAACCGACATCCAATTCAAAGCCGCAGACATTGCTTTGACTTACGGCTTCCCATTAGGTATTGATAACAAGTGGGCTTCTAGTATTGGTTACTGGACATCGGTTTACCACGGTCCAGAGTACTGGGAAGCTCCCGACGACTTCTCCTTTAATTTCAATCTGCCAAAAGTTAACCTAGACCTGATAGCATTAGCTGATCGTGGTATAGTTAGCAAGCAGCATTGGGATGCTACAGGTGGAGTAGAAGGATATTCTGCCGACCCAATAGGTACAGGCCCTTGGAGCCACCTAGAATGGGATAGCACCACACATTCGCTTGTAGAGAAAGTGGATAACCACTTCCGACAGACTCCGCTCTTCTCAGAGTACAAGCTCATACTAGTAACAGAAGGGGCAACTCAGATAGCTATGTTAATAGCTGGTGAGTCAGACATTAGCCCAGTCGCTGCGGCCAACTTCCAGGTTATTAAAGACGCTGGAATGGTAGTAGAGAAAGCTTCTCTACCTGCAACTCAGGTCGTAGGAGACATCGGTTACTACAGAGAGAACTCATACGTTGACCCAGAAACCGGCAAGCACCCTGGTAAAGTCCAGTGTTCGCCATGTGCTGGCTACAACGTTAACGACCCACTACGTTCAGCGGACAACCGATTAGCTTTGTCCCACGCTGTTGACCGCAATGCTCTAAACACTGCGTTCTTCAATGGCGATGGATTCCCGTTGATTGAGTACTTCCCACCTTGGCAAGCAGCCTGGAAAGACGAATGGGCTCCTTACCCAGGACCTCAGGGAAAGACCGGTGGTGAGGGCGGATGGCCTTACGACTACAACGTCGACAAGGCTAAGGCGTACCTCGCAGCAGCTGGTAATCCTGACGGTTTCGAGATGACAATCTATTGTCTCAGCCAAAGAGTAGGCGAGCTTTGTACCATGTCAGAAGCGGTACAGGGTTACTACGCAGAGATAGGTGTTACCGCGAAAATCGTAGACATGAAGGTATGGGGAGAGTTCCAGTCCAAAGTCGCCAGGTGTCGTTGTGAGACAGCCTGGATGCTCATGTCAGCTCCGTCTCTAGACCCCCCCTGTCAGGCACCGACTTGGCAGATGTACTGGGAAGGTGGAAACGGATGGCGTGAATTCCCAGAGGCATCAGTGTTCCTCAAGAAGTGCCAAACTGTAACCAGTAATGAAGAGAGAGTTCAAGAAACTCTGAAGTTTGGACAGGCGTACTGGGAGCAATCCATGAGTACACCGTTCATGTGGAACTACACTTACGCTGGCTATAACCCAGCAGTAGTGGCCGGCTACTCGGTGAACATGACCAGGCAAGGGCCTAGGTTGTTCCACGAGTATACCGAACCGGTATACAAGTAAACCGAATAGTTTAACTGCAGAAATTAAAAAGAACGACCCCGGGTTACCGGGGTCGTTCTTTTTGTGTTATTAATATTAACGTCCACATATTTCTTGACTCCTTTGTTAGTACATGGGATATTAGTGGTCGAGACCATCGCCTAATATTTCTTCATAAACATCGTTACAACACTAGGGAGAAAAATCCTGTTATGAACACCATAAGAGCGAGTGGAAGGACATATGACTACATCAAAACCATTGGCAAAGGCTCTCCCGGAGGACCCGGCTTTAGACACCCTGTAGATATTACTTTATGGGGAGATGTTATATTTGCTCTTAATCGCGGAACCGAAGGAGAACCATGTGGTCGCATAGGAGTTTTTAATTTCGATGAGGTGTTTCTGGGTGAATTTTCCAGCAATGGAGAAGGTGACGGTCAATTTGTATGGGGAACATCTATAGTCCGAGATAACAAAGGGCTCATATATTTAGCTGATGAATGGCTCAACCGAATATCTATATTCAACGGATCAGTGGAATTCAACGGTGAAAATATAGGTCAGAAAAATTTCTTGAGGAAATGGGGCACTAAAGGATCAGCAAAAGGCCAACTAAATGGTCCCGCAGGGCTCTCTCTAGACAAAGATGGCAATCTATATGTTACTGAAAACATGAATCATCGAGTTTCAAAGTTCACTCCAGACGGTGACTTTATTCTAAGTTGGGGACAAGAGGGCAGTAAGGACGGCGAGTTCAATCATCCATGGGGTATCACTATAGATGACAATCAGAACATCTACGTCGCTGACTGGAAGAATCATCGCATACAAAAATTCACTAGTAAAGGTATCTTTATTCAAAGCTTTGGCGTAGACGGTCCAGGGAAACTGAATCTGCCCAGTGATGTCGCAGTTGATAAAGACGGCGATGTTTATGCTGTAGAATGGTGGGACAATAAAGTACAAGTCTACGATGCCAATGCAAATCATATTACAACCCTTGAAGGAAATTCAATTGCACTTTCACGATGGGCTCAGGACGTTTTAGATAGCGATTCTGAGGCAAGGGAACATCGATCAAAGGTCAAAGATTGGTCTCCTTCCTATCGTTTTTATAGACCCACCGCTATAGAAATAGACGATAACGGAAGAATCTACATAGTCGAAGACGGACGTTGGAGAATACAGATCTACCAAAAATCGTTTGGTCAGTGATCTGAAGCATATACTCTAATGGGTGTTAGATGAATCTAAACAATATTGTAATCAGAACGGCTCATAGTGATGAATGTGAAGTGCTTGTAGAATTTCAACAAGCAATGGCACAAGAAACCGAAGGAAAAACACTAGATGCCAACTTACTCAGACAGGGAATCAATGCAGTTTTCAAATGTCCCAGTAAAGGATTTTACATAGTTGCGGAGATTCAAGGAAAGGTAGTAGGTAGTCTACTAATAACATACGAGTGGAGTGATTGGCGTAACTCAAACATTTGGTGGATACAAAGTGTTTTCGTATCCTCTACCTGGCGCAGAAGAGGCGTATATAAGGCCCTCTATAGCCATATTTATCAACAAGCCTCTACTGATGATAAGATTGGAGGAATCAGATTATACGTAGACCGAGATAACCACATAGCCCAACAGACCTATTCCAATCTGGGAATGACAAAATCACATTATGAAATGTATGAAATAGACTTTCTACTATAAAATTCAGTCTGCGTATCAGATACCCGAAAAAACACAAAGAGTCCTGGTCTTTATTTATCGATCCCATCTTTAATCCAATCAGCAATCTTTTCACCAATCATAATGGTCGTAACGTTGGGATTAGCTCTAACTATATTGGGCATAATAGAAGCGTCAGCAATTCTTAGGCCTTTAACACCA
>VEXD01000034.1 GCA_009391235.1 SAR202 cluster bacterium AC-409-J13_OGT_754m
GTCCTACTATGGGAACCTCCATTTGCTCAGTGGTTTACTGGAGGAAAAATTAATGTTTCATATAATTGTCTAGATCGTCATTTGGATGGACCTCGGCGTAACAAAGCTGCTCTTATATGGGAAGGGGAACCTGGTGATTGGAAAGTGTACACATATTGGGATTTACACCGTGAGGTTTGTCGGTTTGCTAATGGGTTGAAAGAGTTAGGTGTAAGAAAAGGTGACAGGGTTACCATGTATATGCCCATGATTCCCGAGTTGGTAATATCAATGCTTGCTTGTGCAAGAATAGGCGCTCCTCATAGCGTGGTGTTCGGTGGTTTCAGCCCGGAATCTCTTAGTGATCGTATTAATGATTGCCAGTCAAAATTGGTGATTACTAGCGACGGTGGTTATAGACGAGGTAAGGTCATACCACTAAAAAGCAATACTGACGAAGCACTTAAATCTACTACTACTGTAGAAAAAGTAGTAGTTGTGCGCCGGGTTGGCGAGGAAGCTCAGTGCTCGATGAACGCAGAAAGAGATATATGGTGGGATGACCTGGTGCAAACACAACCATACACTTGTGAAGCTGAGCCAATGGACAGTGAAGATATGCTCTATATACTTTATACCAGTGGCACTACGGGGAAGCCAAAAGGAGTTGTGCATACTACCGCCGGGTACCTTTTGGGAACTTATGCGACTACTAAATGGGTTTTTGACTTGAAAGAAAATGACGTCTATTGGTGCACTGCAGACATAGGATGGGTTACTGGACACAGTTATATTGTATATGGACCTCTGTCTAATGGAGCCACGACGGTAATGTATGAAGGGGCTCCAGATTGGCCTGAAAGGGATCGGTTTTGGGAAATTGTTGAGAAATATGGCATTACAATTGTGTATACAGCTCCGACCGCAATTAGGGCTTGTATGCGGTGGGGTGAAGAGCATCCTAAAAAACACAATCTGAATTCAATAAGATTGCTGGGCAGTGTAGGAGAGCCTATTAATCCAGAGGCTTGGATGTGGTATTGGGAACATATTGGTGGTGGTCGTTGCCCGATTGTTGATACATGGTGGCAAACTGAGACTGGAATGATTCTAATTACTCCATTACCAGGTATTACTACGCTGACCCCGGGTTCAGCGACGAAGCCATTTCCAGGAGTGGATGCTGAAATTGTGGATGCAAAAGGCATACCCGTTCAATTAGGGGAAGGTGGTTATTTGGTTTTGAAACGACCGTGGCCTGCTATGTTACGTACAATTTATGGTGACCCTAAGAGATATATTGACCAATATTGGAGCCAATACGAGAACGTGTACTTTACAGGGGACGGTGCGAAAAGGGACGAAAATGGCTTTTTTTGGTTATTGGGTCGTGTGGATGATGTAATAAATGTAGCGGGCCACCGTATTAGTACGATGGAGATAGAAAGTGCTTTGGTAGATCATAAAAGTGTTGCTGAAGCGGCCTCAATTGGGAAAAGCCATGACATTAAGGGAGAGGGCATAGTAGCATTCGTAACTTTGAAGGAGAAGATAAAAGCGTCCGAAAAGATGGAGGATGAGCTTAAACAGCACGTAGTCTTAAAAATTGGGTCTATAGCTAGACCTGAACAAATATATTTTACTTCTGATTTGCCTAAAACACGCAGTGGGAAAATTATGCGGCGGCTCTTAAGAGATATTGCTGAAGGTCGTGTGCTGGGTGACACAACTACTTTAGCGGATCCTACTGTTGTTGACACTCTTAAAGCACAATATGAAGATGATGAATAGGCTTCTATAGCACGATTGCCTATATTTTTGAGAAAGGATTTGATTTGGTAATAGAATTGATGCTGATCACCCTTGACTGAGTGGGATAACAACAATATAATTCCTGGTTGGAGAAATTTCCTGAAATTAGCATATAACACATAGAATAAATTTACAGGTTGGATACTCCTAGATGGCGGCTGGGGTTGAATAGCCGCTTTTTTGCACCTTAAAAATTGAATAGAGAATAGTATGAAGTTCTTAGCGTGGGTCAAGTTATTAAGGGCTTATGGTGGATGACTTGGAGCAACGGGCCGAAGAAGGGCGTGGTAAGACTACGATAAGCCTCGGTGAGCCGTCTAACAGGCATAGCCGGGGATTCCCGAATGGGGAAACCTGTACCGGTGTTGAGTCGGTACGCCCTGATTTATCAGGGGGGTAAGCAGGGGAACTGAAACATCTAAGTACCCTGAGGAAATTAAATCAACCGAGATTCCCTGAGTAGTGGCGAACGAAACGGGAATAGCCCAAATCTCTATGACTTAGTGGCCCGAGGGCCTATGTCACAGAGAGGTTGTAGGAGACATCAGAGAAAACCTCGGAATTCTCAAGGAGTTACAAAATTTATTTCTAGTCGAAGGTCCCTGGGAAGGGCAGCCGCAGAGGGTGAGAGCCCCGTAGACGAAAGAAATGAAACTCCTGATGTTAACCTGAGTACCATGGGACACGAGAAATCCTGTGGGAAGCTGGGGGGACCACCCTCCAAGGCTAAATACCTTTTGCTACCGATAGTGAACAAGTACCGTGAGGGAAAGTTGAAAAGAACCCCGGGAGGGGAGTGAAATAGACCTGAAACCATGAGCCTACAGAATGTCGGAGTCCCGTTTAACGGGATGACGGCGTGCCTATTGAAGTATGATCCAGGGACTTAATACGGGGGGCAAGGTTAAGGGACTGGAGTCCTGGAGCCATAGCGAAAGCGAGTCTGAATAGGGCGTTTAGTCCCTCGAATTAGACCCGAAACCGGGTGATCTACCCATGACCAGGATGAAGGTACGTTAACGCGTACTGGAGGTCCGAACCGGTTACTGGTACAAAAGTTTCGGATGAGTTGTGGGTAGCGGTGAAATGCCAATCGAACCCGGAGATAGCTGGTTCTCCTCGAAATGCATTTAGGTGCAGCCTCAGTTTAGAGGTGTGCGGAGGTAGGGCACTGGATGGGCTAGCGGGCGTGAGCTTAGCAAACCCAACCAAACCACCAATGCCGTTCAGCCGTTGACTGAGAGTGAGACTGTCGGAGATAAGTTCGATGGTCGAAAGGGAAACAGCCCAGACCACCAGCTAAGGTCCCCAAGAGCAGACTAAGTGGGAAACGAGGTAGAGTTCCCCAGACAGCCAGGAGGTTGGCTTAGAAGCAGCCATCCTTTGAAGAGTGCGTAATAGCCCACTGGGCGAGGGGTTCTGCGCGGAAAATGTAACGGGGCTTAAGTCTGCCACCGAAGCTGTGGTTTTGGTCCTGATTCGTCGGGGCCAAAAGGTAGAGGAGCGTTCCTCTTGCGGCGAAGCTATAATGTGAGTTGTAGTGGAGCGGGGGGAAGTGAGAATCCTGGAATGAGTAGCGTTAATCAGAGTGAGAATCTCTGACGCCGAAAGCCTGAGGTTTCCTACGCAACGTTTATCGGCGTAGGGTTAGTCGGTCCTAAGTCGTAGGCGCAAGCCGAAGACGATGGACAGTAGGTTAATATTCCTACACCGCCGTTTTGTCGCTTTAAAGCCGAGGGGGGGTGCGGTAGGGTAGATGGAGCGTGCCCATTGGACATGGTGCGTCCTAATATGTAGGCCAAGCCGGGATAGGCAAATCCGTTCCGGCGTACGAGCTGAGATATGAGGAAATCTATCCACTTCGGTGGATGGAAATTCTGTTAATCCCACACCGACGAGAAAAGCCTCGCGGTTATGGTGAAATGGCGTCCGTACCGCAAACCGACACTGGTGGGCAGGGATAAGCGTCCCAAGGCGTTCGGGCGAACCTCCGCTAAGGAACTAGGCAAAAGGGCCCCGTAACTTCGGGATAAGGGGCGCCCTGGAGAGTGATATCACTTGCTGATTGAGCATCTCCGGGGCCGCAGATAAGAAGGCCAGGCGACTGTTTATCAAAAACACAGGTTTCTGCTAAGGGGAAACCCTAAGTATAGGAGCTGACTCCTGCCCAGTGCCGGAAGGTTAAGGAGAGTGGTGCAAGCTACGAACTGAAGCCCCGGTGAACGGCGGCCGTAACTCTAACGGTCCTAAGGTAGCGAAACCCCTTGTCGGGTAAATTCCGACCTGCATGAAAGGAGTAACGATCTGGTCACTGTCTCGGCGGAGGGCCCGGTGAAATTGTAGTGCCCGTGAAGATACGGGCGACCTGCGGCAGGACAAAAA
>VEXD01000035.1 GCA_009391235.1 SAR202 cluster bacterium AC-409-J13_OGT_754m
ATTTCTAGTGACGGTGTTTGTTGAGAGATGGTTCCTATTTTGACTCACTCGATTTACTTTGTAATTCGTATAATTTGTTTATTGCTTGTATTGGGGTCATTTCTGAAATATCCAAATCTAATATTTCATCAATCAACTGTGAATAAGGAGAGATTAGCGGGATCTGTTGATTAGAGATAATGTTTGGCAAACAAATGGATTTGTCATTGTATGAAGATTCCATGTTCTCTAATATTTCCTTCGCTCTGTTAATTACTGATTTTGGGAGCCCTGCTAGTTGCGCAACTTGAACTCCATAACTTTTGTCTGCCTTACCCTCAGTTATTCGGTGAAGAAATATGAGCTTTCCTTCTTGTTCTGTTATGGTCACGCTATAGTTTTTGACACGTGGTAGGGTGGAAGCCAATTCGGTCAGTTCATGGTAATGGGTTGCAAAAAGTGTTTTGCAACCCAACTTCGGATGATTGTGGATGTGTTCAGC
Source organism: SAR202 cluster bacterium AC-409-J13_OGT_754m (assembly GCA_009391235.1). Classification (GTDB taxonomy): domain Bacteria; phylum Chloroflexota; class Dehalococcoidia; order Lucifugimonadales; genus VEXD01. Next base: position 482 of record VEXD01000035.1, read on the forward strand.
CACTGATTGGGCTATGGATAGACCGTCGAAGGTGCTAGTTCCTCTGCCGATTTCATCTAGGATTACCAGAGATTGTTTGGTAGCTTGGTTTAGTATCATGGCCGTTTCTACCATTTCTACCATAAAAGTTGATTGCCCGGTGGCGAGGTTGTCTTGTAATCCAACTCGAGTGAATATTCTGTCAACCAGACTAATTGTTGCGGAATAGGCTGGGACGAAACTTCCTATTTGTGCCATAAGTGAAATTAAGGCTACTTGTCTGAGATAGGTGGATTTTCCAGACATGTTGGGTCCCGTAATGAGTAGTAGTTGATCATCATGATTACTTAGATGCAAATCGTTGGGGACAAACGCTCCAGAGGGTAGAACTCTCTCTACCATAGGATGCCTACCGTCCTTAATTGCAATTACTCCATCCTGTTTTAAAGTTGGTCGAGTGTATTTATATCTTGAGGCTGCTTCCGCCAGTGAAGTGAAAAGATCTAACTGTGCAATCGATTTACTTAGAGCAATCAAGTTCGCAGATTCTGACTCGATTTCCTTGCAAATTTCCATATACAGGCTTTTCTCAAGACCTTTTACTTGTTCTCCAGCGTTTAACACTAAAGTTTCATATTCTTTGAGATCTGCCGTGATGAACCTTTCCCCATTAACTAGGGTTTGTCGACGAATAAACGTCTCAGGAACCAGTGACAGGTACGATTTGCTTACTTCTATGTAGTAGCCAAATATTCTGTTATATCCCACCTTCAATGATTTAATACCTGTACTATTTCTTTCTTTTAGTTCCAGTTTGGCAATGAAACTGCGAGCATTTGTGGCTACATTTCTAATTTTGTCTAACTCGTCTGAAAATCCTGTTCTAATTACAGTTCCATCTCCAGGGGTTCCGGCTTCATATGGTTCAATGCTATCTTCTATTAGAGACACGATTTCATCTAGGGGATTCATACCATCTTTAAGCCACATGATGTCCTGTGAGTCGTCTTGATGGAATAAGGTCAACAGATTCTTGGCAGTAACCAGGCTTGTTTTCAATGCAATTAGGTCACGAGGGCCGATTTTGGAGTTTTTTAGTCTTCCTACTATTCGTTCTATATCGGATACTTTGGATAGATGTTCACGGGTCTTATGTCGTCTGGCAGAAGAATTGAAGAAAAACTGGACTGAGTCTTGTCGTTGTAGTAAATCAGTGATATTCAGTAATGGTTGTCCAATCCAGCGACGAAGCAAACGTACTCCCATGGCAGTTTTATTAAAATTTAAAATCCCAAACAGTGATAACTCTTCAGTAGCATGGCGCCTATTATTTAGCAGATGTAGATTACGGCAAGTTTGCGGGTCCAGAGCCATGAATCCATCTGTAGAATAAGTATTTAGGCTGTCTATTTGATTCAATATGGACGGTTGCGTGGATGATAGATATTCTAAAATAGCACCAGCTGCTCCCGTTGCTAATGGCATTAGGTCACATCCAAGGGGCTCCAAGCTTAGAGTTTCAAAATGTTCCATGAGTAACTTCTTGGCGTTATCAAACCTGAACACTTTGGCATTTAGGGTTTCGAATGATGGGACGAATAATCGTATTGTATCTATTGCCGTGTCCGGAACCAGAATTTCAGCAGGGGAAAGCCGGTTAATTTCTTCAGCCAATCTATCTAAAGGTAGTTGAGTTGTTGAATATTCCCCTGTTGTGATATCAATGTAAGCAAGTCCAGCTTCTGCATCCTTTACAGTTACTGCTGCTAAGAAGTTGTTAATTCCTTCGTCCAGCATAGAAGATTCTACGATTGTTCCGGGTGTTACTACTCTAACAACATCACGTTCGACCAAGCCCTTAGAGGTTGTAGGGTCACTTAACTGTTCGCAAATTGCTACTTTGTAGCCATGGTTCATTAGTCGACCTAAGTACGGTTCTAGGGAATGCGAAGGTATGCCAGCCATAGGTACCTTAACTCCCTTACCCATGGTTCTAGAAGTTAAAACTATGTTTAGTGTTTCGGAGGCGATTTTGGCGTCATCATCGAATGTTTCATAGAAGTCACCTAACCGAAACATTAAAATCGTATCCGGATATCTTTGTTTAATGCTTAAATATTGATGCCTAATAGGTGTCAATGTTTTCCTCTTCCGGTGACTATCCGAATCATTCTACCCGAAACGGACTAAGGTGGGAAACGGTTGCCTTAAATGGGTTATTAAAAGGCTGTTTTTGAACGAAAAACAAGCATAAGACCGATTAATTTAATCGGTTAAAATGTGCTGATTTTGATTGACTTGGATGGCGTTACTCGCCTATAATCCCTAGGAATCGCGTTAGGACGTGTTCTGTCGGGTTGCCGATCGTGATTAAGTTCGCGTAGTTTTCTGAGAAATTAGGTAGGACAGTTCGACGAATCCTAACTAGCACTATTCTAGTATTAAAGTAGAAAATAGCAGGAGGTGTACAGCATGGAGGTAATCTTTTTACTCATCCTGCCCGCAACTTTGTGGGCACAGTCGTGGCACTTTTTAGGCCAATTCTCCAATCCAAAAGCTATGGGCACCATCGCAACAGCGACGGCAGCAGCCCTAGGTGGAATGGTGATTTTCGGCGATGGACACGGCGCACTTGACGCCTTGGTCCTAGTGTGGGCCATTTACGCTGCAGGAATAGCAGCGCAGGGCTTAGCTGGACATGATGAAAAGACACACGGGTTTTTTGCATTGTTCGCTACGGTAATCTCAGTGATTTACGTAGTTTACTTTATGCAGGGCCAAGTCTTGGCAGACGGTAATGCAGGAGCAATTAGCAGCAACATGGGAATCGCCGTTGCTTTGCTCGCAATAGTAGCTGCAATGAACTTCTTAACCCATGGAGCAGGTTTCGCTAACATGCGAAAGGCTACCGGTTGGGTACAGTTGGGCGCAGCATCTGGTGTTGCCATTATGGGCGGTCTAACGGTTATAGGCCTATAAAAAGAGGGAAAATTGACAAACAGTTAAGGTAAGAACTTTGGAGGCCAACGGCAACCTGGTCCGTAATTCTAGTCCTTGATGTGAGAGGGCCCCTTTCTAAAAGGGGCCCTCTACTTTTTGGTGACACCGGTTGACTAGTAATATCAATTCCCTAGTAAACTTTTCAATTCATCCTTTGTGAGTTTCTCGACCTTTCCTAATCCTAATGTGCCTAAAATTAGCTTGTGAATTCTAACTCTTGTTATGGAGACTACTTTCAAGCCTGCTGCCATAAATATTAACCGGATTTGTCTTTTTTTACCCTCATATATGATTACGCTGTAGTGAATGTCTCCTTGATTATGTAAGAGCTTAATTTTAGCTGGTGCAGTCATTTCCCCATTTATGAGTATGCCTTTTTCAAGGGCATTTTTCTGCGAAGCACTGAGCTTTCCAGTTAGTCCAACAATATATTCCTTTTCAACTTGGAAGCGTGGATGGGTTAGACGATTAAACAATATTCCGTCATTGGTGATGAGTAATAGTCCGGTCGTATTAATATCAAGTCGACCAATTGGATAAAGTCTCGATTCTTTAAATTCTGGAGGTAATAGGTC
>VEXD01000036.1 GCA_009391235.1 SAR202 cluster bacterium AC-409-J13_OGT_754m
TCTGTCTTGTACTTGGCAGGAACCTGGCCCTCATTATTAGCTGTGTACGTCTCTAACAACCCAAACCAAAACTGCCATGACGCTGTTGTCATAAGAACAATTCTGGTTTCAAGTGAACGCACAAAGTCAGTGCCCACACGAACAGGCATATCAATCACTAATTTGCTAGGCCAATTGCTGCTAATACTACCCCTGCGTCCAAGCTTCCGCCGCAAATTATCCATTTCATCCGCAAGTACTTCATCATGCTCACGTAGGGCTTGAAGCACAGTCCACACTGGCTCAAACCTTGAGTTTGAAAGAGTAATTTCTGCTTCTGCATCGTCCTCAATAAAAACAGGGATAATGATGGTGCCAATTTTACTAGATTCAGCTTTTCGAATAGCACGACCAACTGCTTGCACAATATCAACCTTAGAGCGACGTGGCTGAATGAACGCAATACCATCAATGGACCTTACATCGACACCTTCATTCAAGCACCTAGCATTACTCAAGATTCCAATCTGGTTATCAGAGAGTTCACGGAAGTTACTCAACAGAGTAGTACGCTGACCTGTGGGCATAGTACCTGCTATATGCCTTGTCCAAAGCTGCCTGGAAGGTCTCTGCTCTGAAGGAAGCCTCTCAATTACAGAAGAAACATCATTAGAAAATTCACTTGACTGTTTAATACGAGAATGGAAAGTGATGATATGACTTAAGTCATGCTTATTAATAGTCTTAATAAGACCCACCATGCTTGCAAGAGTCTCTGCATCTGTGCGAAAGCCAGATGCTTCAAGTTCAACCAGTGTTCTTTCATCAATCATGTTTTTGGTGTCCTGTTCTGACACTCCCATTATTACAACTCGGTAGTCAGATAAGAGGTCTCCTGCAATAGCTTCTCCAAATGTTAGAGTATGAAAATTTTTCCCAAATACTGATTCGTCATCCATGGAAGCAACTTCTAAGTCAAATCCATAAGCAGCATCTTTAATACGCTTCGTTACAATCCTAGGCGTGGCAGTCATGAAAAGTCGCTTCTTCGAACGAAGCTGTGCCCCATCGAGTGCAGTTGCAAATTGACTATCCACTTTCCCAGCACAGTGATGTGCTTCATCTGCAATGGTAACGTCAAATTCAGGTGCACCCAGTGTTTGAGCTTTAGCTATCCGCGGAGAAGATTGATATGTAGCAAATACAACTGAATCACCATCCCTTGCAAGAAAATCCCTTATCTCTTCTGGAGATGTTGTCACCATCACGCCTAGCTGCTCCGTTTGCCCAACGAAAGCATCCGACTTCACTGTTGCATCAGAACAAACAAAAAGAGTTCTAAATGGAGTTTGTGAGTTCTCAAGCCATTCTCGAGAAACCTGTTCAACCAAGGAAAGTGATGGCACAAGTACCAACGTTCTTTTAGAGTTTAATGATTCCGCTGTCCATAGACCAACTAGTGTTTTACCTGTTCCGCAAGCCATAATGGCTTTGCCCCTATCATTCGTTGCAAACCCACGTACAACATCGTCCACTACAGATTGTTGATGAGGACGCGGGGTCTTTTTGTCGGGCAAGGCAGGACGCGTTGCATCAAAATATGAGAGCCAATCAATATTTTTTTCACGCAGTGAATAGCCTAGAAGAAACGGGCTATATTTATCCTGGTTAGTAAGCTTTTTCTCGGTGTTAGCTGTAATGTCAGAAGTTGTGATGAGTAAACGCTCGGTGAACTCAGGACGGGATGATGCGGCTATAAAACTGTCTATCTCTTTACTAGGAACAGTAGCTTGATAGCACTTCGCTTGAATGGCAACTGTGTGCCCACTGGTGGTGTTCGCTACTAGGTCAATCCCTATGTCGGGCCCCCACCGCTTCGGCCAATCATTCCAAAGCCACACGTTGGTGAATTCTTGTTTGTAGTATGGGTCAGTAGTAAGGAACCACTTGCAGACGCGTTCAAAGACCTTACCACGTTCCTGACTATCGGGGTAAGAAACTTGTAAGCGTGAGATAAGTGCATCAAAGTTAGCCATACACCACTTTATACACCTAGTCGTGCTTCATTTCTACTAAATTCATCCCACCGTACCGCTGACAGAATTTGCACCATGCCGTTGGTTTGAAATCCTTGCCTTCCAATGTTATGTTATCTAGTACATTAGTTCTGGTACTGTGTTATTTGACCGAACTGAAAATCTATTCCCACCTTTTAAAGGATCAAGCTGGCCTGCTATCTGGTAGGTTCCAAGGCATCATGGATGGAATCTTGGGGCCGACTTTGGGGCCGAAAGTATTAACAAGTAATGGTATGCAAAATACTGATGGGTAGGTTTCTAGGCACGAATCAAGTAGGTACGACTAGATTATGGCAGGCATAAATAAACGGATAGTTAATCAAACATTAAACAACACATGCATAATGTCACCGTCTTGCACAACGTATTGTTTTCCTTCCTGTCGTACCAGGCCTTTCTTTTTTGCTTCTACTAAATTACCATTCGCTACCAAATCATCGTAAGCTATTACCTCAGCACGGATAAAACCTCGCTCAAGATCAGAATGAATTTTACCAGCAGCTTTTTGCGCTTTGGTATTGGATTTAATCTCCCATGCTCTTACTTCATCTTCTCCCACTGTAAAAAAAGCAATCAATCCTACAACGCCATAAGATGTTTTCACCATGCGTTCTAAACTAGACTCTTTTATTCCAAATGACCTGCGAAAATCAATCTCATCATTAGCATCCATTTGGGCGAGATCCATTTCCAGTTGGGCACATAAAGCCAAGGTTGCCATGTTTTGACTATTTATGGTTTCCCACAAATTCTGGTTCAATTGTTCAACCATATCTAGTTGATCCTCACCTATATTAGACACAACAATAACAGGCTTCATTGATAATAATCCGAACCCTCCTAACCTCTTTATCTCATCATCAGAAAGCCCCTGATCTCTCAATCCAATACCCATATCCAAGTTTTTCTTTATAGTCATCAAGAGATTCTCTTCATTCTTTAAATTCTGTCGTTCTTGCAAGGTCGCCCCTTTATTCTCCACCTGAATACGAGTGATTCTTCTTTCTATTATTTCCATGTCTGAAATAATTAATTCCATCAGCATATTCCCAGCATCACGAAGATAGTCAATAGTTTCATCTACGTGCGCGACCGCAGGATTATTGAAACATCTAACAACTATTAGCAAGGCATCCACAGCCTGAAGCAGATTCAGATATTCCCCGCCTATACCGCGTGTCCGACCAAACCCCTCGGGTGGTGGAGGCACATCTGTATAAGCTATTTCTGCATTAACAAGGCGACGTGGATTATATATTTTCGCTAATCGAATCAGTCTTTCGTCCGGAACTTTTGCAACTCCAACATTTGCCTTATCTGAATAAACATCAACAGATGCCTTGCCTTTAGTGATGGCATTAAATAAAGTCGTCTTTCCCGAACGGGGCAACCCAATGATTCCAACTTCCATATTCCTCTCCAAT
>VEXD01000037.1 GCA_009391235.1 SAR202 cluster bacterium AC-409-J13_OGT_754m
GCCTTTCAATAGAAGTTAGGTGCTGGACCCAACACATATCCAAAGACCTTAACATTACAAGCTGTTCCAATTTCCTAATTACAACAAGTCCAAATCTATCTTCTCTCTCTTGATATAACTCCTCTGTTGCAACCTTAAGTCGTTCCAGGATTTCCTCTCTACTTAAGAGAGAAACATCATTAGCGTTTATAGTTTGACCAAAAGCATCTGATATCTTTAAGATACCGGTGATAAATGGTTCGATATCCCAATCGTCTGGCTCATCTGCTTTCAAATATACCTTAATATTTCTGTCTATTTCGTCTACTATCATCTGCAGGATGATAGTCCTAAGTTGACTACCATCAAGTATCTTATGTCGTTCGGCATATATTTGTTCTCTTTGTTGGTTGAGGACATCATCAAATTCCAGTAGATGTTTCCTGCTTTCAAAGTGAAATCCCTCTACACGACTTTGAGCATTAGATATAAGTTTCGAAATCATGCCGCTTTCAATAGGAGAGCCCTGGTCAACCCCTGCCCACCCTGAAACCTTGGTCATCATATCTTTAGCACGTTCTCCACCAAATCGTTTTACAACATCATCTTCTAGTGAAACATAAAAACGTGTAGTTCCAGAATCCCCTTGCCGTCCAGATCTACCCCTAAGTTGATTGTCTATCCTTCGTGCCTCATGATGTTCCGTACCTATGACATTCAATCCACCATTCTTAACCACAAACTCGTGATCATCAACCCAGTCAGTGTTATTTAATTCGGTATCCGTTGGATTACCACCTAATACAATATCTGTTCCTCGTCCAGCCATGTTAGTTGCTACAGTCACAGCCCCAGGGCGTCCAGCTTGAGATATAATCAGTGCTTCCTGCTCATGCTGTTTAGCATTAAGTACTTTGTGTTGTACCCCTTTTCTTTTTAGCATATCACTGAGTTTTTCAGTGTTCTCAATAGATGTAGTTCCGACTAAAACTGGCTTCCTATTACCATGCAGATCAGCAATTTCCTCTACCACCGCTTTCCATTTAGCAGCTTCTTCTATGTAAACCAGATCATTCAAATCATTTCTAACCATAGGTGTATTAGTCGGAATCACTACTACATCCAAACCATATATTTTCATAAATTCTTCTGATTCTGTTGCCGCAGTACCAGTCATCCCAGCCATTTTGCTATACATCCTAAAATAATTCTGAAGAGTGATAGTAGCGTAGGTTACACTTTCCTGTTGAATTTTAAGCCCCTCTTTAGCCTCTATAGCTTGATGTAAACCATCTGACCATCGCCTACCCGGTTGCAAACGTCCAGTAAATTCATCGACTATTACAACCTCCCCTCCCTTTACAACATATTCGCGATCCTTCCTGAACAAAGCATGCGCTCTTAATGCATTTTCGACATACTGGACAAGATGCATATTCTCTGGGTCGTACAAATTATCTACTTTTATCGAACTTTCCACCTTACCTATACCCGTTTCCGTCAAAGACAAAGCTCTACTTCTTTCATCAACCACAACATAATCTTCTTCGAATATAAGTCTGGGAACAACACGAGCCATGGTTCCATATAATTCAACGGGATCTTGCGCAGGACCACTAATGATAAGAGGAGTTCTTGCTTCATCAATAAGGATATTGTCTACCTCGTCTACTATGGCATAATGCAAATCCCTCTGTACCTGCTGCTCCAAATCAACAACCATATTATCCCGCAAGTAATCGAATCCAAATTCATTATTTGTCCCATAAACAATGTCCGATTTATAAGCTTCTTTTCTAGTTGCAGGCCTTAAAAATTTCAAGCTAGGATCTCCGCTCTTGAAAGAAGAGTCGTAAATATATGCTTTATCATGCTGCAAACAAGCAACACTAAGACCCAGAATCTCGTATATAGGACCCATCCAAACTGGATCCCTACGGGCCAAGTAATCGTTGACTGTTACCACATGCACTCCATGCCCAGCTATGGAATTAAGATAACTCGGCAAGGTAGCTACAAGAGTTTTTCCTTCACCAGTTCGCATCTCAGCTATATTGCCCTCATGCAAAACAATACCACCAATTAGCTGTACATCGAAATGCCTCTGATTAAGGGTGCGCTTAGATGCCTCTCTGACAGTAGCAAATGCTTCTTCTAAAACGGATTCTACAGGGACATTGTCATTCAGTTTTCTTCTGAATTCTTCTGTCTTGGCGCTCAATTGTTGGTCGGTCAAGTCTTCGAATTCAGACTCTAAATCATTTATTCGTTGAACCCTAACCCTGTATTTCTTTTCGGTGCGGTCCTCTTTAGCGCCCAACCATTTTTCAAAAATCTTAACCATGATATTCGAATAATGCACCTACAGACAAACCACCGTGTATCCTATGGATAGCCTCTCCAAGCAATGGAGCCACAGATAGGATAGTAACCTTGCTATCGCACTGACCCACATCTATGGGTAATGTATCCGTTGCCACAAATTCCCTTATCGGGCTATCAACCATTTTCTCCAAAGAAGACCCTGAAAAAACTGGGTGAGTTACACAACAATATATGTCACCAGCTCCAGCTACTTTTAAAGCATCTACGGCCGACAGTATTGATCCGCCAGTGTCAATTTCATCATCAAACGTTAAAACGTCCCTTCCTTTAACATCCCCAATTACGTTGAGACTCTGTGCATTGGAATCGTTTCCTTGTCTACGCTTCTCTATGATTGCCAAAGGTACTTTCAAGCGCTCTGCAACGTCTCTGGCTTTTTTGCTTATACCTATATCTATGGCTACAACTGACAAATTTTCCGAAGGCATTTGGGAAAAATAATCTACTAGAATAGGCAGAGCGGTAAGTTCATCCACTGGTATGTTAAAGAATCCTTGGATTTGCCCCGCATGTAAATCTACAGTGAGAATCCTATTTGCCCCTGCGGCTGTAAGCAGATCGGCCACCAAACGGGCAGTTATAGGCACACGAGGTTGGTCTTTTTTATCGGTTCGGGCATATCCATAATAGGGAATAACAGCCGTCACTCTCCCAGCTGATGCTCGTTTTGCCGCATCTATCATTATTAATAGTTCCATTAAATTATCATTCACTGGAACAGACATTGGCTGCACAATAAAAACATCCCTCTCTCGAACATTTTCCTTAATTCTCACAAAGGTATTATCATTTGGGAATTTAAATACTTCAGCTTGTCCTAAAGGGATTTTTAGGTATTCGCAAATTTTAGAAGCCAGGCTCTGATGAGCATTACCAGACAAAACACATAGTTCACCCATAAAGTCAGTCATACTTCCACTCCGTAAAACCCCAGTTGTGTTTTATGTATCGACTTAATCATAAACTCATATTCCTAACTCATAAAGATGTTACTCATTTCATTAAAGCGATTATAGCACAGGGCTGTAATCGTAAAAACTTAAATGGCGTATCC
>VEXD01000038.1 GCA_009391235.1 SAR202 cluster bacterium AC-409-J13_OGT_754m
TTCAGCAAAAACCCTCCATTGCCGACGGAATCGCTGTAAAACGGCCGTCTGATATGACATTCTCGCTTATACAAAAGTACGTAGACGACATAGTTACCGTCAGCGAAGATGAGATCGCCCACGCAATCCTACTTCTGATGGAAAGGTCTAAACTCGTAGTTGAAGGGGCCGGAGCCGTTGGAATGGCTGCTCTTTTACAAAATCGGATACCAACGGAGAATAGGAAAACAGTGGTTTTGCTAAGTGGCGGGAACCTCGACGCCTCTATCCTATCCAGAATTGGAGACCATGCATTGGCATATGCAGGTCGGTATTTAGTTTTAAGGGTAGTGTTACATGACCGGCCTGGGGAGCTGGCAAAGCTGACCGCTGTAATAAGTGAAGCTGAAGCAAATGTCATAGAGTTAGACCACCATCGGCATGGAATTGATTTATCTTTGAACCAGATCGAAGCTGGTATCACGGTTGAGACACGCGATGCAGACCATGTAACTCAAGTGATAAACAGCCTGCGGGAAGCTGGATACACGCCTGAACCACCTCCAACACCTCAAGCACAGGCAAGCATCCTCTATTTCCGCGGTCAAGATACCTAAGACTTCAGGTAGTCTCAGTCTTAACTTCACAACCCTAGTTCAGCGCGTATGTTCAAACACCAGTTTAATAATAGATAAAGTGTTCCGGTTTCTGTAAAACGTGTACTTTTTGTGCACTTTATCTTGCAACAATTATGGGGCTACCCAGTAAGGTAGCCTCAATTCATGCCTAAAAGATGGCAGGAACTGTAGGATTCGAACCCCTGATCCCTTGATTTGCAAAGACCTCTAATTGGGAGCAAAACCTTACACAGGGGCACCTGGAGGTGGAATGATGCCTGAAGTAGTCTGGAGAGTCCAATCCCGTGGACGTTCAAGGAAGTGGGTGATGTCATGTCTAGCCTTCGCACGGTGGACTTGCTCCTCTGCATTCGCTCCCTGAGACTGATCAAGAATCCTTTGTAGATTCTGCAATTCATAGTGCAACCATGATTTGACCTCCGGAGTCACCTGACTATCGGTGGCAAGGTTTAGAAGACGATCCAGGAAAGCCCGCTGTACAACCCGTCGTAGAGCTGCGTGTCGAGGTTGGCTCTCTAGCGGCTGTTTCCAAGTGCGGGAAATCATTGTATCTAGCACCTCCCCCAGCGTGAGAGGCTCTGATTGGATTTTTGCAACGGGTGGTGGCAGATCCACTAGTATCTCTTCTGACTGACGCACGGCAAAGGCAACTACCCTGGCTAACTTCTCACGCTCCAGACCGTTATCCAAAACTAGGAATGCAAGAGACCGAGCCGCTGAGAGTTGATCGAAAGCGTAGCCAGCCCGGGTCGTAGAAGCGTCGAAATTCTTACTACGGCCAAAGGGTGGTGGTGGCAAATGGACTAGCACCTCTTCAGATATATCCAGGTTTTCTGGCTCTAGGCAGTCCAGCAGGAGATTAAGGGCCTCTCTTTGCCGTGAGGAATCGATTATAGAGGTGGGAATTTGGCCATCTCCAAAGAGGGCATTTGTGTGCTCCATACCACCAATGTATTTTGCTGCCGCCTCTATAGCAAAGCGATGGAAGTAATAAATCACAGAGAAATAATGGTCCAGATCGGACACAGGCTGGCCTTCTCTGAGTAGATGCGGCCCATACCGCTTCATTAGGGCACCTCGAGTAGCTAGCGTCTCTCTAAGCCAGGACACTGGATCAGTTCCGTCATCATAAGTATTCCAACGAGGATCACTCTCGGGGAGAAACAGAATTCCTTTCTCCAGACCTTCTTTAGCAATGGCTTCAAGATGTTCCTTTTCCTTGCCGAGCGGCGAAGGTGAGTAAGCAAAACGAACGGCAAGAATATCCCAGGAACCCAGTCCATACTGATAGGCATCGGTGAAGTCGATGGTGCCGTCTGTCTCAATTTTTATACGAGGCGTCACGTACTCCATCACAGAACCGCGGTCGTACAGACTGGCGCTGAAGTTGTGAGGAAAGCCCAAGGTATGGCCAACCTCATGAGCCGTAAGGAGAGCCTGCCGACGAAGCATCAGTGATTCTTCATCTTCAATGGTGCCTAGAGTGAAGGCAAGTTCTGCGAGAGGATCTAGACCCAGCTCGCAATTATCATCCTCCACCGGCTGTACCATTGCTGCCCAGTAATTATGCATAGTACGCACACGGTGGCTATCCATTCGCGCTTTGCCGCAGATGATTTCTCCCGTGCGAGGATCATCATAATGAGACCCTATAGACCATCCTCTCTCTACCCTGTGTACCCACTGGATAACCGAGTAGCGCACGTCCATGGGATCAGCGTTCTCTGGTAGGTCTCGAACCTGGAACGCATTCTTAAAGCCAGCCTTTTCAAAAGCCACATTCCACCAGAGTGCTCCTTCTCGCATAGCAGAGCGGATAGGTTCAGGAATGCCCCTGTCCAGATAGTAAACAATAGGTTGTACAGGCTCGCTAACAGGTTCATTGGGATTCTTCTTTTCCAGGCGCCAACGACGAATCCATTGGGTCTCTGTGGTCTCGTTAAAGTTCGCTCCATAGTCTTTGAAGGACAGCCGACCGAATCCCACACGTGGGTCCAGCTTGCGTGGCCGGAATCCATCCTCCGGCAATGCAACAAAAGAATGATGCTGTCGGACGCTGAGCGTTCGCCCGTCCGGTAAGAGGGGCCGAAGCTTATCCGAGACGTTCTCTCCTGACAGAGTCAGCAAAACTTCTATCTCGGTGTTTCGTGGAAAGGCTTTAGTGTGAGGCAAATAAAAAACACTGCGCTCTTCGTCGAGCTTGAAGTCACCTAGCTCGGCATCCTTTATGGAAGATGCCACCTCCGTGGTGTCGCGTAGGAAAAAATTGGTTGCGTCCACCAGCAATCGGCCTTCATTCTCTGCTTCTACTGTGAAGGCCACCAAGACAGATTCAGCAAAGGACTCCTGGACACTCTGTGCAAGGGCCGGGTTGTCAGCGGTGGAACGAAAGGCGAGGTTCTTATGTACTAACAGAACCTTTGGTCCAGTTTTCCTAAAAGTGACAAGTGCAGATTCGGCAATAGTCCCTCTGTCCAGGGTACGTACATCTACAGAGCCCACACCTGTAGCCAGGGCCCGCAGATACAAGAACTCTTGATCCAATTCGCTTATCTCTAGGAGAAGGCGCCCCTTCTTATAGTCCCAGTAGAAGGAAATAAAGCCCTCCGCATGCTCCAATCCAGTCACTCGTTCCGCCCAACTGCTTTCAACTTGTGTTTTGCTTG
>VEXD01000039.1 GCA_009391235.1 SAR202 cluster bacterium AC-409-J13_OGT_754m
AAATGTGACACCATTTTCAACCAATATCTGTATGCCCCAAAATATAGGTTGAGAAATACTCCGGCCATTAACTCTAGAATATTGGTCATAAAATAGTTCAACCTGTCTAATATCAAATGTCGGCTGGGCCACAAAGAATTCTGCTCCAGACTGAATTTTTCTACTCGTTAATAAAACTTGTTTATCTACGCTACGGTTTATGTCTATTGTTGCCCCTACACAAAAATCTGTAGGGCTTTTAAAGCTAAGTCCTTTGAAATCCAAGCCTTGATTCATAACATTAATGGACCTAATTAATTCAGTAGGCTTAAAGTCATTTACACCTTTAACCAAAGCTAATTCAGTCTCACTAAAGGGATCTCCTTCTACTACCATAATATTCTCTAGTCCTAGCCCACTTACACCCAGAAGATTGCTCTGAATGCTTAGCCGGTTAGAATCTCTAGTCGCAAGTGTCACTATTACTTCTTTCCCAATTCTTTCTTTAATGAGGTATGCAACAGTCGCAGGATCCATCCGTACAGATTTGCCAGGATTATATGCAATCAAAATAAAATCCACATCCAAATGTTGAGCATCATCAAGGAATCTCAAGTCACTACCTCTAGGAGCGGAAAAGTCGCAGATAATCACAGGCGTTGTCGACGACTTCATTGTTGTCTCTATTACTTTTGCCATTATTCTCACCTACACGGTAAGTATTAGGCCTTACCGAGGTTTAAGCACCCCTATTTCCCGACGCAATAATCAAGAACTAATAACTTGGCCTAAAAGCAGATAGCCTTCCCCGTCATCAGCATAAACTGGGTATGGCCTTACTTCTACATCAAATCCAGATTCCGACATCAATCTCTCCCAGGTCTCAAGAGAAAATATCCCAGTAATATGCCGGTCCTCTTCGACTTTAATTCCATCAACATTCCTAAGGATATAAAAAAATATGGTTTCTATAATTGAATCCGAAGGGTCAGGATCAGAAACATATTCAATAAAAGCGAATTCCCCTTCTTCGTTTTCAATTATCCTATGTTCCACAAATGTACCGTCAAAAGTTTCTCTAAACCAATCGGGCACCGTTATTAACAAACCTCCGGTTTCTAAGTGCGCAGCCGCTGTCTCAAAAGTCTTTTTGAGTTCGTCTTCACTAACCAAATATGATACAGAATCATGAAGCAGAACAGCACTGAACTTCCTGTTTAAGCGAATACTCCGCATGTCCCCTAATATATGTTCCACGTTATCATTCAGCCTTATAGAATTGGCCAACATGCGCTCAGAAATATCCACAGCCGTAGCCTTAAATTCAGATGATAAGTGTGACAGTAGATGTCCTCCACCCACCCCCAAGTCAAGTATGCTATGCTGCCCAGGTCCTAATTTCTCACGTAAGGCCTGCAACCACAAATCAGCTTCATGTGCATATTCTTCTGGAGGACTAAATATAGGCCAGAGATAAGCAAGGTCATAGTACAACCTGTTGTGTGTGGGCTTATTCTTACTCATTGTTCTATAGTCTAGGGTATCCTAATTCGTGCCTGAAAGCGACTGAGTTTGTATTTTGCGTAGTCCCACTTAGCTATTCGGTTCGTTGACAAAACCCCAGCCCTTATCGAAGCAAACCTAATCCCTAATCCTTCAGCTGTGTGTATAGGATACTGGAGCCTCTAAAGCGTAGTAGAAATGAAGCACGCCTAGGTGTATAAGTAGGGTATGACTAAGAAACCACCACTGGAAGACGAAAACCCTGAACCAATAGAAGCGGACGATAGATATATCTATGGCAAGTTTGAATTAGCTTCACCGAAGAAGGGAAGTACTTTAAAACCTCTGTATTCGACTTCGCCTCATGTTTCTATTGCGGGGTGGAGCCACCTGAGGAAGTTTATCGTAACGAATATGAAAACAAATTCTGGTTTTTAACAGTTGTCAAAGCTGTGCCTCCCATTGCGAGGGCAAAGGAGAACATTGTTTCGAAGCTTGTACCTACGCTCGTTATGAATGACTCCTAGATATACTGCAGATAAAGGAGTAAATCATGAAGAAAATACTATCTACATTCCTACTGTCGGCAATGCTAGTACTGGTGTTGGGGGGTTGTGAAAGCTCGGGGTTGGAAAGCCGAGTAGATGCACAACATACACTTAACCTGAAGCAGCAAAACGAAATCGACAAGCTGGAGCGTAGAGTAGAGTCGCTTTCGTTAGAGATTATCTGGCTTCATGGATGTGTGGGGGGAGCAAGTGTAGTAGATAAAGACATTCCGAGCCTCGTACTCGGATGCGGTGGAACGTATAAAAACAAGTCACCGTATAGAAGTGTTGATGCCTTTAGGGAATGGGAAAAAAAGGACTACTATCCTTCTATTCCAGGATCTTAATTTTCCTTGATACTGTGGGGAGGCATAGTAGAAATGAAGCACGCCTTAGGTGTATAAGTAGCGTAAGAATTCAAGTTGGGGTTTGGATATGTTTTGGATATTTTTAACACTAGCTGTCTTACTCATTAGTTTCTTTGTTTACATGCTTTTTTGGGTTCATAAGGGCAATTGACCGTACCCGTTAGTTCCTTCCTTGTTACGATCCATACCCTACTTATATAATATAAAGACACGATATGAAATGTAATAAGTGCTTTAAGTTAATAAACGAAGATCGCGAATTTTGCGAGTACTGTGGGGCCCAACAAGTATTCACCACAATCAAAATTGCTAAAGCAATTGGGATTGGGGTGATTGCATATATTGGTAGTGTTTCTATATTGGGTAGGCTTTTCCCTAGTTGGACGCTTAATCCTCAAGGGGAACAAAATGGTGCGATTCTAATTGCGATTGTGCTCGGTGTAGTCTCAGGTTGGATAGTATGGAGAAATGACAAGGAACAAGCTAAACCTTAAATAGTGGTGCAAATCGCAGGCAAGCATACACTATATATACTATAGGGGCCTCACGCCTACTGGGTCGAAACATATATCTTCAGCAGCCCCTTGGTTTACCAGCCCAAATCCCCGCTGAAAATTAAGCGTTCGTTGACAAACCGTTGGCAAACCCCAGCCCTTATCGAAGCAAACCTAATCCCTAATCCTTCAAAGCCAGACTTGAATGCACCAATTATTTACACCGGCAAGTGTGTGACAGTGTTGGCGGACTAAGTACAGCGTAGTAGATATGAGGTGCGCTATAGGTGTATAAGTAGGGTATGTTGGTACACCTTTGGAATTAAGTAGTTCAAAATCGTTTAAGAGACAAATATATCGAC
>VEXD01000040.1 GCA_009391235.1 SAR202 cluster bacterium AC-409-J13_OGT_754m
CTCCTTCAGAAAAAGTCTATTGGTTTAGGAATAAACGGGAGAGGGATGTTGCAGTAGTTTTCCTCCTTGATATGAGCGCTTCCACAGCTGAAGCCATTGACGAGGGATCCTCCCCTGGGTCGAACAATGGACCCCCTGATGATCCGGTGGAGTACATGATGTGGCTCCGATCACGTAGAGAAGGTCTAGTAAAACGAAATTACAAGAGAATTATTGACCTTGAGAAGGAAGGCGTCGCCCTTCTAATACAGGCGCTTGAATCTATTGGAGACACCTACGGAATTTACGGGTTTTCAGGTTACGGAAGAGAGAATGTTGAGTATTATATTATCAAGGATATCGATGAAGGCCTAAGCGACTCAGTCAAAAAACGGATAGATAAAGTGAGCCCATTGCATGCAACGCGGATGGGCCCTGCAATCAGACATGCTACATCGAAGTTGCATAGTCAGACAGCGAAAACAAAGATTCTTTTTCTTATTAGTGATGGGCGCCCACAGGATCGCGGTTATAGCAGAGAAGGAGTTGAGAAGGAGTATGCGGTGCACGACACCCATATGGCTCTGTTAGAAGCAAAGCGCAAAGATATCATGCCGTTTTGTTTAACCGTTGACAAGTCGGGCCATGACTACTTAAAGGCGATGTGCGGGGACATGCGATATGAAGTGCTAGCTGATATATGGACATTGCCACAAAGGCTTCCGCTTCTATATAGGCAGTTGTCAGTTTAACTTAACAGCAGACGTTGATTTTCTGCTTTCACGAACAAACGACATGCTTCTTATGGCTACGCTTGCATTAGTTTTCTTCGAAGCAATATAAGAGCAGTAGCTGTCGCCCTAGTTTTAACAACTTCCCTTCTCGGCGGAAGCAGCAATTCTTCGCTATATTGTTTGCCTTTAACGCTTATCCCCAAACAAACAGTTCCTAAGGGTTTCCCTTCTTGCTCGGAAGGACCAGCTACTCCGGTAATTCCAATGCCGACATCCGCATTCATTTGGATGCAAATCGCCTTGGCCATAAGTTTGGCCGTTTCTTCACTTATGGCTCCGTATTTTTCTATCAATTCCTTTGGAACTCCACTCTCTATTTTAGCCTCATTGCTATAGGCTACAATTCCACCCTTGAAAAACTTCGAGCTCCCGGGGACATCAGTTATAGTGCTGGACAACAAACCTCCAGTACAAGACTCCATAACTGCCAAGGAGTATCCATTGTTTAACAAAGATTCAGCTGCTACCTTCTCCGGAGTATCCTCATCGAATCCCCAAACGTATGCTCCAACTGATTGGATAATGCCTTTCTCAATTGGTGCTATCATTTTCCTGGCCTTAGCCTCAGTTGAAGCCGAGGATATAATTCTCAGATGCACTCCATCACGTTTTGCGTAAATTCCTAAATATGGATTTCCCGTCCCGGTAAAAGGAAGTATCTTTTCAGCAAGAGCAGACTCTCCAATGTTTATTGTTTTAATATTTCGCGTCATGATAACTTGACCTGAAATGCTTGCTTTAAGGCGCGGAGCCACTTTATGTTCCCATATGTTGTACAGCTCTCCGGGTGGACCAGGCATGGCCACGATAACCTTGCCATTTTTCTCAACCCACCACCCCGGTGCAGTTCCTTGGCTGTTGGGAATCGCCTCGGCTGAAGGAATCCTCATTGCCTGTTTGTTATTGGCATCAGACATAGGCATTCCTCGTTGGCGAAACCATTTCTTAAGATCCTCTATAAGAACGGGATCAATTTTCAAATCCTCATTTAACACCCTTCCAATGGCTTCCCGGGTAATGTCATCATGGGTTGGACCTAGGCCCCCGGTCGTGAAGATAATGTCTGAGCGACTGAGCGCCAGCTCAAGGGAAGCGGTCAAGTCTTCTAAGTCATCCCTAATGAGAGAAATGTGCTGAACGGAAATTCCCAGATGTGGCAATCTAGATGCTATATATGAGGAATTTGTATCAGTCAATTCCCCCATTAAAAGCTCGGTCCCCAGGGCTAATATTTCTCCATTCAAAACATAGTCCTCGTATGAATTCTAGCTTTACAGAACCCTTGCAACGACATGTGGTGTTCTATCTCAAAATACTAATGTCGTAGTCTATTCTTCATAATCACCGTCCGGTGGATCCAGGAGGAGCTTGATCAAAATATCAGGCCACGAGCCGTGAACCACAAAAAGGTCTGTGCTGTCAGATAGCTTAACATAGACGCCATCCTTGGTTGGAGTTTCAGCCCCAAGTTGAACCTCTACGATTCTGCCTCCTAGAAGAGTGAGCACTATCCTATGCTCCGGTGGGGCCAATCCATATTCAGAAAGATCCCTCGGTTCATCCTCATCTTCAGGAAGATCTCTTACAACTTGTGGGCCACCCACCAAAAATGGAACCCCTCCCCATCTTTCTTGGTCAACTTTAACTTCCTCACTAGTTTCACTTTCTTGAATAAACCAATCAGTGTCTTTTTTTTCAAAGGTAATTTCATTCTGTTTTGCTTTGATATCAATTTGCACTAATTCACTGCTGCTAACTCTATATAGCCTTTCTCTAGTATCTATTTCGTCCGTGGTCCTTAGAACTTGAGTAACTGCGACAAGTCCTCCTATGACAATAAACAGGAATAGTAGGGAAAAAGTAAATCTAAGGTTCATGGCTGTTAAACTTTCCTATCTCCTCGTCCACCATGAGAATATTCCAATCATTCCCATAAGCGCAGGAAGCAAAAACCAACTGGTGTATCGTATGATATCAAACTCGTTCGGCGTTGCTAGTATTTCCCTGCGAGCAAGTGGCTTAGGTCGTATGTTGATAAGCGTAGCATCTTCCGCTAGATAATTAACCGTATTCAGAAAAAGATCCCCATTGTTAAACCGATTGAAGTCTTTATTAGAAGCAAAGTCAGCGTCTCCAAAGACTACTATCTCCGCAGCATTAATATCTTCCATTGAAGATTGAATCTCTCCTCCAATAGGTATCCCGAAGAGAGCCCGTACTAAAACCGCCGCTGAAAAAGGTCCTTGCTTATTATCTACCCAGCTGTTTTCCGAGGTTCGGGCCATGCCAGTACCCACAATAAAGCTCTGCCCGCTCTCGCCATATTCAAAGGCAACCACGTAGGTCCCCCAAGGGTCTCCGCTTTCCAAGGTCTTCATAACCATTTTGCCGGTGGGCGTTTCAAGCAAAGGTAGTTCGCCTTCAGGGGGAGACAAAGAAATCATGCCCGGGAAGTACGTTTTT
>VEXD01000041.1 GCA_009391235.1 SAR202 cluster bacterium AC-409-J13_OGT_754m
ATCGTACTCCTCATCAGGATGCAACCATTGCCAAATATTTGCCAAATCGTCAGACTTGAACTGCGTTTCTTTCTCAAGAGTATATATGTCTTTATCAAGGGTCGACCTTATATATTGCCTATTGGGGTCGGTATCAATATCCTGAAATAAGTCTATAATTGCTTCGTCATCAGCTATGCCTAAAGCCCGGAGAAGCGTCGTAACAGGAACTTTTCTCTTGCGATCCACCTTTACGGACAAAACATTCTTAGAACTGGTTTCAAACTCAAGCCAAGCACCCCGGTATGGTATCATTTTAGCAGAACAGAGATTGCGATCAGTTGACAAATCTTTTTCCAAAACAAAATATACACCCGGCGATCTAACCAATTGGCTAACCACGACACGCTCGGCACCATTCACTATAAAAGAACCCGTAGGTGTCATAATGGGTACATCACCCATAAAGATTTCCTGTTCTTTTATTACTCCAGTTTCCTTTGTAACGAGACGAGCTTTAACGTATAAAGAAGCACAATATGTGGATTCTCTACGCTTGCATTCATTTAAATCATACTTTGGTTCTCTGAATGAATGCTCTTCAAAATACAACTCAAACTTATTTCCAGTAAAGTCTTGTATGGGAGAAACTTCACTGAAGACCTCAGCAATACCATCGGTTTTAAACCTATCAAAAGATTCAATCTGCATCAGAATCAAGTTAGGTACATCCAGAACACTAGGAATCTTTGAGTAAGATTTTATAGCTGAGCCGTTTGGACTAGATGGGGACAAAGACATACTCTCTCCTAATAAGTGAAGGCGTATAAGATTCGCCTAAATTTAGGCGACATGTACCAAGGTGCTTCAGGCGCAACCCAATCCTTTAAAGTATATAAATATAAAAAAAGGCGCAAAACGAGACCATTAATGCTATATCCAATTGAACCGCTTGTCAAGTTTATGGTAGGAAGATTTAAACCGGTGTGCTAAGTTAGGCAATCATGAACTACAATTCATTATATTATCCTACTAACCCTCAATTGATATCCCTTTTAGTAAACAAAGTGTCGTATAATTCCCTATACCTGGATACACTGACATCTTTAGTTAGAGAATTTAATCCTTATGGAACCAATTAATCAATACAATGCCTCTACCTGAAACATCTTCACAACTAACTACAATTGTAGGCATTAACGGTATGTCTTGTGCTGCTTGTACTGCCTCCGTTGAAACAGCAATACGTAGCGTGTCTAATGTAGAAGAAGCTACTGTGAATCTAGCCACAGAAAAAGCTACTGTAATATATCAATCAAGGCCCACTATCCTAAAAGAAATATTAAATGCAGTTAGGGATTCGGGTTACTCTATAAAAACCGAACATATCACCCTGGAAATACAGGGTATGACTTGTGCAGCTTGCACCTCAACAGTAGAAAAAGCAATGTCTAAACTAGAGGGAGTGGTGGAGGTGATAGTCAGTCTTACCAAAGAACAAGCACAAGTTTCTTATTTAGAACAATTAACCCCTGTATCTACAATGATCGATGCGGTGCGCAAAGTTGGTTACAACGTGAACCCAAAATTAGACAATGTTTCTTCAGATGCCAAAGGGTCACAATTAACATCCCAAACCAAAGAGATATCGTTGTTGAAATACAAATTTTTCGTATCAGCATTTGTAGGATTTATCCTGTTCCTAGGTAGTTTTAACAGATTCCCATGGGTGAATACATTAATCCAGTATGACTATTACCTGCTGACACTATTAAGTCTAGGTACTTTAGTTCAATTTTGGGCTGGATCTTCATTTTACAAATCAGGGTTGTCTGCCTTAAGAAACAAGACTGCTAATATGTATACTCTTGTTTGCTTAGGCACCAGTGTTGCGTACATTTATAGCGTTGTTATTACCTTAACTCGAATTATAGGGACAGTAGAAATCGAGAATTCCCCTATGAGCAAAACACTTCATTTTGATACTGCCGCAATAATAATCGCACTAGTAATATTAGGGAGATTATTAGAACGAAGAGCACGGCATCGAACATCTGATGCAATACGACAACTAATCGACCTTAAACCAAATCAGGTTTCCAAAATTACGGGTTCAAAAGAAATGATCATCCCTATATCAGAATTGATTATAGGAGACACTGTTATAGTTAAGCCAGGAGAACGAATACCGGTTGATGGAGAAATAGTAGATGGGTATTCATGGATCGATGAATCTATGATAAGTGGTGAAAGTATCCCACTAGAGAAAGGACCCGGAGGTCAAGTTTATAGCGCGACAATTAACACAACGCGGTCTTTAATAATTAGAGCTGACCGCTTAGGACAACATAGTATTTTGGGTCAAATAATAGAGATGGTTGAAAAGGCCCAAAATTCCAAGATCCCTATACAGCGTATAGTCGACGCATTTGCCGCACACTTTGTTCCTGGAGTAATCGCAATAGCAGGAATATCCTTTATGTTTTGGTTTATATGGGGCCCAGAACCCTCCCTTCTCTATTCATTACTAACATTTATAAGCATCTTAGTAGTAGCTTGTCCATGTGCTATAGGACTGGCCACTCCCACAGCTATGATCGTTTCCACTGGCCACGCTGCAAACCGAGGAATACTTATCAAAAATGCTGAAACACTAGAAAAGACCAATAAAGCGACGGTAGTCCTGGTAGATAAAACTGGAACCCTTACCAAAGGAAAACCAGAAGTTACAGATATATTCGTTATAAAAGGTACCCGAACAGAACTATTGCATATAGCGGCTTCGGTAGAAGTAAGATCCGAGCATCCCCTTGGTAAACCTATTGTAGCCTTAGCAATAAATGAGGGGCTTAATATTGGTAAACCCGATAATTTCGAGGCTTTCCCTGGCCTAGGAGTAAAGGCTAATATGGGAGAACATTGCGTCTTACTTGGAAATCAAAAGTTCTTAACATCTAACAATGTTTGTTTAGACGCAGTCGCCTCGGTCAGAACCGAGATGGAGGAAGCTGGTAAAACAACGATCTTAGTTGCTAAAGATAATCAGTTATTAGGCATAATTGGATTATCTGACATAATCAAAGATGAATCCGCAGCAATGGTCGCGCATTTAAACAGCTTAGGCGTAGAAACTATAATGGTAACCGGCGATAATCCTAAATCAGCACAAGAGATTGCTCGCAGAGT
>VEXD01000042.1 GCA_009391235.1 SAR202 cluster bacterium AC-409-J13_OGT_754m
CACAAGGAGGTATGTCTGTATGGTTGCTGATAAGAGCAAGACGATATTAACTCCCCCCAAGGTTCATCTTTCTGAAGAATTACTTCATTTAGCCAAAAAGACTAGTAGTGCTACCATTTCAGGTACTTTGAGCAAAATGGGCTTCAAATTCGTCTACATGGCTGGGGTGCTTCCAGTTAGAGCAGGTACAGTCATGTCCGGCCGAGCCTATACTTTGAGGCTTCTTCCGGCAAGAGAAGATCATTGGCAACAGGGAGAGGAAAGAGCTAAATATGCCCAACACATTGCAATTGAATCAATTGGCTCTGGAGATGTCCTGGTTGTTGATGCGCGAGGTAATACGAAGGCAGGAATATTTGGCGACCGTCTGATCGCACGGATGAAAAGCCGAGGGGCGGAAGGCTTAGTGACTGACGGGGCCATCCGAGACATCCCATATCTTCGAACCTTTGATTTTCCTTGTTTTATTCGTGCTCCCCATGGTTACGGACATACTCAGGAACATTGGGCGATGGATGTTCAATTGCCTATAGCTTGCGGAGGGGTTACGGTCTACCCAGGAGATTTGATTGTAGGTGATGATGATGGTGTTGTTATGTGCCCACAAGGAATAGCGGAAAGGGTCATCCAGGAATCTATAGCTCAAGAAGAAGAGGAAAGCTTCACTAGAGAACTTCTCGAACAGGGATATTCAGTAAATGATGTGCATGGCAAATTGCCTCCAAAATTACAGGCTGAATACGAGGAGTGGCGGCGCAAAAAAGGCATCTAGATAGTCAATTCGAATCCAAATTGTTGTTTTAAGCAGGTGCAATTTACAATAGTGAGGGCAAAATGGTACGGCCAAATAGGACAAAGGCAAAATTAAAGAACGGGGATGTAGTTTTTGGAGCCACAGTGAATCCTGTGGATGCAACATTAGTAGAAATGTTTGGTTATCTGGGATTTGATTTTGTCATTGTTGACTGTGAGCACGAATTATTTAATGGTTCGGATTTGGAGAATCTCATTCGTGCTGGTGACATATATAATGTTACTACCATTGTTCGGATGCAGAATAATCCAGAATTCATTTTGCATGCTTTGGACAGCGGAGCACAGGGCGTACTTGTTGCTCGGGTGAATAATAAACCAACGGTCACGTCTATAGTAGATTCCGCAAAATTCTTTCCTGTAGGGAAGCGCACCTTATTTTATCGGGGTAGAGGTGGATCCTTTGGCGAAGATATGGAATCTCCTAAGGAATGGACTCGCCAAATCAACGAAGAAACTCTTATCGGCTGTATCATAGAGGAGGAAGAGGCTTTTAATAATTTGCAGGATATTATTAATGTCGATGCAGTGGATTTTATAGACATAGGCCCGCTGGATTTGGCCCAATCGATGGGTTGGCCTTCCCCAGACAAAGCTAATCGTATGGTAGACGAAATCATTGATTCGTCCTTAGCGGCTGGTAAGACCGTTGTATCTGCCGGCAGCATGGAAAATATCGAGTCTCAATTTAATCGCGGTATTAGGGCTTTTACGGTCTCACCTAGAACTATGGTCCAATCTGGAGCCAAGAATTTTTTACGGGAAGCAAAACAGATTGTGAGTCACAATACTTTATAATAAATTCAACGGATATTTACAAAGTTTTGGATGAAAGCGCGGGAGTTATGTAGAAATGACAAAACGAATTATTGGGACTGGCAAACAGGTCTACGAAGTAAAATATCCATTCGCCAAATTACCTTCAGGCATGTCTTTCGGCAACGTGAGCAATGTGGCATGTGATTCTAATTCTCGGGTGTACGCTTATCAGCGAAAAGACCCACCAATTTTAATCTTCGACGGGGATGGTAATTTGCTTGAAACCTGGGGAGATGGACTCTTAGTGGATGCCCACGGTATTTTTGTGGATGATAGAGATAATTTATTTTTGATTGACCGCGACGCTCACGAGGTCCTTAAGTTTGATCCACACGGCAAAATTTTGCTTAGAATTGGAAATAGAGATAGCCCATCTTTGCAAACGCCTTTTAACCATCCAGCAGATGTAGCAGTGTCTTCGGAAGGCGATATCTTAGTGGCCGATGGTTACGGGAATTCTGTAGTACATAGATTTACTGCAGAAGGCAAATTTTTGGATTCCTGGGGGGGGCCCGGGGGGCAACCCGGGCAATTCACTACACCTCACGGAATTTGGGTTGATCGTCTAGATCGAGTGTATGTTGCTGATAGAGAAAATAATTGCATACAGATATTCACGCTAGACGGAGAATTAATAAATGTCTGGCAAGATTTGTTCCATCCAATGGATATCTTTATTGATCAACAGGATAATTTGTTTGTTACTGATCAAACTCCAAGGATATCCGTTTTTAATTTGAATGGAGAATTGATAAATCGGGGTAGATCACCTGAGGCTGGACATGGTATATATGGCGATCCTTTGGGAAATCTTTATCTAGCGGGTGCTTTTCGAGGTATAGTTAAATTAGAGCTGATTAGTTGAATTTGTGATCACAGGATCAACCTGTATCTAGGAGGAAGAGAATGGCAAATAAAGATATAGCCTTGATGGCTCACTTAATGAGGAGAGCAGGATTTGGTGCTACTCGTGAGGAATTAGAATTGCGAGTAAGTAAGGGATATGAGGAAACAGTAGAGGAGTTATTAGACCCCAACTGTTTTGGGATATCCGACATTAATGATGACGTTATCTATCGGTATAATCCGAGTTTTGACATATCAGGCAACGGAGGCAATGGAGTAGCCTATTGGTTATATCGTATGGTTAATTCACCCCGACCGTTGGTTGAAAAAATTGGGCTATTTTGGCATCAGGTATTCGCAACTGGCTCAGCTAAGGTAGATAATTTGAATATGCTGGAACAAATTAAAATGTTTAGAGCAAATGGGCTAGGAAATTATAGACAACTGCTTGTGGAACTATCCAAAAACCCAGCGATGATATTATGGCTGGATAATCAAGAGAATCATAAAGACTCTCCTAATGAGAACTGGGGTCGTGAATTATTAGAACTGTTTTCCATGGGGCATGGCAACTACACAGAAGAGGATGTAAAAGAGGTTGCTAGAGCCTTCACTGGATGG
>VEXD01000043.1 GCA_009391235.1 SAR202 cluster bacterium AC-409-J13_OGT_754m
CCATCTAACCAGCTTAATTATATAAAACACGGCAGGTTAAATGGTTTAGCTCAGTTGTTATGTCAAGCGCCCTATTTCCAGGATAATTATTACAGATGGAGATATTCGATTTCAGATACGCTAGTAATATTAATCGTGATTATGTGAAGCGACCATGTCGCTACCACAGCACATGGGGGATTTGATTTTTCCACATCCGGTTGGGCAAATAGATACACCAACTGTTGATCCATCGGGCTTTGTAATTAGTTCGTAATTCAGCTCCGAACCACATTTTGAACAGTTTAATCCGGAAACACCCATTCCGCATTCACATGAGTAGGTTGTCATTATTGCACCTCTTAATCCCTAATTTTAATTTTCCACATGTGATTCTATCAGACTATTAAAGTAAAATACTGATTTGGTTGAAACGAAATTTAGGAATGGGTTAAGTAGGAACCAAGTAACAAGTCCAGTGATACGATTAGCAATTTGTTCCAGGCCATACTAGCTTTATGTGCTTCGACTTTATTAGTTAGTTCATTTTGAAATATCTCAGCTAAACGTGTTTGATAAAATGATATGGACCCTAATACATATTGAGATGGTACTGATGGCAAGCCTGGCCTATGACTCGGGACTGAACGGTGCATGGAACTGATTGCCGCCAAGTAACGAGCGAATGCGTCATTTGTTGGAGCGTTAGAAAGGTAGTAAAGCCACTGAATCATAGTGTCTTTATTGTCCTTAATTCTCTTGTGATCTGGGCTCCCATCTTCCTTTACAAAAAATTGTTTCGCAGATGGAAAATTGAATATTAGTTCATATATTTCGTCAGTTAATTGGACTGCATACTTGACTACAATAGGACCCGTTTTTCTAATTAGGGAAAGATCATGCTCGGAAACCCCAACGAATTCTAGAAGTAGTTTGTACCGTTCGGGCCAAATAGGCTTGGGCGACTGTGGGGATGTCATATTTAATGTCATAACCTTTATTGGTGATTCTAGCCGCCGATAGTATAGTCAGCTGTAGAGGCTGTCAAGATCCACTTAAAATGTCTTGACACTGAGAGAGTTGGAGCTAAACTACTGTTAGTAGAGTTGATTAGTTTGAATTTGATTAAACAGTGACTCGTAGAGGAGGATCGAAATGTGGAAGGTTAATGTAGAAATAGTTTATTGTGTTCCTTGACAATACCACGCTGTTGCCATGTGGATGGCGACCGAATTTTTTAGGCAGTTTGGTAATGAGGTTGGAATCTCTCTGACGCCTGCAGCCAACGGAAGACTTGAAGTGTATGTGGATGGCGAAAAAATATTTGACAGGCATGAGGAGGATGGCAAATACCCTGATCTGACCAGAGTTCGTGAATTGAGGAATGTGATTCAAGCTAAAGTAGATGCAGCTCCCGACCCAAATGCATAAATGTTGAGAATTCTAAATTTCTTAATTTAGTTCAACCGCAAAACTTGGATATTATTGAGCTAGTGGTCTACTATTATCACTTGTTTATTGGAGCAAAAAGGTGGCTTCAGAGTTTCCATACGATCTAAATGCTCTCAAAGAAAGTTTTGTTGGAAGTGAAAGCCTGCCCACAATTTTGGAAGTAGAGAAGGGGCATGTGCGGGCTTTTGCTGAGGCTATTGAAGATGCTAATTCCCTCTGGGCGAATGAAATGTTCGCCCGACGGACCCCCTTTGGAGGTATTGTTGCCCCTCCAACTTTTTTGAGAGTAGTCTCAGTCCAAAGCATAGAGGAATTGCCTGATCATTTTCCATTTAAAAGGCTTTTGGATGGGGGAAGCGAATGGGAATATTTGCATCCTGTTAGAATAGGTGACACCGTCACAGCGGTCAGTAGAATCACGGATTTATACGGTAGAATAGGACGTTTAGGACCGATGGTATTCATAGTGAGTGAAATAACCTATACAAATCAACTGTCTCAAGTTGTAGCAATTCAAAAGAGTACTTCGATTAGGTATTAAATGACTACAAGTGATATGAGCAAAAGTCTTTTTTGGGAAGATGTGCTAGAAGGGCAAGTAATACCTGCGATAGTAAAGCATCCAACGACTAGACAACTCGTGAGGTATGCTGGTGTCTCTGGGGATTTTAATCAAATCCACTACGATAAAGATCATGCGCTTAGCATGGGTTTGCCAGGAGTTATATTGCACGGTGCTTTAAAAAGTGCTTTTTTGGCTCAGATTTTGACGGATTGGATTGGAATATCGGGCAAACTTAAGAAGCTTGGATGTCAATACCGACAAATGGACGAACCTGGGAGGCCGCTTTTTTGCAAAGGCTTAGTGCAAACCAAGTATGTCGATAATGAAGAATATCTTGTGGAATGTGATATCTGGTTGGAAAATGAGCAAGGAGAAAAATCAACTTTAGGGTGGGCAATCGTGTCTTTGCCTACCAAATCAAATTGATAGTTATCGAATTTAGGAGATTAAAGTGACTGGATTTTTGGAAGGTAGAGTGGCGATTGTTACTGGAGCAGGCCAAGGAATAGGTAAGGGAGTCGCCAAATTAATGGCCAAAGAAGGGGCAAAAGTAGTGGTTGTAGATCCTGGTGTTAATTTGGATGGGACTGGGAAGGATCTATCACTGGCAGATCAGGTGGTAGATGAAATTATCGAGGACGGAGGAATAGCGATAGCCTCTAATAGGTCTGTAGGCACAATGGAAGTTGGGGAAGCCATAATTCAGATGGCTTTGGAAGAGTTTGGAAAGCTAGATATAGTAATCACATGTCATGGCATATTAAGAGATCGTATGATATTTAATATGTCAGAAGATGAATGGGATTCGGTGATCAATGTTCATTTGAAAGGAACATTTACAATTGTACGCCCCGCTTGTAGTTTGTTTCGTAAGCAAGGCTATGGTCGAATAGTCACCTTTACATCCGAATCTGGTCTTGTAGGGAATTCTGGTCAGGCTAACTATGGAGCGGCTAAAGCAGCCATAGCTGGTTTTACAAAAGTCGTGGCCAGAGATATGGGTAAATATAATGTTACTGCTAAT
>VEXD01000044.1 GCA_009391235.1 SAR202 cluster bacterium AC-409-J13_OGT_754m
TGATCCCGTCAAGGCAACTAAAATGGGTTCATCAGGATCGATCAAAGTTTCAGCAATCAATACCTCTAAGCCGGCCATCACTGCTGCTGATGTGGGCTCTACAAAAACACCTTCATCTTGAGCTAATGCTGTTTGCCATCGTTTTATTGATGCCTCTTCAACTGCTAAAGCTACGCCCTTGGTTTCTTTTATAGCGGACAAGCATTGTTGTAATCTTGGAGGAGATTGTACTGCTATGCCACCAGCTATAGTATTACTGGCATTTTCACTGGGATTGTAGTGTGCTCCTTTGAAGGCTGAAACTATGGGCATGCAATTGATTGATTGAATTGCATGCAAGCCTGGCACCTTTATATAAGACGAATCATGAAGTCGCATATATGCTTTCCATGTTCCAATTAACAGGGAACCGTTTCCTACAGGAAATAATATTTGACTTGGTTGAGGATGCATTTGGTGGATTATTTCTTCTCCAAAAGAAACAGTTCCTTCAAGAAAATATGGATTTAGATTGTGAGATGCATAAACAATGCCATTATTCATGCAGTACTCTTGACAGGCATTAGCTACTGCTTGCCGACCTCCGCTTATCTTAATGATATCTGCTCCGTAAAAGGATATCTGCTCTACTTTGGCTTGGGGAGCCTCGCTCGGTACGAATATGGATGCCTTGATTCCGGCGCGGGCGCAGTAAGCTGCTATGGATGCCCCAGCATTTCCTGATGAATCCTCTGCAATATGTTCAACCCCTTTGGATTTCAGTTCTGAAACAAGTAAAGCAGCTCCTCTATCTTTAAATGATCCTGTAGGATTCTGGTATTCTAATTTTGCAAACAAATTTGTTAAATCTAGACGCTTTCCAATCGATTCTAATTGGACTATTGGAGTACTACCTTCTCCCAATGATATTAACGGGTGAGGTGGAGAGGCATGGGGAGATTCTAAATCCATGGGATGATTACATCGATGGCACAAAATGTCTTGGACGGAGCTTGGTTGAGTTTTATTGCATTTAATGCATATAAAGCTAGTCTTCATGAATTCACTATAGTGTGGAATATTATTTGTAGCAAGGGTCTTAATGGGTGATTATATTTTGACTGAATATTAACGGCTTTGTATGGTTAAAGCATTAATATGTGTTAGTAAATGTTAGAATACTTAGTCTATGTTCCGTCTATTCTATAAAATCAAAGCTTCGGCCGAAGCAACATATAACAACAATAACACCTACAAATGGTGGGCAGTATCTGCTCTTGGAATAGGAACGCTGACCACTGTTGGCCAATTTGGACAAGTAAACGTTGCTATGCCCACAATAGCCCATTATTTTGATAGTGATCTAAGTATGGTCCATTGGGTGTTCACTGGGAACGTAATGGCTATCAGTGCTGTGCTAATGCCCATGGGGCGCCTTTCCGATATCATAGGACGAAAGACCGTATACCTTTGTGGCCTTCTACTTTTTGTATTGGCCACTGGCATGTGTGCTCTAGCATCTAACCTTGGTTCTCTTATAGCGTTCAGAGTTATTCATGGGATTAGTTTGGGGATGATTGAAGGCAACCAGCTTGCCATTATGACATGTATTTTCCCAAGCAAAGAACGTGGTAAGGCTTTGGGATTGCATATGACTCTTGTAGGCGCAGCCCTTATTGTAGGGCCACTCTTGGGTGGAATATTGGTTGATTCTTATGGATGGAGGGCAGTTTTCTATATAAATGTTCCCTTGGGGCTCATGATTTTGATACCTGCATTTTTAATACTGGATGAAAAACGGATGAGCCAAGCCGTACCCAAACAAACTTCGGAAGGATTTGATTTCTTGGGCGCCTGCCTTTCTTCATGTGCGCTACTCCTTTTTCTGATAGGAATGTCTAATCCGTTAGGGTTAGCCGCTATTTACAACGTCTTTTGCTTGCTCCTCGCTCTTATTTTTGTCAGTCTGTTCGTGTTATGGGAGACAAAGACGGCGTCTCCTATGTTAGATATGTCTTTATTTAGAACACCTCTGTTTAGTCTGGGAGTAGGCGCAAGAACGATCTCTTTTATCACGGCAGCCACTGTGTTTTTTTTGATGCCATTTTATCTGCAAGGGGTTGTTGGATACACACCAAGCAAGACGGGCCTTATAATGATTACTCTGGCTTTGGGTATGGTGTTGATGGGTCCTATAGTCGGGCCCCTTTCTGACCAACTAGGATCCCGCCGCTTTACTGTAATTGGAGCTACATTATCAGCAATCGGTCTGTTCGTATTATCTAGAATATC
Organism: SAR202 cluster bacterium AC-409-J13_OGT_754m; assembly: GCA_009391235.1. Classification (GTDB taxonomy): domain Bacteria; phylum Chloroflexota; class Dehalococcoidia; order Lucifugimonadales; genus VEXD01. Next base: position 2,272 of record VEXD01000044.1, read on the forward strand.
TGAAGATACCACGCTGGTTACACTAATATTGGGTATATCCCTACAAAGCATAGGATCGGGTATGTTTACCTCACCTAATACGAATTCAATCTTAAGTAGTGTTCCTCGTGCGAGTTATGGAATTGCTGCTGGATTTGTACAATTGTTACGCACTTCTTCCACAGTAACTGGAATAGCTATAGCTACGGCGATTATCACTGCAACTATGGTTTCTTTGGGAGTAGATTCCAATCTGAAAGGTTTAGCGGAAGGTATAAACACAGACGCAAGGAGCGCCTTCGTGGGCGGGCTTAGAAATACCTATTTGGCGATGGCTTGCCTTCAACTGGTTGCAGTGACTATGTCAGTAATGAAGACACAGGTGTTATCAGAGAAATGATTAATTCTTAGCGCTTACAGGGAGCCGTGAGTACCTCAACAAAGAGTTATAATTGTCTTAGAGTTCTCTTAATTTTGTGTGACATGATGTACCAAGTTAACGTTTTCCCAATTGGATTAGGGATAGCTACAATAAAGAAGACTAAACCTTAAATAAGACTACAATTGCATCGGA
>VEXD01000045.1 GCA_009391235.1 SAR202 cluster bacterium AC-409-J13_OGT_754m
TGAATTTTGTAAGCGAGATTGAAAAAAAGATAAACCACGAGGTTTCTAAGGGACGTCCTGTTGGCGTAAGCATTCTTCCTCGGGAAATAGCCTTTGGTATGCCGGATCTTATTAGGACTAAGATAAATTTGTTGCCTGTAGGAATAAATGAAGTTCGAATTGTTGATATTAATGGGCTAGATGTTCAGGCAGATGGGGGAACTCATGTTTCCAACACTAAGGAAGTAGGACAAATTAATATAACTGGGCATGAGAGTAAAGGTCGAATTAACAAGAGGCTAAGAATATCCATTGAATAATAGGTAGGCTAGCTGGTCTTCATAAGATCTAATAAAGCTATTTAATGTTTAATGGATAGCATGGAGTTTCCCATCTTCCGTTCGGAAAAATAACTTATCTTCAGCGAATGATGGAGGCAACTTTATTGGTGAGCCTAAATTCAGCTCCCAAAGCCTTTCTCCAGTTCGGGTGTCTAGAGAATATACAATACCATCGGTAGTGCCAAAATAAACATTACTGCCTACAATAATTGGACTGCTCCTGATTTCTCCTTTGGCTTGGAATGTCCAGATTTCTGAAGCATCTACAGGATGGCGTGCGTAAAATTTTCCGTCTGAATCCCCAACGTATAATCCAGTTTCGGTAACCGCTGGAACGGATGATATCCAAGCCTTTTTGTTATCAGGATAAAGTCTCCACAAAGTTCCACTTTGTGCTGGAGGCTTAGGGAGACTCCAGCGATGGACCCATAAAATTCGCCATATAGTTTCAAATCTATGACGCCCAGGCCATTCTCTAAGTCCAGCTTTCGTGATCTGTAGAGTTCCGCTTTTATCCATATATACAAGGCCGTTAGCAAGAACAGGAGGCTCGTAGTTGTCTATATTATAAGTTCTAAAATGCATTCTGCTTTGCCCCGTACGATAATTAACGGAGAACAATCCATTTGCGGTAGTAAAATATAAGACGCCATTTTCTAGTGATGGGGATGAAGAAATATGCATACCGGCAAAGTACTTCCACAAAAGCTTTCCTGTTGCTGCATCCAGGCCATACATATGCTCGTCCCCAGATCCTATGAAGACCATACCGTTACTTACAAGGGGTGCACCAGAGGTGAGACTCTTTGCTTTAAACCTCCAGTGGGTTTCTCCTGTAAATCTATCAATAGCATATACATGAGTATCTGTTGAGCCGAAATATACTAGACTCTCACTAATTGCAGGAGACGAATTGATATGTCCGCCCATATCTCGTTCCAATTTTATTTCCCCCGTACTCGCATCAAGGAAAAAAAACTTAAAACTGCTTCCTACGAACACAGTATTATCAACTATCGAAGGGAGTGATATTCCTGAAAGGAATCCCTCCTCCGTAGACCATAAAAGTTTGCCAGAAGGTTGTTGGTTGAACTCCTTAACATGTCTGGTCCGTTGCATATTTGAGCTTGCCATGGACCATTCACCGAATTTAGACATAGAAGAGAGTTCTGTTGTTGGGTGCTTGGCAAGTAATATAACTGGGTTAGGAATTATCTGCGTTTGCCAAATGTATACTCCTGTAATGAACAACAAAAAAGTGAATAATATCCATCTGAGAGGAGTCATTTTATAAAACCACTCTCGGCTTAATATTTTTACTATATGTACTGTTTCAGCATACGTTGGTAATACGGTGGACACAGTCTTATTACACTCAGTGCAATTGGCTCCGACCTGTTGAGATGGAGCATTGCAATGTGGACAGGCCCTATCAGGATTTCCCCCGTGCCGCTCTATGTTTTCAGGGTTCTTTTCTATCATGAAGCTTCGTTGGAGGTTACTAGAATAATAAAAACTGTGGATGGGCTGTTATTCTCATGCAATCAATGAAATATTGCAACCACTTAGATGGTATTATATATGCAAATCTCAGTGGAAGTGATGAAAATTGAATTTAGATGCCATAAGAGAACAGATTCCTGTTACTAAGAATGCGGTTTATTTGAACTCTGGATGGTCTGGACCATCACCAAGAATTGTAGTCGAAGCTATAAAAACGCGTCTAGATTATGAGAGTGAAAAAGGCCCTACGACCAGGCCTGTTTTTGAGAGTGGCAGAGCCATTCAGTCTCAGGCTAAGGAAGCCGTTGCTTCACTTCTAAACGTTTCATCTGAAGAAATACTATTGACTCAGTGTACTACTGATGGGCTCAATGTTGTATTGAATGGGTTGCCCTGGGAAGAAGGCGATGAAGTCATCACTTTTGGGTTGGAACATCCTTCGGTTTTGGTTCCTGCATATCATCTCAAAAGTTCTAGAGGGGTTTTAGCAAATCCTTTACCCTTGAATCCGTCAGACAGTAAGGAAGATATAATAAATAGAGTTTTAAATGCCATAACCAGCAAGACACGGATGCTATTCCTAAGCCATATTCAATACACCTGTGGCTTGAAAATGCCAGTTAAGGAACTCAGAGAATTAACGAAATCTCGTGACATTTGGATGTTGATAGACGGAGCGCAAACTGCTGGACACATAACTTTGGATATGAGGGAGTTGGATTGTGACTTTTACGCTATTCCGGGGCAAAAATGGCTGTTGGGCCCTGATGGAGTTGGAGCTCTTTACATACGGAAAGAAATGATTCCCCTGGTAAAACCTGTACGGATTTCTAGCACGGCTAGTCTTGCCTATGATGACGTTGGGAATTTCAAGCCCAATGAAGATTCAATGGATAAATTTAAACTTCCTACATCTAGTGTAGCGTTGTTATCTGGGTTGATAGAGG
>VEXD01000046.1 GCA_009391235.1 SAR202 cluster bacterium AC-409-J13_OGT_754m
CCGATAGTTGATTCGTAAAGAGAAAAGATGTTTAGTGGGCTTTCCGTTCTAATAGAGCCCGCATTCACAGGAGCACCGTCAGAGACAGTCTCTTGGCTGGGTATAACCTCCGTGGGAATAGAAAGGACAAAAACAACGCACTCTTGGCCAGCTTTAATCAAAACCCTTTTTTCGAAAAGGCCAATCCTTGTCGCGGTTTCCATGGCGGACCAAATAGAAGACGTGGCCAACTTTAATTTCTGAAGCACGGGGTCACCTTCAAGCATCTCGATCGTTATAAAGCTGAGGGGTTCGCTTTTTTTATCCAGCGTCCGTAAAGCTCTAAGGATACATTGCAGGTCGCCAAGATCCTCAATTGAAGTAAGCATCGAGTCTAACAATGCAGCTGGAACCGAGGCATTGGAGGGGTCATGCCTCTTAAATGATGTCATTGCGGGATCAGCTCTCGATCTATCGGGGCGGGTCGGAACGAAACCAAGTCTTCTTGAAAGAGGAGTTTTAACGTGCCGTTTGGTCCATGCCGATGTTTTGAAATTATTAGTTCGGCTATGTTTTTAGGATAGCGCTCGTCTGGATGCTGTTGCATCCAGTCTTGTTCGCTGGTGTACATGTCTTCTCGGTATATGAACATCACCACATCGGCATCTTGTTCTATGCTTCCGCTGTCTCTGAGGTCTGATAGTTGTGGCCGATGAGATGTGCGAAGCTCAACGGCTCTGCTTAATTGTGACACCGCGATGACTGGGATGTTGAGATCTCTGGCTATGCCCTTAAGCGCTCTAGATATTTCGCTAATTTCTTGCACGCGATTGTTATTTCTCGAAGGGCCTTCTATTAGCTGAAGATAATCTACCACGAGCATGTCCAGCCCGTGCTCCATATAGAGGCGCCTAGCCTTACTTCGCATTTCAAGTATTCCTTGGAGGGGCGTGTCATCCATGAAAATAGATAATTCGGACAGCTTACCTATGGAGGCAATGATGCGCTCCTCTTCGGCTTCGGTGAAGAGGCCTAGCCTCAAACGATGTGAGCTAACCCCAGACTCGCTAGATAAAACACGAATAGCTAACTGCTCTCTGCTCATTTCCAAACTGAAAATACCGACAGAGGCCCCCTCTTTGGAGGCGTTGACCGCCATATTTACTGCGAGGCTACTTTTCCCAACGCTTGGACGAGCAGCAAGGATAATGAGGTCTGATGGCTGCAGCCCGCCAAGCAAATCATCCAGATCGTTGAACCCTGTAAGAATCGGGGCTCCATGCTGGCCCATCAGTTCTGAGCTGGAGGCCCGATTCTCGAGAAATTGGTCAAGAACTTCTCTTAGCTGTACAAATTCACCAGACTCTGTGCCGCTACGAATTTTAAATAAAATCTTTTCTGCTTCAGAGATTGCGGATTCGTCATCAGACGAAGCGTCATACCCTATTGTGGCAATTTCTGAGGCTGCGGTGATCAGCCTTCGCATTGTAGCTGTGCTTCTAACGATCCTTGCGTAATGTTCTATGTGAAGAGAAGTGGGAACGGTAGAAATCAAGTGGCTTAAATAGGCACCCCCACCGATTGTTTCTAGTCGGCCACTTGTGTTGAGCTCATGCGTTACGGTAACTTGATTTATTGCTTCTCGTCGCTGAAAAAGAGCTACGCAAGCTTCAAAGCAAAAAGCGCCTCTCTCTTGGTAAAAGTCAGCAGGGGTCAGCGTTCCAACCACCTTTAGGATTGAATCAGAGTCAATAAGAAGCGAGCCAATAACGGCCTCTTCTGCTTCTATGTTATGGGGCTGTAGGCGCTCTTGGTACAAATCTTATATGCCTCCCGGGTAACTAATTTGCTAAAATGACTTTGTGCCCTTCCCCTATATCGAGATTGGAGGAGTCCGCCGAAAATAGTTCTGCAGGCTTATTAGCAAGGCGGCACGCCAAGCCTCGTTATTCCGTCGACGCCTCACGCTCAGAGGATTCTTCGGGGGAGGCGATGCTACCTTCAGCTTCAGCGGGGAGCATGGGCTCACTCGTGTAGTCCTCAGATGTGGACTCTAGAAGTTCGTCTAAAGTTTGGCCTTCTCCGAGAGCTAGCACAGTTATATTGGCTGTCACTTCTTGGTGAAGGCGGAGGATTATGTTGTATTGGCCAGGCTGTCTAATTGGCTCGCTGAGCTCTACAACGCGGCGCTCAACCTCTTCTCCGGTGGCTTCTTTAAGGTCTTCTATGATTCGAGAAACGGAAATCGAGCCATAGAATTGGCCATTTGGTCCCACCCTACCGCCAATCTCTAGCGTGGTTCCATTTAGTTTTTCGGCAAGGCCTTTCCAGGTTGCCACTTCCCTAACCCGCTGGTCTTCAGCCAGCTTAGTGATCTTTGCTATTCGCTTCATCTGTTCACCGGAAGCCAAAGCAGCCAAGTTTTTAGGAAGCAAATAATTCCTAGCAAACCCGTTTGACACTTCTTTAATGTCTCCCGCGTTTGCTACATTTACAACATCTTTGAGAAATAATACTCGCAAAGGAACACCACACCTTTAATTGTACTTTGGGCCATTATATCCCATGGAAGCGTAGCTAGGAAGATCCATGGTGCCGCAGAGAAATAAATCCATGCGTATAATTCCCAAGAGGAGAGATTTTGCCATGGCGAATAGGAAGAAATCAAGAGAAACCCGCAAAATAAACATCTTCTAATTATGGAAAACAAG
>VEXD01000047.1 GCA_009391235.1 SAR202 cluster bacterium AC-409-J13_OGT_754m
AGGAGCGGGTGAAGGAAATTGAGAAGCAAGCTAAAGAAGGATTGAGTCGGTTCAAAGAAGAATACGATAAAGATGACTAACTACCCTAAGGAGCCCAAAGCATGGATCTAATCAGTTCTTTGCAAGACAAATTGGATGAGAAAAAAATCGTCATTATGGATGGCGGGACAGGAGCTGAGGTGTCCAGTCGTGGGGTGACCATATATCCCCAACTTTCCTGGTCAGCAAATGCGAATATTACGCACCCTCAGTTGGTGCAAGATATACACCAAGATTATATCCTTGCCGGATCAGAAATCATCATTACTAATACTTTTTCAACCAGCCGAGCTACGTTGGCAAAGGACGGATTATCCGAAGAAACAGCGGCCATCAATAAGCAGTCGGTAAAGTTGGCGATGGATGCCAGAAAAAACTGTAAAGCTGAAGAAACCGTCGTTATAGCAGGTTCTATATCAGCATTTGAGCCAAAGGCTCACCCTGAAATTACTCCCTCTTACGAAGAAGCCTTAGAAGATTACCGAGAACAAGTACAAATTCTGGCCGAAGAAGGCGTAGACCTCATCGTCTTGGAGATGTTTTCCAGGACCACCGATCTGAAAGCTGCTATTGCGGCTGCTGAAGAAACGGATCTTCCCATTTGGGTTGGATTATCTTGCGAAAGTCATGATGGTCAGATTTATCTAGGGCTAGTGGGTAGGCATGGAGGAGAAACCATCTCTGATGCAGTTGCCGTTAGTTTCTCACCCAATGTGAAAGCCTTTTTCATCATGCATTCACCTCCAGAGGTTACTGCTGAAGCATTACAAGAGTTAAAGGGTTACACGGCATTACCCATAGGTGCTTACGCACATGGAGGAGGGATTAGGGGTGAGGGGCAATCCCTTACTGACGCTGATCCTCAGAAATACCTAGAATATGCCCGTGAGTGGGTTGAATGCGGAGCAACAATAATCGGCGGCTGCTGCGGTACTACTCCAGAGCATATTAAAGTTCTCACCACTAGTAATATTAGACATGCGAATGGTTGAGATCGAAACATTATGTTAATGTTGTCAGCGATACGGTGGGATGAATCTGAAAAACGTGGTGCAAATCTCGAGCGACCATAGACTATATATACTATAGGGGGCCTCACCCTACTGGGTCGAATAAAAAAAGTGCACAGAAAGTGCACAACTACTTACGACTACTTTCTGCTACTTACCTGTATAATCCTAGAACTTGATTAATTCGTGCCTGAGAACCCTACTATTTAAGTCTGGTTGATGGTGCTCAATAGAGAGTGACTCCAACTCAAACACCAGTGAGGGCCAACCTAGTATGAGTTCGAATCTCATCTTCGGCACCACCTTTTTAGGCACGGGATGGGGCTAACTTAACTGATAGCCTTCTTCTTTTGAACCGAAACGCCCCAGAAAAAGAGCACAAGTTTATGTAGGTGAGTTTATGATTCGTTATATAGCTTTACTAACCGTGACATTGCTGTTAACCGGTTCATGTTCGGGTAGTTCTGATTCGGGCACTGCTCAGGTCGGGATGTCAGCGCCCACGGTAACGCAGGTGCCAGCGATATCTACCCCGACTGTGATGGACCAACCAACCCCTAAATCTTCTCCAGAGAAGAAATCCACAACATCGGATGCGGCCCCCCAAATTAGCTGTGTTCTCAGTAAAGAAGAAAACCAAATTACTTGTGTGTCCACCAATATTAAAGAAGGGTCTCAGATGAAGTGGACCTCTACAGCCTCATATGCGTACGGTGGGGGAAGTAAATGGAAGTTCACTATTGATCAACCGGTTGGGAGTATAGAGCAAGTATTTCTTGATATATGCGAGGGTTCCACTTGCCAAACATTCGAGACATCTATTGATACATCAGAACTTGTGGTTGTGCTAATTCCAACAACTACGGCTACAAAGGTGGTGGCACCAACAGCCACGCCTATGCCGTCTGCACCCACGCCAGCTTCAGTCGGTACACAAAAAGATACTATTCTCGAAATTCCCGCCACTCCTACGGGGTCAACTCCTAAGGAAACGCTGTCAGCCCCACCTGTTTTAAGCCTTCCTTTTACTATTGACCAAGAGCCGCCCGGGATGATGCCTATGGGGGAAACGATATTGCATCCAGTAACTATAAATAATCCTAATGGACATCCTGGAATAGATTTCCAGTGGCCCTATCGAGCGGAAATAGTATCGGCGACTAACGGGGAAGTATTAGAAATAAGAACCTCTGCTATGGCTTCCAAACAACAAGGTTCGATCTTGTATTACGTTGCAGTCATGAGTGGCGATTTTGTAGTTACCTACGACATTCTTGATATCTACTTGTTTAACCCTGATCTAGTCGTCGGTAGCAAGATCGAGACTGGTCAGGTGATGGGTTATCCTAATCCCGCCGGCGAAGGGGAGTGGAATTCAATACATTGGGCGTTCGGAAAATGGTTTCCGGGGAGCGAAGAACCAAATCCAGAGGGTATAGTGGAAAAATTCAGAATAGATTATATGTGCGCGGTACCGTATTTTTCTGAGGCAGAGAGGGTGCGTTTGTTTCGTTTATGGGACGCCGCTCAATATCCCAACGCTGGAGGGTTC
>VEXD01000048.1 GCA_009391235.1 SAR202 cluster bacterium AC-409-J13_OGT_754m
GAATCCTCCAGCGTTGGGATATTTAGCGGCATCCCACAAACGAAACAAACGCAGCCTCTCTGTCTCAAAAAATTTCGAACTCCTCAAACTTATTCTTCTGAAGACGCAGGATCGCATTAGAGTGCAAATCCATCATTGACCGCAATAGTAACTGATGCTACGGTTCATAGACATTCAATTGATGAGGTGGTCAAACTACGTGTCTACTCTAAAACTTGTCATTAGCGAATCCCAGATCCAAGAATGTGTCGAGCGTCTGGCTAAACTGATCCAGGCCGACTACCAAGATCAGCCTCTTCTGGTGGTTGGGGCTTTGAATGGCTCCTTTATTTTCCTGTCTGACTTGATTCGCCATATGCATTTGCCAATCCAAGTCGATTTCATTCGGATATCCAGCTACGATCAGTCAACAAAATCCTCCGGTGCGATTCGTCTCCACCATGGAGTTCGAACATCTGTGGTTGGCAAGAATGTCTTGGTAATTGAAGATATTGTGGATTCGGGATTCACCGCCCAGTTTATACGAGAATACTTCGAGGACCAGGGCGCAGCTACGGTACGGATATGTTCGCTCTTAGATAAGCCAGCTCGGAGGCGCACCTCTGTCACTGTTGACTATATAGGATTTGAGGTGCCAGACGAATTCCTGGTGGGATATGGTTTGGACTACAATCAGCAATATCGCCATTTGCGAGCCCTATACTCGCTAGATGAATTACAGATTCCTCTTATGTAGCCCATCAGGATTACTGCCGAATACTGAATATAACTTTCCCGAAATACGCCGTGCCAATCTTACAGAGATTAAAAACTTGGGCATAAAATGCGTTACAGGGAATCTCAGGCTATTGTCCCGGCTATGATTTTGCCACTGGCACCCCGAATTCTACTTGTAACGTATTGTATTAGATTGGAACAGTCACTGTGGAGGCGCCTTATAGTGACGCTGTGGGCAATCACATAACGACCAAAAGTGTGCCAGCCTTGTACACTGAAAATGAGTATTAGGAATGGTCTTACATGCTATTGATTGGACTCCCATTTGTGTATGTGGTATGTTCACGCTTAGCCGTCCACGCATTGGGCAAAATGCAAGGGGGAAATGATGTTAGAGACTCTTTTTCGTTTGAACAAGGCGGGCACATCCGTCCGCACCGAGCTTCTTGCCGGTTTGGCAACCTTTCTTACCATGGCGTACATCACAGTTGTCAACCCGGCCATTCTAAGCACCGAGGGAACAGGAATGGAATTCGGTGCTGTCTTTACGGCAACAATCATTGCTGCCGTAGTTGGCACATTGATAATGGGTCTCTGGGCAAATTGGCCAGTAGCATTGGCTCCTGGGATGGGCCTTAACGCCTATTTCACCTTCACCGTCATTCTCGGTGATGGCTACAGCTACCAGCAGGCACTATCAGCTGTACTGGTTGCCGGTATTGTTTTCGTAATACTATCGGTTACTCCAGCGCGCAAATATATCATCAACTCCATACCGAAGAGCATGAAGTTAGGTGTCGGCGCGGGTATCGGTCTATTTCTGGCAATTATCGGATTGCAGAATGCCGGTGTAATCGTTGACAATCCTGCAACATTGGTAGGACTTGGGGATGTTGCCTCCTGGCCCGTTCTTCTGGCCGGTCTTGGTTTCATTATCATGTCCGTGCTAGACAACCGTAGAATACCAGGATCGATCATCATCGGAATTTTGGTAGTCGCGGTTATTGGCTGGATATTCGGTGCAGGCGGAGCCTCGTTGAGTGGTGTGGTAGGCTCTGTGCCGAGTCCAGAGCATGCCTTTCAGCTGGATTTCTCCGTGCTGGCGACTGGGGGCTTTATTGGGGTAGCCTTTGCATTCCTGTTCGTAGACTTTCTTGATACGGCAGGGACGCTAACCTCTGTAGCTAATCTGACAGGCCGGATCAATGACGATGGCGAGGTTGAAGATATTGACCGGGCATTACTTGCTGATTCTTCGGCAACGGTTGTTGGAGCATTGGTAGGCACATCCAATACTACCTCCTATATAGAAAGTGGTGCCGGAATTAAGGAGGGTGGTCGCACGGGTTTGACAGCGGTGACCGTAGCAGCTCTTTTTGCAGCTTGTCTCGTATTTGCCCCATTGGCACAGTCAGTGCCAGCCTTTGCAACCGCTCCTGCTCTGATTTTCATAGCCACTTATTTCCTCCGCAATCTGAAGGATATAGATTGGAATGACGTATCAGAATATGCACCTGCGGTTCTTGCTGCGATAATCATGCCATTAACCTATTCCATTGCCTATGGCATCGCTATAGGCTTTATCGCCTTTGTCGCCACCAAGGCTTTAAGCGGTAAAATAGAGGCTCTGAACCTCGGGGTAGTGGGCATTGCGATTGTGTCAGTTCTGTTTTTCATCCTTAGGTAATTGCAATTTTAAGGGCCAGGTCGATGTAACTCGACCGGGCCCTTCTTAACCTTTTGATCGCTGTCGGGCAAACGCTAGTACAGGCACGTG
>VEXD01000049.1 GCA_009391235.1 SAR202 cluster bacterium AC-409-J13_OGT_754m
TGGACTACGATATTGAAATACTGGAGGGATTCTAATGTCCTCTTCTTTTAGGTTAAACAAGGTGGATGTGAATTGACCACCAGTAAAGACATCGGCGGTGGATAGTTGTTTAACCTAAACTCAATATTTGTCGATGCGGATAGGTTTAGAACCACGATTGGTTAAAGGGTGTTTTTGGCGCAGTAGCGTGATCGCTTGTTTTAAAGCCCCTTGCTCTTCGCAATCCCTGAAAGCAGAATAAGTAGCTTTTTTAAGGGCGGTAATTTGCCAAGATTCCAAACTAGAGTTATCGGCAGTTAATGCTTTAAGATCCAAATATTGGGATAGACGACTGAGGAAGTATGCCTGAAGTTGGGATTCAGTCATGCTCACTTCAGGCTTAGCAGATCTATCAGTAGTTTTTTTGGCTTTGCCTTGAGTTTTGTTGTTTGCTAAATTCACAGCTTATTGCCTAGTAATACTATTTGCATAAGTATTATATATGTTGTGCGTATCAGAATGATACTTATGCGACATCTCTGAACTCCCCTTCTACCGTTCCATCATCTTGCGGGTCCTGATTTCCTTGGGATTCGGAACCGGGATCGGCATTTTCAGCACTACTTTGCGCATATACTACCTCCCCCAGCTTTTGTAATGGTGCATTCAATTCCGTGATAGCACTTTGCATACTTGCTACATCATTGGCTTGCAAGGCCGTTCGCAAGGCCTCTAGTTTTAATTCTACTTCTTGTTTCAATTCAGCTTCGACCTTGTCAGAGTGTTCCTCTAGTACTTTTTCTGTACTGAAGATCAAGTTATCTGCTTGGTTGCGCACTTCAGCTTCAGTTTGCTTACGTTGGTCTTCCTCAGCAAACTGTTGAGCTTCATCAACCATTTTCTTTACTTGTTCTTCGTCAAGACCAGAACTAGGCTGAATAACGATTTTTTGCTCCTTACCGGTTCCTTTATCTTTAGCTGACACACTAAGAATACCATTAGCATCTATATCAAATGTTACTTCAATCTGCGGAACTCCTCTTGGGGCCGGGAGTAGCCCATCAAGGATGAATCTACCGATGGATTTATTGTCGACAGCCATCGGTCGTTCTCCCTGTACTACGTGAATTTCTACGCTTGTTTGATTATTTGCCGCAGTTGTAAATGCTTCACTTTTTGATGTGGGTATTGTGCTGTTGCGGGCAATTAGAGCAGTTCCTACTCCGCCTAGAGTTTCCAACCCCAAAGTTAATGGGCTTACATCCAACAGCAAAAGATCCGTTACATCACCCTGAAGTATGCCGGCTTGAATTGCTGCTCCTAATGCTACGGCTTCATCTGGGTTAACGCTGCGATTCGGTTCCTTGCCGAAGATTTCTTTAACTTTATCTTGGATTATTGGTGCTCGAGTCATTCCTCCTACTAGAACCACCTCATCTATATCGCTTGGGCTTAGACCCGCATCAGCAAGGGCTTGATTACACGGAACTTCCGTATTTTTAACTAAGTCTCCAACTAATTGTTGAAATAATGCTCTCGTTAATGTCATAAGCAGGTGTTTGGGGCCAGTAGCATCTGCCGTTATGAATGGAAGATTAACTTCTGTTTGTAAAACACTAGATAATTCCACCTTAGCTTTTTCTGCGGCTTCACGAAGGCGTTGTAGTGCCATGCGGTCGCTTGACAGATCAATGCCTGATTCTTTACGGAAGTCTTCTATCAACCACTCCATTACTTTTTGATCAAAATCATCTCCTCCCAGGTAGGTGTCTCCGTTTGTTGATTTTACTTCGAAAACACCTTCTCCCATCTGCAATATTGTTATATCGAATGTACCTCCACCCAAGTCGAAGACGGCTAATGTTTTGTCTTTGTCCACTTTGTCCAAGCCATATGCCAAAGAGGCTGCAGTGGGTTCATTAATGATACGTAGAACCTCTAGTCCTGCAATTTGACCTGCATCTTTAGTAGCTTGACGCTGGGCATCATTGAAATATGCCGGCACCGTGATTACTGCTTGAGTGATCTTTTCTCCTAACTTAGCCTCAGCATCTTGCTTGATTTTTTGAAGAATCATTGCCGATATTTGTGGTGGAGCATGGTCTTTGTTATCCAATGCGACGTATGCGTCACCGTTGGCTGCCTTAGTGATTTTATATGGAAGTGTTTTAGAAGCACGTTGTGTTTC
>VEXD01000050.1 GCA_009391235.1 SAR202 cluster bacterium AC-409-J13_OGT_754m
CCACCTTTTGGAGCCACAAGCTTTTGCGGAAGATTATGTAGAGTCAGTGTTAGAGATTGTTGATACACTAGGTGTCAAACAATATATTCGAGTTGGTGGCATGTATGATGTTGTTCCCCATACGCGTCCCTTAATAATTACAGGAACTGCTCATGGCGACTTAGTTAAGCAATATTCTGATTTTTTTCAAGTAAGACCCAGTAAATATCAAGGTCCTACGTCTATTCTGAATCTGTTGGCCGATGGCATCAACGATCGTGGAATTGATTCCGCAAGTTTGATGGTTCATTTACCCCAATATGTCCAGCTTGATGAAGATTATGCGGGCGCAGCGCGGATTTTAGAAGTGCTTTGTTCTGTTTATGATCTGCCCATGGAACTGACTGATTCCGAACGCGGTCAACGTCAATATCGTGAGCTAAATTACGAAGTCATGCGGAACAAAGGACTCAAGTCTGTAGTAGATAGACTTGAAGTTCATTATGATTCACGTTCATCTGAATCGAATGCTGAAGATCTTACGAAATTATCCCCTCAAGTAGAGAAATTCCTAAAGGAAATGGGAGAAAGATTCGAAGGATAGTATTAGAGTTTTCTTAGATTTGCGTAACTAAGGAGGAGTCTCTTTATTCCAGCTCCTCCTATAAAGGCGACAGTTACCTCCCCCTCCTGTTTGGAACCATTGGTTTTTATCACAATTCCCTCTCCGAATGTTTTATGAACCACTTTATCTCCTGTCTCAAATGTTAAGCATGGTTCGCTTGACGAAGATTCACTCAACAAATTTTTATTATTGGGAACAGTGTTCTTATAGGAATTCATGGAGTGCAACAGGGATGAAGGGATTTCTTGAAGGAATCTTGATGGGATAGTGGGTCCATTACTACCCATGAAAGATCTGCGGAATGCTCTAACAAGATATAGGTGTTCCATACAGCGTGTAATACCTACGTAGCAGAGCCTTCGTTCCTCTTCCAAGCTTTCAGGATTATCAATTGATCTGCTGTGAGGCAAGAGCCCCTCTTCTAATCCGATAATGAATACAACCCGGAATTCAAGTCCTTTAGCTTGATGTAGTGTTATTAAAGTGACGCCATCGGTGGATTGGTCGTAAGAGTCCAAATCAGTTACCAAGGCAAGATGTTCTAATAGTTCGTTAAGATCTTTTTGAGGGCCAAGCTCTGTAAAGGAAAATGCCGCATTCCTTAATTCTGAAATATTTTCCCAACGATCTCCATGATCGTCAAACTTGTTTTGGAGATAGGATCTATATGATGTTTTATCCAATATGAAATCTATCAGCTCTACTACACTTGAACTTTTACTCATTAGGCGCAGGTCGGCAATTAAATTTTCTAATTCAATCAGTGATTTTAAAGCACGTGATGGCAACTGTTGAGCTATATCACTGGTGCTTTCTTCATCTGCGGATAGTTTTTTTAGAAGATTGCTGACAGTTATTTCTTCTTTTTTGGCCTTGAACATTAATCTATCTATTGTCGTTGCACCTACTCCACGAGGCGGCACGTTTAAAATTCGTTGCAAGCTTATCTGGTCCTCTTGGTTGTTTATTAAGCGAAGATAGGATATGAGGTCCTTAACCTCTTTTCTTTGATAAAATCTTATTCCGCCTACAAGCCTATATTTCATGCCATATTTAAGACAGGCTTCCTCTATCATTCTGGATTGGGCGTTTACTCGGTACATTATGGCGCATTCAGATTGCGTTACTCCTTCCTCTCGAATAAGATATTCAATTCTTCGGATCACAAACTCAGCTTCTTCCTCTCCGTTAAATGCCTCGTGGATAATTATGGGGGATCCTTCTTGG
Source organism: SAR202 cluster bacterium AC-409-J13_OGT_754m (assembly GCA_009391235.1). GTDB lineage: Bacteria > Chloroflexota > Dehalococcoidia > Lucifugimonadales > VEXD01. Next base: position 1,832 of record VEXD01000050.1, read on the forward strand.
TTTTGGGTCCATATCTCGTTAGGGAGTCTATCTCGGTTGGAGGAGATAAGCTGAGTTGCGGCTTCTATTATTGTAGAGGTGGATCTGTAGTTTTCATCTAATTGGATTAATGTGGCTTCGGGATAATCCTTTTGGAAGCTAAGGATATTACGTATATCTGCATTTCTCCAAGCATAAATTGATTGGTCTGGATCTCCTACAACACAAATATTTGCAGGTGGAACTACTAGCAACTTAGCTAGTGCATATTG
>VEXD01000051.1 GCA_009391235.1 SAR202 cluster bacterium AC-409-J13_OGT_754m
CTAGAATGGCTTATGCCCGATACCAATTACATCTATCGGCCAGGACCGATAGTCACCGCAGAGGAACATTACAAGGCGGGAGTACGTGCTCATGCCTTGTCTCGGGAGTAAGATGAGTATCCAAGCCCCAGAATAACCAAGGGAATTATAAATACAAATGAAACAATGTATTTTATGCCCTAACTTATAGACCGATATTTATGTATAGCCAATAGGCATAAATAGCACCAATAATTAGTAGCTTGCAGGTATAACTCGTAGATGGGCAAAGTAGAGAAGAGCTTATAGTTCGTTTTGAAGATTACCCTTTGCGTAGGCACTAAACTCGCTATCCTATACATGCATTTAAGGAAGTGATCATGAACACAACTGATTTGCTTGCTCGCCGAGAGCAACTCCTGGGTGTCGGGGCGCCACTTTTCTATCAAGAGCCAGTGAATATCGTCCGCGGAGAAGGGGTTTGGCTCTTCGATGCCGATGATCGTGGCTACGTTGACATGTACAATAATGTGCCTTGTGTGGGTCACTGTCACCCGCATGTAGTCGAAGCCATGCACCAACAGGCGCGCACGCTGAATGTCCACAGTCGTTATTTGCACGAAGGCATTCTGGACTATGCTGAACGCTTGGCCGGACTTCATGCGGATCCATTGAAGAGTATAGTGTTCACCTGCACGGGGACGGAAGCGAACGAAGTGGCGATGCTTATGGCACGCGTCTCAACTGGTGGTCGCGGGATAATCTGCACCGACGCAGGCTACCATGGTAACAGCACCGAAGTCAGCAAACTTTCCCGTCCACCTCAAGATATAAATGCTGAGATTCGAGCTATTCCTTATCCGCAACGGTATCGTCCACTACAAGATGGAGTGTCTGAATCTGAGCTCACGGAGTTGTATCTTGCCGAGGTAAGGACAGCCATAGATGCGTTCCAAGTGAGTGGCATTCCACTGGCGGGTATGTTGGTATGTCCCATTCTCGCTAACGAAGGATTGCCTGATATTCCGGATAGCTTTATGGCACGAGCGTCCGAAATTATTCACGATGCGGGTGGTCTATTCATCGCTGATGAAGTGCAGGCTGGCTTTTGTCGAACTGGAGAGTGGTGGGGTTACGAGGTGAATGACTTCGTTCCAGACATCGTTACGATGGGCAAACCCATGGGAAATGGCTTGCCTCTTGCTGGTGTTATTGCGAGAAAGGAACTTGTGGACAACTTCCGTCAACATCGTAGGTACTTCAATACGTTTGCCTCAAGTCCGTTACAAGCAGCAGTAGGCATGGCAGTCCTCGACGTGATAGAAACTGAAAACCTTCGTCAGAACGCTTCTCATGTTGGTGACTATTTGCGGAGCGAACTGACCAAGTTGCAAGACCGTTGCGAACCCTTGGCCGAGATTCGCGGCCAAGGGTTGTTCATCGGGTTGGAGTGGGTGTCTGATCGGCACTTAAAAACCCCTGACCGAGACGGTGCCGTAGTTTATGTCAATCGACTAAAGGATAAGGGGTTTCTCATCGGCAACGCTGGAGCACTAGGTAATGTTCTCAAGATTCGCCCTCCGTTGGTGTTCACTCGTGAACATGCCGATCTTTTTCTTACAGCGTTCGAAGAGACCATGGGAGAGATTGATGCCAAAGCCTGATAACAGTAGCTCGTTGCTACTAGCTGCCGAGCAAGCGTTGCATGCGTGGGATCTCTGCGCAACGCAAATTGAATGCGTTTCTATCAGTGAGAACATTGTATTTCGAGTCGATACTGATTGCAGTGGAACCTACGCTTTGCGCCTCCACCGTCCTGGATATCACAACCTCGCTGAACTGAATTCCGAGCATCAGTGGACGCAAGCTTTGAACCGTGCAGGGATTCGGGTGCCAATACCACGAATGACTCGGGACGGTCGTGGCTACGTTAGAGTCCATATGCCCAAGTCAAACGAGACCCGATATGCTGGAATTGTCGAATGGTTTGACGGCGTTACGCTCAATAGCGTAATCGATCAAGGTTCTGATGAAAGGTCCATAGCATTATATTTCGAGCAGATTGGCC
>VEXD01000052.1 GCA_009391235.1 SAR202 cluster bacterium AC-409-J13_OGT_754m
GAGGATTCCCCCTAAAGGTACCGTGGAAAGTTAAATAGATCATTCTTATTGTGTACCATGCAGTGGCTAGACTTCCAAGCATAAGAACCCAAAATATAGTGATGTGGAAACGGTTGCCATGCAAAGCATGGCCCAGAACTTCTTCTTTGCTCCAGAAACCGGACAAAGGGAACATGCCTACAAGACTCAATCCCGCTATGATTGTTGTGATATAGGTTATCGGCATGATCTTCTTCAAGCCACCCATTTTTTGCATATCGAAAGTTCCAGTGGCATGGTTTACACTTCCAGCAGCGAGAAAAAGAAGACATTTGAAGAAGGCATGGTTCAGCAATAAAAAGATTGCGGCCCCATAAGCTCCAATTCCTAGAGCCGCCATCATAAAACCAAGTTGACTTATTGTAGAGTATGCCAAAACGCGTTTAATGTCGTCCATTACGATTGCCATTGTTGCAGCAAAAATAGCAGTGAATGTTCCTATCAGGGCTACTGTAGTCATAGAAACTTCAGAAGCTTCGAAGATTGGAAAAAATCGTGCTACCAGGAACACGCCTGCTGCAACCATAGTGGCAGCATGTATTAATGCACTAACTGGAGTGGGCCCTTCCATGGCATCAGGTAGCCATACATGTAAGGGGAACTGAGCTGACTTACCAGCGGCTCCAGCGAATATGCCTAGGCCCAGCCAGGTTAATCCAACCGTACCGATAGATGTAATCACCCCAGCTTTGATCATTGGTATAGCTGCCTGTATATCGGCTATTTCCAATGGGTTTAAACCTTGGTCTATGAAAGATTGCTTGTTAAAGAATAAGTACAAAATTGCTAGCAAAAATCCGAAGTCACCAATTCTTGTAACGAGGAAAGCTTTTTTTGCTGCCGCGGCGGCTTCAGGTTTTTGATGCCAAAATCCTATAAGCAAATATGATCCTAACCCGACTAGTTCCCACATTAGGTACATTTGTATGATATTACTGGCTAGAACTAATCCCAACATAGAAGCTGAAAAGAGACCCATGAACGCAAAATATCGAGAGTAACTGGGATCGTGATTCATATATCCTACAGAATAAATTTGAACTAGTAGACTAACTCCCGTAACTATAATGAGCATGATGGCCGTTAATTGATCTACTAATAGCCCTATTCGAATATCAAGGCCATTTATTGATAACCATGTGTGTGATTCAAAACTTAGCGGTCCGTTGGAGATTACAGAAGATAATGTCCAAATAGATAGACTGAAGGATAATGCTAGAGTTGCTATAAGTAATCCACTTGATAGCTTTGTGTAATTATTTAGGAATGGTCTTATTATCGATACTATAATGAGGAATGCACACAAGGGCGCCAGTAAAATTGACCAAACTCCGATTTCAGGGATCATCTTATAGCTTCCTTAATATCTCATCAGCTACATGTTCCCTTCCCTTGGGCACCATTACCCTGAAGGGCAAATGCTCGCCCCAAGCAAGGATATTGTTATAAGGCATAAGGCGAACCGGTAGACCTTCTGCTTCTATAATATCTTTCCACATTTGCCCTACCATAAGGTTAGGGACTTTCATGAAATCAATCCACATATTTAGTCACCTATAGGCTCATAGAGTTGGCTTGGGTGATATCAACCGTCTCTTTACTACGATAAAAAGCGATTACTATAGCTAATCCCAGTGCAATTTCGGCTGCTGCTACAACAATAATGAACAAAGCAAAAGTTTGTCCTGTTAACAACGTCTCCATTGTAGCTTCGGAAGGGTTTGCAAGGTCCGAATTAAGTGCTTGGGTCGCCACATATCTAGACATTGCTACTGCGGTCAAAATTACACCGAAAAACATTATTTCCAATGACATCAGAACAGTAATAGCATTTCGTCTTCCTAGAACTCCGTAGAGGCCTATGCAGAATAATATAGCTGAAAGCACCAAGAACTTCTCAAATTCCACAGATTATTTCTCCCTAACTAATGAAAGTGCTCCGATCAGTGAAGCTAGTAGTAACACTCCTGCC
>VEXD01000053.1 GCA_009391235.1 SAR202 cluster bacterium AC-409-J13_OGT_754m
GCTAGGATCATATCTATTGCAGATTATAAATAGTCTAGGATATTCATTCAACAGTTAGTTTAAGTTGAGTCTAATCAGTTCAAAGGGTTTAGGTTAATTTATAGGCTATCAGTTTAACCCATGATGTTCTTTTAAGAATTTTAGTTGAAGTTGATGTTTAGTCTCTGCTATTCGTTCCGTTATTAGTGGTATGGACCACTCTAACCGTTCTTTTACGGGGATTTGCAATAGGTATTGCCCTACTAATGCCGGACGTGCTATAGATTGAGAAATAGCGTAGGAAAGGTCTACCGGATCAGTGGGGACTGTAGGTGAACTGGCCCATCCACCGCTTAATCCAGATTGCAATTGCCAAAGTTGAGTGAGTAGATTGGCAGCATTCCTGCTTAGCACTTTTAATCTGCCAGACTTGTCTTCTTTCAGGAATTCTACTGAGCCTATTAGGAAGGGTGTTTCTTGAGAGAGATCCTGTATCCTAAATCTAGTCGCTCCTTTTGATTCTATATAATACCCTCCCCCGTCCATCCTTTCGACTTTAGTAATATCAGCAGTTGTTCCTATTGGATATGGAATGGCCGCCCCCCCTACCTCTTGTCCTTCCTTGATAAGTACCACACCAAAAGGCAAATGGTTATCAATGCATTCACCAATCATCAGTTTATAACGTTCTTCAAATATGCGAAGAGGAAGGGTCATACCTGGGAATAGAACTAGGTTCAGGGGGAATAGTCTAAGTTCCTGATATTTATTCGTAGACGTAGACTTTTTAGATGTCATAGTTAAATTAAAGTATATGCAGACATTTGATTGAGGGCAATAGTGTCTTGGAAGGTTCTTGCATATCTGTTCCGATTGTAATCCAATAGGTGTAGATTTGGGTGTCTATATAGATATATGATGCCGTGTGACTAATTTAATATTGAGCGTTAACAGGAAGTTGATTAAATCCAAAAAAATTAATTTGTTAGTCTGTGCTATTTTGTTGATAATTATCTCTAGCGCCTGCATGGCTATAGGAGAGAATGCAGGTGATGGAGCAACAAGGATAATAGCGGATAGTGATGTTTCAGGAATGGATGAGAGTGGGCTTCCTGTAATCACTGATGGATCGGATTCACCCACGAAAGCTGCTGACTTCAGGATTCGCTTCTATCAAACTGGGAATCTTGACTATGATGAACCAACCACTCTTTATTCAATTTTATCATTGGGTAATCCAATGGTACTTAATTTTTGGGCTGGATTATGTCCACCGTGTAGAATAGAAATGAATGATCTGGATAAAGTTAATGGCATTTTCAATGATCAGGTAGTATTAATAGGCGTTGACATAGGTCAGTTAGTTTTGTTGGGGACAGAAGAAGATGGGAAACGGCTTTTGTCAGAATTGGGTATAAGCTATGCAGCAGGGACTACAATGGATTCAGGAATTACTGAATCATATGGAATCTTTGGTATGCCCACAACAATTTTTATTAAACCTGATGGTATAATTCATAGAAGATGGACTGGGGCTCTGAATGATAAAAAACTAACAGAATTGATTCAAGAATTGATCGAAGAATCATAGTGTTAGTATGATTTTGGATAGGGTCATCATTATTGTTTTTGACATTTATAGAGCATTATATTCAACTGACTTCAAAGTGGAGTTTCGACATTGGGTTTAAAATGGATAATAGGATTGCTGCTTATTACTGCGGTAATCGCTAGAGTTGTTAAAATATTTTTGTAGACTTTATTTGATTGTATTAATTGGTACATAGTGACAGCTTTAACAGAATTGAATTATGCATGTATTCAATAATTTAAGGGGGTTTATATGGCAGCCTTTGTAATTGCAGATGTTGATGTTAAGGATCCAGATAGATTTAAGGAATACGGCAAATTAACGCCTGACATATTGAAGACCTACGGAGGTCGGTATCTGATTAGAGGAGGGAATGTAGAAGTTTTTGAAGGAACATGGATTCCTAACCGGCTGGTTGTGATGGAATTCGA